>CP063848.1:3431068-3742984 GCA_015277795.1 Massilia sp. UMI-21 | reverse complement strand
GCGCGGGTAGGCCGCGGAAAACGACAGGGCCACGATGTCGGCCCGGTGGCTGTGCGCCGCACGGGCGATGCTCGCCGGCGGCGTCTCGGTGCCCAGGGCGACGCAGTTCGCGCCGTCCAGCGCCAGCAGCGCTTCGATCATGGTCAAGCCCAGCCCGTGCGCTTCGCCCGGCAGGGTGGTCAGGAGGATGCGCGGCGCCTGGCCGGTCTCGGGCAGGTTGCCCAGTGCCTGGCGCAGGATGCGGGTCGTGGCCTCGGTGTAGAGATGTTCGTCGAAGATGTCGAAACTGCCGTCCTCCCAGCGCGCGCCGACGGCGGCGGTGAGCGGGGCCGCGACCTGCTCGACGAAGCGTTCGAGGCCCAGGCGGGCGAGGTGCTGGCGCAAGGCGGTGCGCAGCGCGGCCGGGTCCTGCGCCACCATGGCCAGCAGGCTGTCGATGAGTTCGTGCGCGCCGCCGTCCGCCGCGGCGGCTTGCGTGGCTTCGGCGGCGGGGCGCTGCGCCAGCTCGGCCAGCTGCGTCGCGGACATCTGCGCCAGGCGCCCGGGACGCAGGCCCTGGTCCATCAGGCGCTTCATCAGGCGCAGGCGCTCGACCTGCTCGACCGGATAGCAGCGCTCGCCGTGCACATCCCGCATCGGCGTGGGGAAACCGTAGCGCTTTTCCCAGGCGCGCAGCACGTCCTTGGAGAGCCTGGTTTCGCGCTCGACGGCGGAGATGCCGAGGGTCGCCCCTGTCATGGCGCGCATGATGCCATGCCCGGCCCCGGGCTGCCGGCCGGGCTCTCGGCAATGGCAGGCAGCAATGCCGGGTCCGGGCTGCGGATCGCCGCCAGCAGGCAGTGCAGGTCGCCGTCGAGGCGCCGGTCTTCGCCGACGAAGGGCACCAGTTCGTCCAGGCGGCGCAGCGCGCCGCGCAGGCCGGGCCCGAGGCGCGCGGGCGGGCCCTCCGGATGGCGCAGGGCGCAGGCCTGGCGGGTCGCGATCAGGAGCGCGGCCGCCACCTGTTCGGTGAGCGCGATGATGCGCAGGCAGTCGCGCGCCGCGATCGTGCCCATGCTGACCTTGTCCTGGTTGTGGCACTCGGTCGAGCGCGAGAACACCGAGGCCGGCATGGTCAGCTTGAGCGCTTCGGCGGTCCAGGCCGAGACGCTGATCTGCAGCGCCTTCAGGCCATGGTTGATGGCGGCGCGTGGACCCTGGGCGCCGCGCAGGTTGGGCGGCAGGCCGTTGTTGTAGCGGGCGTCCACCAGCAGGGCCATCTGGCGGTCGAGCAGGTCGGCGATGTTGGCCACCGCGTTCTTCATGGCGTCCATGGCGAAGGCCATGTGGCCGCCGTAGAAGTGGCCGCCGTGCAGCACGCGTCCGGAGGCGACGTCCACCAGCGGATTGTCGTTGGCGCTGTTGAGCTCGAGCGCGATGTGGCTGCGCATCCAGGGCAGGGCATCGGCCAGCACCCCGATCACGTGCGGCGCGCAGCGGATCGAGTAGCGGTCCTGCAGGCGCGGGCTGTTGCGCTCCTGTTGCTCGGCCTGGTAACCGAGGTCGGCGCCGATCCAGGCCGCCACCTGGCCCATGCCGGGGTAGGGCTTGGCCGCGAACAGGGTGGCGTCGAAATGGTAGCCATTGCTGCCGAGCGCCACCGCCGACAGCGCGGTGATGCGGCTGGCCAGCCGGCACAGGGCCTCGGCGCGGGCGGCGGCCAGGCAGGCCAGGCCGGTCATCGCGGCGGTGCCGTTCATCAGGGCCAGTCCTTCCTTGGGGCGCAGGCGGATCGGCTGCAGGCCGGCGGCGTCGAGCGCGCTCGCCGCGCTCACCTGGGCGTCGCCCCGCCAGGCTTCGCGTTCGCCGCACAATACCGCGGCCACGTAGGACAGCGGGGTCAGGTCGCCGCTGGCGCCGACCGAGCCTTCGGACGGAATCACCGGCAGCACGTCGTGCCGCAGCAGTGCGGCCAGCGCGCGCAGCAGGCCCATGCTCACGCCCGAGGAACCGCGGCACAGCGAAGCCAGGCGCACCGCCAGGATCGCGCGTGTTTCCTCGCGCGTGAAGTTGGCGCCCAGGCCGCAGCCGTGGTAGGTGAACAGGCGATGCGGCAGCTCGGCGACCAGTTCGGGCGGAATCACCGTGTCGCAGGAGTCGCCGTAGCCGGTGGTGACGCCGTAGATGACGCCATCCTCGGCCAGGATGCGGTCCAGCAGCGCGGCGCCGGCCTCGATCCGGGTGGCGAATGCGGCGTCTTCCGACAAGGCGGCGCGCGCGTGGCCGCGCGCCAGCGCGACCACCTCGTCGGGCGCTACCTGGGCGGCGCCGAACACCACCAGCGGGTCCGAGGATACGTGTTGGTCGATCATGTGATGCTCCAGTCGGCGGCCTTGCCCATGGCGGTGCGCGGCAGTTGGCTGCCGACGGTCAGCGCCTTGGGGCGCTCCGGCGCCGGCAGGCGGGTGTCGATCCAGTTGCGCAGGCTGTGCAGCAAGTCCGGATGGCCCGGACGCGGCACGATGAAGGCCTTCAGGCGCACGCCCTCGTCCGGGCGCATGAGGCGCACGGCGGCGTCCAGCACCCCCGGGTGGGCGAGCAGGACTTCGCGCACCCGGTCCGGGAAGACGTTGACGCCGCCCACCTGGACCGCGCCGTCGCAGCGCCGGCCGACCGCGAATGTGCGTTCGCCACGCCAGTCCAGCGCGTCCTGGGCCCGCAGCGCTTCCAGCGCGCCGTCCGGCAGGGTGCGCAGCAGGCTGCGCCCGGAATCGTCCTGCGCGGCCCCTTCGGCGCCACGTGCCAGATAAGGCAGCAGGGTGTAGTCGTCGGTATGCGCACGGCGCCAGCCCAGGCCGCCGGTTTCGGAACTGCCGTAGACCTGGAACAGGGCCGCCAGTCCGGCGTGCGTCACGGCGGCGACGACGGCGTCCGGGCAGGGCGCGGTCGAACTCACGCCCACCACGTCGGGCGCGAAGGCCTGGCCCGCGGCGCTTGCCGCCTCCCAGAACAGCGGGTGGCCGATCACCAGGTCGCCCGGCGCGGCGTGCCGGGCCAGCTGCGACGGCAGGCGGGCGCGGATGCAGACCACCTGCTCCGGCGCCAGGCCGAGATGGCGCGGCAGCAGCTGGGAAAACAGGAAGCCGTAGATGTGGTGGCTGGGAACGGCCACCAGCAGCCGGCGCCGTCCCGGGAACAGCGCCGCCAGCGCCTGCGCTTCCTGCTCCAGCCTGGGCAAGGCATGCAGGCAGCGTTTCGGCTGGCCGCTGCTGCCCGAGCTGCTGAACTGGATCTCGGCGTCGTGGTGTGCGAGGGCGGCGCCGGCAAGGTCGACCCAGTCGCCCAGGCTGCGGCGCGCCAGCAGGTAGTCTTCGATGCCGCTGTGGTGCATCTGCAGCGCCGCCGCCAGGCTGCCGGCGACGTGCAGGAACTCGAGCGAGTCAAGCCCGAGATCGTGCTGCAGGGACAGGGCTTCCGACCATGCGCCGGGACGAATGCCGGGATCGTGGCGCAGCGCGCCCAGTTCGCCGGCCAGCAGGTCGGCGACGAAGCGCAGCAGCGCGGGACGTTGCGTCCACCAGGGCGCCAGGCGCAGGTCGGTCATGTGCATCTTATACGCGCTTGACGAAGATCCAGTAGCTGCCGTCGCTGATGGCCTTCTTCATGTGGATCTTGACCTTGGTCGGATTCATCTTGTAGTCGAACACGTATTCGAACATCGTGTTCAGGGTGCTGGTGCGCACACCGGCGTCGAAGATGCCCTTGAAGCGCGGCGTGTTGGTGCACGGCGCGACATCGTGGAAGAAATTTTTTCCGATAACTGCGCTGGCCTGGCGCCCGGTGATCTGGGCTTCGGCTTCGTTGTAACGCAAGATTTTGCCGTCGGCGTCGAGCTGGATGGCGCCAAAGGCCAGGTCGTCGATCTGCTTGGCCGACATGTTCGTCAGCTTGTTGTCGATGTCGTCTTTTCCGAATGCGATGACGTTCAAGGTACTCATGTTGCCCTTCAGGTAGTTTCGTTTGTCGGATGTTTGTCTAGGACAAAACAGAATATACATTACCGTATGGAAACATAGCAATGGAAATAAGCTTGCTTTCGGGATATTGTCTAGGACAAGGGCGGGACAGGCCTGCGCACGCGGAGCCGGCGCAGGCGAACGGTGGAAGGGGCTGGCATGGCGCCCGAAGCGCCATGCCGGAGGGGCGATCAGTCGCCGCGCAGCAGTTCGTTGATGCCGGTCTTGGCGCGGGTCTTGGCGTCCACGCGCTTGACGATCACGGCGCAATACAGGCTGTACTTGCCGTCGCTTGATGGCAGGCTGCCCGACACCACGACCGAACCCGAAGGAATGCGGCCGTAGCTGACTTCGCCGGTTTCGCGGTTGTAGATCTTGGTCGACTGGCCGATGTACACGCCCATCGAGATCACCGAGTTTTCTTCGACGATCACGCCTTCGACGATTTCCGAGCGGGCGCCAATGAAGCAGTTGTCTTCGATGATGGTCGGGTTGGCCTGCATCGGCTCGAGCACGCCGCCGATGCCGACGCCGCCCGACAGGTGCACGTTCTTGCCGATCTGGGCGCAGGAGCCGACCGTGGCCCAGGTGTCGACCATCGCGCCTTCGTCGACGTAGGCGCCGATGTTGACGTAGGAGGGCATCAGGACCACGTTCTTGCCGATGAAGCTGCCGCGCCGCGCGACCGCCGGCGGCACCACGCGGAAACCGCCCCTGGCGAAGTCCTCGGGCGTATAGTCGGCGAACTTGGTCGGGACCTTGTCGTAGAACTGCATGCCGCCGCCACCGGCGACCGGCACGTTGTTCTCGAGGCGGAAGGACAGCAGGACGGCCTTCTTGATCCACTGGTTGACCACCCAGTCGCCGCTGCTTTTCTCCGCCACGCGCAGGCTGCCGTTGTCGAGGCCGGCGAGCACGTGGGCGACCGCGTCGCGTACTTCGGCGCTGGCGCTGGACGGGCTGATGTCCGCGCGCTGCTCCCACGCGGTGTCGATGATGTTCTGGAGTTGTTGGGTCATGGTGCGATTCGTTGATTGAATGGGGTTGGCTTCCGGTGGTGCTGCCGGTGATTGGCTGTTACAGCTTCTTGCAGAACTCGACGATGCGGTTGGCGGCTTCGAGTCCTTCGTCGACGCTGGCAACCAGCGCCATGCGGATGCGGTCGCGGCCCGGGTTGAGGCCGTGCGCTTCGCGTGCAAGATAACTTCCCGGCAAAACTGTCACATTATATTCGGCGTACAGACGGCGTGCGAATGCCAGGTCCGACAGGCCGGTGCGGCGCACGTCGGCCCACAGGTAGAAGCCGGCATCCGGCAGTTCGACGTCCATCACTTCTTTCAGGAGCGGCGTGATCAGCCTGAACTTCTCGCGGTACAGCGCGCGGTTTTCCTGCACATGCTGCTCGTCGTTCCAGGCCGCGACCGACGCCGCCTGCACCGGCGGCGACATCGCGCCGCCGCAGTAGGTGCGGTACAGCAGGAATTTCTTCAGCAGCTGCGGGTCGCCGGCCACGAAGCCCGAGCGCATGCCCGGCACGTTGGAACGCTTCGACAGGCTCGAGAACACCACCAGGTTGGTGTACGGACGCGCGCCGCTGCTCCGGCCCAGCTGGTGCGCCGCTTCCAGCGCACCGAGCGGCGGCGTGGCTCCGAAGTAGATCTCGGAGTAGCACTCGTCCGCGGCGATCGCGAAGCCGTGGCGGTCGGACAGCGCGAACAGCCGGCGCCAGTCCTCGAGCGTGAGCACGGCCCCGGTCGGGTTGCCCGGCGAGCAGACGTAGAGCAGCTGGACCCGCGGCCAGACCGCATCGGGCACGCTGTCGAAGTCGGGCGCGAAGTTGCGCCCCGGTTCCGAGTTGACGTAATAGGGCGTGGCGCCGCTCAGGTAGGCCGCGCCTTCGTAGATCTGGTAGAACGGGTTGGGGCTCATCACCAGCGCGTCGCCTCCCCTGGCGTCGACGATGCACTGGGCAAAGGCGAACAAGGCCTCGCGCGAACCGTTCACCGGCAGCACCATCGTGGCCGGGTCGACCGCCGGGATGCCGTAGCGGTGCTCCAGCCAGCCCGCGATCGCCGCGCGCAGCGGCTCGCCGCCGTGGGTGCTCGGGTAGGACGCCAGGCCCGTCATCGCATGCATCAGGGCTTTTTCGATGAAGGCGGGCGTGGGATGCTTCGGCTCGCCGATGCCCAGGCTGATCGGGCTGTAGCCGGTGTTCGGGGCGACGCCGCTGAACAACTGGCGCAACTGTTCGAAGGGGTAGGGATGGAGTTGGTCGAGATGGGGATTCACGTCGGTAACCGGTGTCGTCGCATTGGGTGTCCGACAATTATAGCCCTTGCCCGGGGATGCGATGGCGGGGCTGCCGGACCGGGCCGGGGCCGCCCGGATGCTAGACTTCGGGTTCGCGCGGTGGCGCGGTTTGCCGCCGCGGCCCCACAGGCTACCCATGCCACACATGCCCTACTGAAGGAGTTGTTTTTGAGAATGCGTTTTACTTTCCCAAGCTTCCTGCGCTCCCTGTTGCTTGCCTGGATTTTGCTTGCGTCGATGGCGATGGCCTCCCCGGTCCTGGCGACCGCGCCCGACACCGCAGCCCCGGCCGCGGCCGCCCAGGCCGACCTGCTCGGCCGCGAAACGCCGCGCTCGACGATTTCCGGGCTGATCAAGGCACTGGCCGAGCACGACTACGACCGCGCCGCCCAATATTTCGACCTTCCCGCGGACAGTCCTCGCAAGCGCGCCGCCGCCACTGCCAAGGCGCGCGAATTCCAGGCGCTGCTCGACAGCGGCGGCTCGCTGCAACCGTATGCCATCCTGTCCAACGACGGGACCGGTTCGATCAGCGACGAACTGCCGCTGGACCGCGAGCGGGTCGGTGAAGTGAGGATCAAGGACAAGAAGATTCCCATCCTGCTGAGCCGGGGCGAAGAGGACGGATTGCAGATCTGGCGCATTTCGCGCGACACGGTGGACAGCATCTCGTCCGCGGCCGGCAGGACGGCCAGCGCGCCCGGCGCGCAACGCAGCGAGCTGCTGGTGGCCGGCGCCCCGCTGAAGGACTGGGGCATGCTGGTCGGTCTCGGCGTGATGATCTTCGGCAGCCTGTGGGCCGTGTCCACCATCCTGGTCGCCATCATGCGCCGCCTGGTGGCCGATCCCGCCGGCAACGGACTATACCGTTTCTTCGAGGCCGCGCTGCCGCCGCTCAGCCTCTTGATTGCCGTGTTCGTCTTCTTCGAATGGGCCGAACAGCTGCCGGTCGCGATCGTGGCGCGCCAGACTTTGCTGCGCTACACCGGCATCCTGTCGCTGATCGCCTTCGTCTGGTTCGGCCTGCGCCTGGTCGATGCCCTGGCCCGGCTAGCCATCACGCGCATGCAGCGACGCGGGCGGCGCCAGGTGGTATCCGTCATCACCCTGCTGCGCCGCACCGCCAAGGTATTGCTGCTGCTGTTCTTCGGGATCGGCCTGCTGGACACCTTCGGCATCGACGTCACCACCGGCATCGCGGCGCTGGGCATCGGCGGTATCGCGCTGGCGCTGGGCGCCCAGAAAACGGTGGAGAACCTGGTCGGCAGCGTCACCGTGATCGCCGACCGCCCGGCCCAGGTGGGCGACTTCATCAAGGTCGGGGACGTGATCGGCACCGTGGAAGACATCGGCATCCGCTCGAGCCGCATCCGGACCCTGGACCGCACCCTGGTCACCATCCCGAACGGCGATTTTTCCGCGCGCCAGATCGAGAACTTCGCGGCGCGCGACAGCTTCCTGTTCCGGCCGGTCATCGCGCTGGATTACCGCACGCCGGCCGGTCGGATCGAAGAAGCCATCGGCGTCATCAGGGAGGTGCTGCACGGGCATGAAAAGATCGCGGCGGGCGCGCGCGCCAACATGCTGGCGATCGGACCACGCTCCTACGACATCGAAGTGTTCGCCTACATCAACGTGACCGACTTCGATGCCAGCGTGCTGGTGCGCGAGGCGCTGCTGCTGTCGATCATCCGCCGCCTGGACGAGGCGGGCTTCGCCTTTGGCTTCCCGGCCCAGACCGTCATGCTCGCGCCCGACCAGCTCGCGGCCATCAAGCCCGCGCCGGCCGCCTGAGCGGCCGGCGCGCTCAGGCCAGCGCTTCCTTGGCGGCTTCTTCTGGCGTCAGTCCATCGTAGAACTGGTCCATGAACCATTCGACCTGTTCTTCGATGTGGTCCTGTGCCTGCTTGACGGTCGCGCCGCCGGCGACCAGGAAACCTTCGACCTCGATACACCACTGGATGAAGGCCAGGGTTTCTTCGTCGAGTTCTTCTTTCTTTGCCATTCGTATTCCTTGCATCGTGCGTGTGAAGACCGACGTCGCCGGTCCAGGCCCATTTTACAGCAGGCCTTCCGGCCGGGTGTCGCACGAAGCCGTGTCGCGCCAGGCGCCCGGATTCACGCCCGACCACTCGCGGAACGCGTGGCTGAAGGCGCTCTGCTCCTGGTAGCCCAGCAGGAAGGCGATATCCACCAGGCTCAGCTCGCGCTGGCGCAGGTAGTCCCGGGCCAGGGCGTAGCGGGCGCCGTCGAGCACTTCCTGGAAGCTGCAGCCGGCATCGGCCAGCTTGCGCTGCAGGGTGCGCGGCGACAGGCCGAGCAGCGCGGCCACGGCCGGCAAGCGCGCCCCGCCATGGGGCAAGGCGCGGATCACGGCCGCGCGCACCTGCGCCGCCAGGCCGGCGCCGGCCGCGCAGCGCTCGTTCAGCAGGCGCTCCGCGTGCCCGCGCAGCACCGGGTACAGGCTCGGATCGGCGTTCGGCACGGGCGCCGCCAGCAGGGCGGCGTCGAAGCGGGCCAGGTTGGCGGGCGCGCCGAACCGCGGCTGCACACCGAGCACGCGCAGGTACTCGCCCGCCGCCGCATCGCTACGGTGGGTAAAGGCGATCTCACGCGGGACGAGCGGCCGGCCGGCCAGCCAGCTGCCGAATACGCGGATGCCGGCGAACACGCTTTCCACCAGGTGGCGCGAGGCGGCCGGATAGTGGCTGGTCCAGCCGTACAGCGCGTCCGCCCCGTCCAGCGCCAGGTGCGAGCGGCCGAGGTCATGGGCAAGCTGCTCGTAGCGCTGCGTCTGCTCCAGGGCCTGGCCGAAGTCGCGGCAGGCCATCAGCACCAGGCCGTAGACCGAGAAGGTGCCGGGCCGGACCCGCTCGCCGACGTGCAGGCCGAAGTGCGGGTCCTCGCCCAGGCGCGCGCCGGCATCGAGCAAGGCCAGGTAGTCGCGCGCCGCCAGCGACTCCGCGCCCGGCAGGGCAGGGCCCAGGCCCGCCGCCTGCGCCAGGCGTCCGGCATCGATGCCGTGCGCGGCAGCGGCGTCGAGCAGCGGCTGCAGGTAGGCGCCGGTCACCCGGCCGCGATCCGTGCCGGGTGACGCAATCGAACAAGGCTGTGGCATGAAAGCGCAAGACGGTAGCAGTAGACGCCCCTATTCTGGCTTAATTGGCAATTGCTGTACATAACAAGGACAAAGCATGCGGCGATGGAACGGCTGGGGAGACGCATCGATCGAGACCGAACTGGGGGCGCAGGCGGGCGCCTTCCTTCGCGAACGGCTGGGACAGGGCAGCGCGCCGGCCGATGCGCGCTTCGATGCGGCCTGTGCCCGGCTGGCCCCGAGCCGCCTGGCGCCGCACCCGCTGGTCGATGCCGGTCCGCAGGCGCGGGTCCTGCATGCGCTCGGACAGAGCCTGCCCGACTGGCTGCGCCTGCGCTACGGCCGCATCGACGCGGCGCCGGACGGCGTCGCCTACCCCGAGTGCGCGCAGGAGGTGCGGGAACTGCTGGCCTATGCGGCCGCCAACGACGCCGTCGTGATTCCCTACGGCGGCGGCACCAGCGTGGCCGGCCATCTCGGCGTCATCGATGCCGCGCGCCCGGCGCTCAGCATCGACATGGGGCGCATGCGCGCCATGGTCTCGCTCGACCGCGAAGCCCTGCTGGCGACCTTCTGCGCGGGCGTGGCGGGCCCCGACCTGGAGGCCCAGCTGCGCGCGCACGGGTACACCCTCGGGCACTTCCCGCAATCCTTCGAATACTCGACCCTGGGCGGCTGGGTGGCGACGCGCTCCTCCGGCCAGCAATCGCTGCGCTACGGGCGTATCGAAGCGCTGTTCGCGGGCGGCCGGGTCGAGACGCCGGCGGGCAGCCTCGATATCCCCACCTTTCCCGCATCCAGTGCCGGGATCGACCTGCGCGAGATGGTGCTCGGTTCCGAAGGCCGGCTCGGCATCCTGACCCACGCCACGGTGCGCATCAGCCGCCTGCCGCAGCATGAGGCCTTCCACGCGGTGTTCTTCCCGGACTGGGAGCGCGCCGTGGCGGCGGTGCGCGCGCTGGCGCAGGCACGCCTGCCGCTGTCGATGCTGCGCCTGTCGAATGCGGTCGAGACGACGACCATGCTGACCCTGGCCGGTCATGCGCGAGGGGTGCGCCTGCTGGAGGGCTGGCTGTCCCTGCGCGGCTGCAAGGACGGCAAGTGCATGCTGATGATCGGCGTGAGCGGCGCCCGCGCGCAGGCGCTGCCGGCCCTGCGCGCGGCGCTTGCGCTGGCGCGCGGCCATGGCGGCGTGCATGTGGGCCGCAGCCTGGGCGAACGCTGGCGCCGCAACCGCTTCCGCAGCGTCTACCTGCGCAATGCCGCCTGGGCGCAGGGGTATGCGATCGACACCGTCGAGACGGCGCTCGACTGGCCGCGCGTCACGCAGGCGGTGGAGCACATCGAACGGGCCGCCGCCGATGCGCTGCGGGACTGCGGCGAGCGGGTGCATGCCTATACCCACCTGTCGCACGTCTATCCGCAAGGCGCGAGCGTGTATTCGACCTTCGTGTTCCGCCTGGCCGGCGACTTCGAGACCGACCTGGCGCGCTGGCGGCGCCTGAAACAGCGCGTGTCCGGGGCGATCGTGGCGTGCGGGGGCACCATCAGCCACCAGCACGGGGTCGGCACCGACCATGCGCCCTGGCTGGCCGCCGAGAAGGGGCCGCTGGGCCTGGGCGCGATGGCTGCGATCTTCCGGCATGTCGACCCCGACGGGCGCATGAACCCGGGCAAGCTGGTGGCGCCATGAAGCGCGACGAGGCGGACCTGCTGGTGATCGGCGGCGGCATCACCGGCGCCGGCGTCGTGCTGGAGGCGGCGCGGCGCGGCTTGACGGCGCTGCTGGTCGAGCAGCGCGACTTCGCCTGGGGCACCTCGAGCCGCTCGTCGAAGCTGGTGCACGGCGGACTGCGCTACCTGGCCGAGGGCCGGCTGCGCCTGACCCGCGAATCGGTGCGCGAGCGCGAGGCGCTGCTGCGCGATGCGCCCGGCCTGGTCGAGCCGCAAGGCTTTGCCTTCGCCGACTATGGCGCCGGCGCGCGCAGGCGCTGCGCCTTCCTGGCCGGCCTGGCGCTCTACGACCTGCTGGCCGGGCGCCGGGAGCCGCACTGGCTCGATGCCGCGCGCTTCCAGATGCTGGCGCCGAACGTCCGGCACGACGGCCTGGCGGGCGGCATCCACTATACCGACGCCAAGACCGACGACGCGCGCCTGGTGCTGCGGGTGCTGGACGAAGCGCGCAGCCATGGCGCCGAGGCGCGCAACTATGTGGCGGTGGAGAGCTTGCGGCGCGAGGGCGGCAGGGTGAGCGGCGCGCTGCTGCGCGACGCCCGCAGCGGGGCCGCCAGCGAAGTCGCGGCCCGGGTCGTGGTCAATGCCACCGGCGCCTGGGCCTGCGGCATCGCGGGGCAGGCCGGGGCGCCGCGCCTGCGTCCGCTGCGCGGCAGCCACCTGGTGCTGCCGGCCTGGCGCCTGCCGCTGGCGCAGGCGGTCAGCCTGATGCACCCGGTCGACGGCCGGCCGGTGTTCGCCTTTCCCTGGGAGGGCGTGACCCTGGTGGGCACCACCGATGTCGACCACGGCGACGGCCTGGCGCTGGAGGCGAGCATCACGCGGGCCGAGTTCGACTACCTGATGGTGGCGCTGCGCGCGCAGTTTCCGCAGCTGGGCCTGGTGGATGGGGACGTGCTGGCCACCTATGCCGGCGTGCGCCCGGTGCTGGACAGCGGCGCCCGCGGCGCGCCCTCGAAGGAGACCCGCGCGCACCTGGTTTGGGACGAGCCCGGCCTGGTCGCGGTCAGCGGCGGCAAGCTGACCACCTTCCGTGCCATCGCCCTCGACACCCTGCGCCACGTCGCGCGCCAGCTGCCCGGCTGGCGCGCCGAGCTGGCGCCGCGGCCGGTGTTCGCGCCGCAGGCCGTCCCGGCCGGCCCGCGCGGCGTGCCGCATGCGGTCCTGCAGCGCCTGGCGGGCCGCCACGGGCGCCATGCCCAGGCCCTGGTCGATGCCGCGCAGGGCGGCGAGCTGGACGCGATCCCGGGCACGCTCACGCCCTGGGCCGAACTGCGCTGGGCGGCGCGCAGCGAGCGGGTGCACCGGCTGGAAGACCTGCTGCTGCGCCGTACCCGGCTCGGCATCCAGCTGCGCGGCGGCGCCCGCGCGCTGTTGCCGCGCATCCGCGCCATCTGCCAGCCGGAGCTCGGCTGGACCGACGCGCGCTGGGACACCGAGCAGGCGGCCTACCTCGCCCTGTGGCAGGCCCACTACGGGCTGCCGGGCCGCGCAGCGCAGGTTCAGGAGCACCGCCATGCGTGACCCGCTGATCCTCGCCATCGACAACGGTACCCAGAGCGTACGCGCCCTGTTGTTCGACCTGAACGGGGAGATCGTCGCCCGGTCGCAGGTGCCGCTGCTGGACTACCGGAGCGAGCACCCCGGCTGGGCCGAGCACGACCCGGAAGGCTTCTGGCAGGCGCTGTGCCAGGCCTGCCAGAAGCTCTGGACCCAGCCCGGCGCCGACCGCGCCCGCATCGCCGGGGTGGCGGTGACGACCCAGCGCGGCACCGTCATCAATGTCGACCGCGAAGGCAGGGCGCTGCGCCCGGCCATCACCTGGCTCGACCAGCGCCGCACCGAGGCCGTGCCGCCGATCGGTCCGTTGTGGCGCGCCGCCTTCAAGCTGGCGCGGGTCGACAAGACCATCGATTACTTGCGCGGCGAAGCCGAGATCAACTGGATCCGCGCGCACCAGCCCGCCGTATGGGAGGCGACCCACAAGTTGCTGCTGCTGTCGGGTTACCTGAACTGGCGCCTGTGCGGGCGCTTCGCCGATTCTTCCGGCGCGCAGGTGGCCTACCTGCCGTTCGATTACCGCCGCCGCAAGTGGGCCGGACGGCGCGACTGGAAGTGGCAGGCGCTGGCGGTGGAGCCGCGCATGCTGCCCGAGCTGCAGGAGCCGGGCACGCGACTGGGCGAGATCGGCGCCGCGGCGGCGCGCGACACCGGCATTCCGCAAGGCCTGCCGCTGCTGGCGGCGGCGGCCGACAAGGCCTGCGAGGTGCTCGGGGCCGGCTGCACGGCCCCGCATGTCGGTTGCCTGAGCTACGGCACCACGGCCACCATCAACGCCAGCACCGCCCGCTACGCCGAGGTGACGCGCTTCGTGCCGCCCTATCCGGCCGCGATCCCGAGCGTCTACAGCCTGGAAGTGCAGGTGTTTCGCGGCTACTGGATGGTCAACTGGTTCAAGGAGCAGTTCGGCCACCACGAGCAGTCGCGCGCGCTGCTGGAAGACGTGGCGCCGGAGCGCCTGTTCGACGAACTGGCCAGTACCGTGCCGCCCGGCTCGATGGGCCTGATGCTGCAGCCTTACTGGACGCCCGGCATCCGGGTGCCGGGACGCGAGGCCAAGGGGGCCATCATCGGCTTCGGCGACGTGCACACGCGCGCCCACGTGTACCGCGCCATCCTGGAAGGGCTGGCCTACGCGCTGCGCGAGGGCAAGGAGCGCATCGAGCGGCGCAGCGGGACCCGGATCACGGAATTGCGGGTCTCGGGCGGCGGCTCGCAGAGCGACGCGGCGATGCAGCTCACCGCCGACATCTTCGGCCTGCCGACCGCGCGCCCGCACGTATACGAGACCTCCGGGCTGGGCGCGGCGATCGACGCCGCCGTGGGCCTGCGGCTGCATCCGGACTTCGACGCGGCGGTCCGGGCCATGACGCGGCCGGGCAGGGTGTTCGAACCGGTGGCGGCCAACCAAGCGGTCTACGACCGGCTGTACCGCGAGGTCTATCTGAACATGTACCGCCGGCTGCAGCCGATGTACCGCGATATCGCGCGCATCACGGGATATCCTCGCAGCGTGTGATCCCGGCCCGCCGACGCCTCAGCGCGCCAGCGCGCGGTGCATGGCTTCCCAGGCGTAGCCGCCTTCGACCGACAGCACCCGGTTGCGCCCGGCCGCCTTGGCCTCGTACATGGCGCGGTCGGCGGTCAGGAACAGCGAGCGGATGTCGTCGAACTGGGTCGGCACGAAGGTGGCCGCGCCGATGCTGACGGTGACGAAGTCGGAGGTGCTCGAACGCGGGTTGGGCACCCGCAGGCGCTCGACGTCGGCGCGGATCGATTCGGCCAGCTTGGCCGCGCCGGCGTGCGGGGTGTCGGGCAGCAGCAGCACGAATTCCTCGCCGCCGTAGCGCGCCGCCAGGTCGGTGGCGCGCAGGGCATGCGCCTGCAGGGTGCTGGCCACCGCCTGCAGGCACTGGTCGCCGGCGGCATGGCCGAGCAGGTCGTTGTACAGCTTGAAGTGGTCGACGTCCAGCACCAGCAGCGACAGCGGACGGGCGGTGCGCATCGCACGCTGCCATTCGCGCTCGAGGCAGGCGTCGAACTGGCGGCGGTTGGCGATCCCGGTGAGCGGGTCGGCCAGGGCCGCGCGCTGCAGCGCGGTCTCGGACTGCTTGTGGTGCGTGATGTCGTGCAGCAGGGCGACGTAGAGCTGTTCGCCGGAGGCCATCGGCGACAGGCTCAGGTCCATGGCGCGCAGGCTGCCGTCGCGCTGGTGCAGCAGCACCTCGCGGGTGCCGCGGCAGCGTTCGAGGACGGTATCGTCCGGCTGGGCGTCGCGCCGGTCGAAATAGGCCAGGTAGTCGTTCGCGGCCGGCTCGGCCAGCAGGGCCGCCAGCGGCCGCCCCGCCAGCTCGGTTTCGCTATAGCCCAGGCAGCGCTCGCTGGCCGGGTTGGCATACTGGATGCGGCCGTCCTGGCCGAGCAGCATCAGGCCTTCGTCCATGCCTTCGACGATCATGCGCAAGCGCTTGGCCTGCTGGGTGTGCGATTGGTTGGCCGAACGGAAATTGAGCTGGGCGCGTACCCGCGCGACGACTTCCGGCAGGCGCAGCGGCTTGGCGATGTAGTCGGCGGCGCCCTGGTCGAAGCCGGCGACGATGTCCTCGGTATCGGAGCAGGCGCTCACGAAAATGACCGGGATCTCGGCGGTGCTGGCATTGGTCTTCAGGCGGCGGCAGGTCTCCAGGCCGTCCAGGCCCGGCAGCATGACATCGAGCAGGATCAGGTCGGGCTGGACGCGCTGCGCGAGGTCGAGCGCACGTTCGCCGGAGGCGGCGACGAAGGTCCGGTATCCCTGGCCCCGCAAGATGTCCTGCAACAGGCCGAGACTGGCGGGCGAGTCGTCGACGATCAGGATCGCGGCCTGGCGTACGGGCGCCGCAGGCGCGAAAGCACAATGGTTCATACGGTTGCAGGGGTAAACCGGAATTTTATCTACCGGAAATCATACCCCGATCACCGTCGTTTGCGGCAACAATCGTTGCCATATAAACACAAACTGCCATGAAAATTGTAGCGGTGTTGTAGCGCAGCCACCTTCGTGGTAGTCCGCCAGCCGTGACTGGCGGTTTCCGGCTCCGCTGTATGACAGTTACAGCATGTCCTTGATCAGCTTGCCAAGGATGGCGATGCCTTCGCGGATGCGTTCCGGAGGCACGGTCACGAAGGACAGGCGCAGGGTGTTGGTGGGCGCTTCGTTGGCGTAGAACGGCGCACCCGGCACGAAGGCCACGCGCGCGGCCAGCGACTGGTCGAGCAGTTTCATCGCGTCGATGCTTTGCGGCAGGGTAACCCAGATGAACATGCCGCCTTCCGGCCTGGTCCAGGTGACGCTGCTAGGGAAGTGCTCGGCCATCGCATCCAGCATCACCTGGCACTGGTCGCCGTACAGCTTGCGGATGGTCGGGATGTGCTGGTCGAGGAAGCCGTCCTTGACCACTTCATGCACCACCATCTGGGTCAGCTGGGCGGTGTGCAGGTCGGCCGCCTGCTTGGCCAGCTCGAGGCGGCGCACCAGCGGCAGCGGCGCGCAGACGTAGCCGAGGCGGATGCCCGGGGTCAGCACCTTCGAGAAGGAACCCATGTAGATCACGCCGTCCGGGTTCATCGCGACCATCTTCGGCATCGGCTCGCCGCGGTAAGACAGGGTGCCGTACGGGTCGTCCTCGATCAGCGGCAGCTGGAGGCGGGCGCAGGTCTCCACCAGTTCCTGGCGGCGTTCCAGCGACAGCGAACGGCCGGTCGGGTTCTGGAAGTTCGGCAGCGCGTACAGCAGGCGCGCGCCTTGCGCCACGCCTTCGATCGAGCCTGGGACCAGGCCGTGTTCGTCGGTGTCGACCGACTTGAATTCGGGGCGGTAGACCGAGAAGGCCTGCAGGGCGCCGAGGTAGCTCGGGGTTTCGACCAGCACCCGGCTGCCTTCGTCGATCAGGACCTTGCCCAGCAGGTCGAGCGCCTGCTGCGAGCCCGAGGTCATCAGGATCTGTTCAGGCAGGATGCGGCTGCCTTCGGTGGAGAGCGAATTGGCGATCCATTCCCGCAGCGGGCCGTAACCGTCGGTCGGGCCGTATTGCAGCGCGACCTTGCCGGTCTCGCTCAGGACCTTGTCGTACGCTTCTTTCATGCGTTCGACCGGGAAGGTGGCCGGCGACGGCAGTCCACCGGCGAAGGAGATGATCTCCGGACGCTGGGTGATCTTCAGGATCTCGCGGATGAACGAGCTTTGCAGCTGCTGCGCGCGCTCCGAAAACTGCCACTGGATGGGGTTTGGATTGTCGATTTTCATACTGGGCTCACAGGAAGGGACCGCACGCTTGGTGCCGGGCCATTATAAAGCACGCCGGGTAGGCGGCCTGGAAAGGCCGGGCCGGATAGGCCCAGCCCGCTCGCGCCCGACCCGCCCCGAGGGGGGGCCATGCCGGACGCGCTGGTTCTCTGGTTTTCTGGCGATCAGGCCACTTCGACGATCATCTCGATTTCGACGCAGGTGCCGCGCGGCAGCGCGGCCACGCCGAAGGCCGAACGGGCGTGCTTGCCGGCGTCGCCGAAGATCTCGCCGATCAGCTCCGAGCAGCCGTTGGTGACCAGGTGCTGCTCGTTGTATTCCGGGGTCGACGCGACCAGGCTCATCACCTTGACGATGCGCTTGACGCGGTTCAGGTCGCCGCCGACGGCTTCCTGCAGGGTGCCGATCAGGTCGATGGCGACCGAGCGCGCGGCCGCCTGGCCGTCCGCGGTGGTCTTGTCGCGGCCCAGGATGCCGGCGTTCGGCGAGCCGTCGGCGTTCTTCGCGATGTGGCCCGAGAGGAACACGAGGTTGCCGGTCTGTACGTACATGACGTAGGCGGCGGCCGGGGTGGCCGGCGCGGCCAGGGTGATGTTCAGTTCGTTGAGTTTGTCGTAGACGGACATGCTGTTTCCAGGTTGCAGTGGATGAAAGCGGTATTGTACGACTTGGCAGTCGCGCTGCCCACCGTTCTCGTTTGCATGCCGCCGGCGACTACTGCGCGATGCCGTCGCCGCGGCCCGCGATCCGCCGGCTCAGCGCCTCGCCCAGGTCGTCGGCCGACTGGCCTGCCGCCCGGATCGCCGCCAGGATCGTGGTCGCGTCCCGTCCGCCCGGACGCGAGGCTTCGGCCAGTCCCCAGGTGCGCGCGGCGCGGCTGCCGCTGCGGCAATAAATCAGCACGCGTTGCGAACCGCCGGCCAGCGCGGTGCGCAGCGCCTCGACGGCCTCGTCCGGAATCTTGCCGGGCCGCACCGGGATATACGAAAACCGCAAGTCCTGCGCCTGCGCCGCCGACGCCATGGCGGCGGAGGAGGGCTGGCCGGGGCCTTCGCCGTCGGGACGCAGGCTGATGATGCGCGTGTAGCCTTGCGCCTTCAGCAGGGGCAGGTCGGCTTCGCGCAGTTGTCCGGCCACCGCGATGCCCGGCGCTACCTCGCTGGCCTGCACCACGCCCGGCGCGGGTTCGGCGGCGCTGAGCGCCGGCACGGCGCCCAGGGTCGCGCAAGCCAATGCAAGGTACGAGGCAAGCGAGCGCCAGCGCATCGTGGCGATGGCTCCCGGCTTGTGAGTGAAACAATATTTCATTTTGACGCCCCGAATGAAAGAAAATTTCCTGATGAAAAGACCCCTTGAATACTGCCTTGCCATCCCAATATCGCATCAGTCTACAACCAGAACCACCCATGAGGAAATAATATGGCAGTCGCCGAAAAAGAAACCCTTGGCTTCCAGGCAGAAGTAAAACAGCTGTTGCAGCTCATGATCCACTCCTTGTACTCGAACAAGGAGATCTTCCTGCGCGAACTGATCTCGAACGCGTCCGACGCGGCCGACAAGCTGCGCTTCGAGGCGATCAACAACGACGCCTTGTACGGCAACGACCATGAACTGAAGATCCAGGTCAGCTTCGACAAGGATGCGCGCACCATCACGATTGCCGACAACGGCATCGGCATGAGCCGCGACGAGGTCATCTCGCACCTGGGCACCATCGCCAAGTCGGGCACCAAGGAATTCTTCAGCAAGCTGTCGGGCGACCAGCAGCAGGATGCCGCCCTGATCGGCCAGTTCGGCGTCGGCTTCTACTCGGCCTTCATCGTGGCCGACCGCGTCATCGTGAACACCCGCCGCGCCGGCGCCTTCGCTTCCGAAGGCGTGCGCTGGGAGTCGACCGGCGAAGGCGACTACAGCATCGAGCAGATCGAGAAGCCGGGGCGCGGCACCGAGGTGATCCTGCACCTGCGCGCCGGCGAGGAAGAGCTGCTCTCCAGCTGGAAGCTGAAGTCGATCATCCGCAAGTACTCGGACCACATCTCGCTGCCGATCGTGATGCGCAAGGAAGAGTGGGACGAGGAAAAGAAGGAAACGGTCCTGAAGGACGAGGTCGAAACCGTCAACCAGGCCAGCGCGCTGTGGGCGCGCAGCAAATCGGACATTACCGAGGAGCAGTACAACGAGTTCTACAAGCATGTCTCGCACGACTTCCAGGACCCGCTGGCCCATACCCACAACCGGGTGGAAGGCCGCAGCGAGTACACCCAGCTGCTGTTCGTGCCGGCGCATGCCCCGTTCGACCTGTGGGACCGCAACAAGCGCGCCGGCATCAAGCTGTACGTCAAGCGCGTGTTCATCATGGACGACGCCGAGCAGCTGATGCCGACCTACCTGCGCTTCATCAAGGGCGTGATCGATTCCGCGGACCTGCCGCTGAACGTCTCGCGCGAGATCCTGCAGGAGTCGCGCGACGTGAAGGTGATCCGCGAAGGCTCGACCAAGCGCGTGCTGGGCATGCTCGAAGAGATGGCGAATGCGGAAGAGCAGGCCGGCAAGGACAAGTACGCCACCTTCTGGAAGGAGTTCGGCCAGGTCCTGAAGGAAGGCATCGGCGAGGACGCGACCAACAAGGACCGCATCGCCAAGCTGCTGCGCTTTGCCTCGACCACCGGCGACTCGGACGAGCAGAACGTGTCGTTCGCCGACTACATCGGGCGCATGAAGGAAGGCCAGGACAAGATTTATTACGTCACCGCCGACAACTACAGCGCCGCGAAGAACAGCCCGCACCTGGAGATCTTCCGCAAGAAGGGCGTCGAAGTCCTCTTGATGACGGACCGCGTCGACGAGTGGATGCTGTCCTTCCTGAGCGAGTTCGAGGGCAAGGAACTGGTGTCGGTCGCCAAGGGCGGCCTGGACCTGGGCGCGCTCGAGGACGAGGCCGAGAAGCAGCAGCACGCGGAGCTCGAGTCCGGCTACAAGGAACTGGTCGAGAAGATGAAGGGTGCGCTGGGCGACAAGGCCAAGGACGTGCGCGTGACCTTCCGCCTGACCGATTCGCCGGCTTGCCTGGTCGCCGACGAGAACGAGCTGTCGGGTAACCTGCTGCGCATGCTGAAGGCGGCCGGCCAGGACGCGCCGGAATCGAAGCCGATCCTCGAGATCAACCCGAACCACCCGCTGGTGACGCGCCTGAAGTACGAAGACGCGAGCGGCGAGCGCTTCGCCGACTGGTCGCACATCCTGTTCGACCAGGCCATGCTGGCCGAGGGCGGCAGCCTGAAGGATCCGGCCAGTTTCGTCAAGCGCCTGAACGAGATGCTGCTGGCGACGGCGAAGTAATCACGCCGGTCGTCAGCCGTACATCGAACCGGGGCCACGCGCCCCGTTTTTTTTTGCGTAGGGTGGGCGGCTCCACCGCAACGCGCGCGTCGACCGCGGCCTTGTTGCCGCCCACGCGTTCAACAGGCGCTTGCACGACGCTCGCAGGTCCGTGGGATGCAAGCCTGCGTCGAACGCGTGGGCGGCGCCGGCGCTGCGGGATGATCGCATCTCAGGGTGGAGCCGCCCACCCTACGGTGTCGGTCAAAGCTGCCGGGTTTCCGCCGGAGGCGTCACCCAGTTGTCGTTGCGCCCGTCGAGGTAGCGCACCGGCGCGGCCAGCAGCGCCTCCACCGGCAGGTCGTCCAGGCTGGCCAGCACGACCGCATGGAAGGGCCCCAGCGCCGGCGAGGCGCCGGTCGAGAAGGTGTTGATGCCGCACTGCCCGCAAAAATAATGCGCATCCTGCCGGGTGTGAAAGCGGTATTCGCGCAGCGCATCGGCGCCGGCCAGCAGCCGGAACGAAGGCGAGGGCACCTGCGCCGCCCAGAAGCGCATCTTGCTGCAGATGCTGCAGTTGCACTTGATGGTGCCGGCCCCGAGGTCGATGTCCGCTTCGAATCGGACGCTGCCGCAGTGGCAGCTGCCGTGGTAGGTCTTCATGCCGTTCGTGGTTCGTCGTTCCGCATTGTCCGGGGGCGCAGGCGCCGTTTCCAGCACCGTCACGCCGGATGCCCGATCTGGCCGCAGAATTCGCGCAGCAGGCGCTCGCCCTCGGGCCAGGGGCCGTGCCCCGAGTCCGCGTTGACGTGGCCGGCCGCGCCGATGTCCACCAGCCGGCTGCCCCAGGCTCCGGCGAAGGCGGCGGCGCGCTCCGGCGACACGTAAGGGTCGTCGCTGCTGGCCAGGACCAGGCTCGGGAAGGGCAGGGGCGCGAGCGGGATCGGGGCGAAGCCGCCCGCCGGCACCGGATAGCTGGGCGCCTCGACGTCGCTCGGCGCCACCAGGAAGGCGCCGGCCACTTTCAGCGGCGAACGGCTGGCGGCCCAGTGCGCCACCAGCATGCAGCCGAGGCTGTGCGCGACCAGGATCGGCGCGCCGCGGCAAGTGGCGATCGCGGCGTCCAGTTCGGCCACCCACTCGTCGCGTGCCGGGCAGTTCCAGTCGCGGTGCCCGGCCTTGGTCCAGGCCGGATAGCGCTCCTGCCATTGGCTTTGCCAGTGCCCGGGTCCGGAATTCCACAGGCCTGCCAGGATCAGTACGTCGCACTTCATCTCGCCTCCGCCGTTAAATAAAGATCAAGGCCGATTGTACGTCGAAAGCGGCGCGCGTTCAGGCAGCGGAGCGGTCGCTCGGCGCCAGCGCCGCGGCATCGGCCGGCCGGCGGCGCGGGGCCAGCAAGCGTGCGAACAGGGCGCGCGCCACGTGGCGCCGGCGTTCGGTCACGGCGCCCAGCGCGAAGGTGGTCGCGCCGATCAGGGTGGCCAGCGCCAGCAGGTCGGCGCCGGCCGTGCGCTGGTGCGGATAGAACGTCAGCCACAGCCGGATCACGAGCGCGTGCGACAGGTAGAGCGTGAAGGTGTACGAGGCCAGCAGCCGCACGGCCGGCGCGATGCGCAGCAGCGCCGTGAAGCCGGCGTCGCGCGCGCAGGCGAAATTGGCCAGCACGATCGCGCCCACCAGGTAGTCGCCCAGGAAGCGATCGGCACTGCCCAGCGGCAGGGACGGGAAGGGCCAGCAGGCGATGCCGGCGGCGCGCAGGGGCGCTTCGAGGTCGAGCGCGACCCAGGCGCCGAACAGCAGCAGGGTCGCCAGCCAGCCGCCGCGCGCCACGCCCTGGCCCAGGCGGGGCCCCCGATCGCCGCGGCTCAGCCACGCCCCGGCCAGCCATACCGGCAGCAACAGCCACAGCTTGTAGCCCATCAGGGCCAGCGTCAGCGCCACCAGCACGGCGCGGCGCGCGCCGCGCAGGTAGCAGGCCAGTCCGAACAGCAGGTAATACCAGGCCTCGTAGCCGAGCGACCAGTAGGGCACCAGGTAGGACGGTACTTCGGCCAGGGTCCAGTGCTGCCCCAGGAACAGCAGGTGCAAGAGCAGGTACAGGTAGGCCTTGTCGAGCATGTAGGCGCGCGGCGGGGCGATGTCGGTGAAGGCGCGCACCGCCAGGGCGCTGGCCAGCGCCAGCAGCAGGACCGGCAGCGCGACCGAATACACGCGCGACAGGCGCGCCGCCGCGTACGCGCGCCCCGACAGGCGCTGCCGGTCGGTGGTGGCGGCGATCACGTAGCCGGACAGCACGAAGAACACGATCACCGCTTCGCGTCCCATGTGGGTCCACGGACCCCACGCACCCCTCGGGATGGCGCCGAAGAATTCGAAATGGGATGCCACGACCAGCAGCGCGGCCAGCAGCCGGGTCAAGTCGAGGTAGAGGGAAAACGGCTGCCCGAGGGCAGGCGGCGAAGTCGGCATGTTTTCTTATTATTAAGCAAACAAGCGATCATGTACCGCCCGGCGGGCGACAATCACAGCGCGGTGCGCAGCGCGAACAGTTCCGGGAACAGCACCACGTCGAGCATCTTGCGCAGGTAGCTGACGCCGGCGGTGCCGCCGGTGCCGGTCTTGAAGCCGATGATGCGCTCGACCGTGCTCACGTGGCGGAAACGCCAGAAGCGGAAGGCGGTTTCCAGGTCCACCAGTTTCTCGGCCAGTTCGTACAGCGCCCAGTGATGCTCGGTATCCTGGTAGACCCCGAGCCAGGCCGCCTTGACGCTGTCGTCCGCTTGCGTGGGCCGGGTCCAGTCGCCGGCCAGGCGCACGGGCGCGATCGCGAAACCGCTGCGCGCCAGCAGCATCACCGCTTCGTCGTACACCGACGGCGCCTGCAGCTCCTGCTGCAGGATGGCATGGGCCGCGGGCGACTTCTCGTGCACGGCGAGCAGGTTCGGGTTCTTGTTCCCGAGGATGAATTCGAGTTCGCGGTACTGGAAGGACTGGAAGCCCGACGAGGCGCCCAGGTAGGGCCGGATCGCGGTGTACTCGGGCGGCGTCATGGTCGCCAGCACGTCCCAGGCATGCACCAGCTGGTCCATGATGCGCGCCACCCGCGCCAGCATCTTGAAGGCCGGCGGCAGCTTGTTTTCCCTGATGTGGCGGCGCACCGCCTGCAGTTCGTGCAGCATCAGCTTGATCCACAGCTCGCTGGTCTGGTGCTGGACGATGAACAGCATTTCGTTGTGGTTCGGCGAGCGCGGGTGCTGGGCCGACAGGATCTGGTCCAGGCCCAGGTAGTCGCCGTAGCTCATGGATTCCTTGAAGTCCAGCTTCGCGCCATGCCACTCGGCCTCGGTCTTGGGGGTATCGCCCATGTGTTCTCCTCAGGTAACGAGACTGCGCTCGAGCGCCACGTCGTAGTCGCGGCGGTCGAGGATGTCCTTCAGGATCGCCACCGCGTCCCACACGTCGGCGAAGCCCGTGTACAGCGGGGTGAAGCCGAAGCGCATGATGGCCGGTTCGCGGTAGTCGCCGATCACGCCGCGGCGAATCAAGGCCTGCATCACCGCATAGCCGTGCGGATGGGTGAAGCTGGCCTGGCTGCCGCGCCGGGCATGCTCGCGCGGCGTCACCAGGCCCAGCGGATGCCCCGCGCAGGTCGATTCGACCAGTTCGATGAACAGGTCGGTGAGAAGCAGCGATTTCTCGCGGACCGCCGCCATCGTGGTTTCTTCGAACACGGCCAGGCCGCATTCGACCAGCGCCAGCGACAGCACCGGCTGGGTGCCGCACAGCGCGCGGCCGATGCCTTCGCATGCCTCGAAACCGTGCGCCATCGCGAACGGCCTGGCGTGGCTCCACCAGCCGGTGAGCGGATGGGCGAACGCGGCCTGGTGGCGCCGCGGCACCCAGATGAAGGCCGGCGCGCCGGGGCCGCCGTTCAGGTATTTATAGGTGCAGCCGACCGCGAAGTCGGCCTGCGCCGCGTGCAGGTCGACCGGCACCGCGCCGGCCGAATGGGCCAGGTCCCAGACGGCCAGGGCGCCGGCAGCGTGCGCGTGGCGGGTCAAGGCGGCCATGTCGTGCTGGTAGCCGGTGCGGTAGTTGACGTGGGTGAGCATCAGCACCGCGCAGTCGGCATCGACCGCGCCCGCGATCTCTTCCACCGAATCGACCAGGCGCACGCGGTAGCCCTGCCGCAGCCATCCGGCCAGGCCTTCGGCCATGTAGATGTCGGTCGGGAAGTTGCTGCGTTCGGTAACGATGGTGCGGCGGGAAGCGGCCGGCCCCTGCGCCTGCAGGTGCAGCGCGGCGGCCAGCGCCTTGAACAGGTTGAGCGAGGTGGTGTCGGTGGCCACGACTTCGCCGTCCTGCGCGCCGATCAGCGGGGCCAGGCGGTCGCCCAGGCGCTTGGGCAGGTCGAACCAGCCGGCCGTGTTCCAGCTCTTGATCAGGTCCTGGCCCCATTCGCGGCCGACGACTTCCTGGGCGCGCGCCAGCGCCGCCTTGGGGCGGGCGCCCAGCGAATTGCCGTCCAGGTAGATCACGCCCTGGGGCAGGTCGAAGCGCTCGCGCAGGGCGCGCAGCGGGTCGCGTTCGTCGCGGGCCACGCAATCGGCGCGGCTGATGGTGGTGCTCATGGGGTTTCCTTCGGTGGCTGCGCGCGCACGAGTTCACGTAGCACGGCGCGTACCGGGCTGGCGTCCATCCCGGCGA
Organism: Massilia sp. UMI-21; assembly: GCA_015277795.1. NCBI lineage: Bacteria > Pseudomonadati > Pseudomonadota > Betaproteobacteria > Burkholderiales > Oxalobacteraceae > Massilia > Massilia sp. UMI-21. The sequence goes on along the minus strand of CP063848.1, from coordinate 3,717,975 downwards.
GTTTCAGGGGCAGGGCGAGCAGTTCGTAGTCGCCCTCGGGGACCTCGTCCAGCACGATGCCTTCCAGGATGGCCATGCCGTTCGCGCGCACGGCATGGTGGGCGTCGAGGGTCTTGGAATCCTGCGGGTCGAGCGAGGGCGTGTCGGTGCCGACCAGGATCGCGCCGCGGCTGGCCAGCAGCGCGATCGCCGCCGGCGTAACGGCGGCGAAGGCCGGGTCCCAGGCCGTTTGCGGGGCGCTGGCGTAGGTACGCAGCAGCACGCGCGGCGGGACGCCATCGAGCTTGCCTTCCAGGTGGGCCGCCTCGACGGCGCCGGCGCCGATGCAGTGGATCACGCGGCAGGGCCCGATGTAAGGGCGCAGGTCGACCGCGTCGATGGCGCTGCCGGCCGGGTCGTAGTGGCTGGGGGCGTCGGTATGGGCGCCGAGGTGGGTCGTCATCGTCATGCGGCTGACGCGGACCGGACAGCCGTCCTGGATCTGCCAGGTCGGGCTGGCCGCGAAGGGCGTATCGCCGGGCCAGACCGGGATCGCAGCCGAGATGGTCGGGCTGATGTCCCAGAGTCGTAAAGATTCCATGCTCGCCTTACAAGATAGTTGAGGCCTGAAGTGAATTGGTCAGCCTCGCAGTGTAGCAAGTTCCGCCGGTCGCCGCCCCATTTTGTTGGCTTGGCGCTAACTTTATAAGGCAAGTAAAAATTTTTAAAAAAAATCCGCGAAACCCCTCAAGTTTCCCGCGCCCCCGCCGTTACCCATTCCAGAAGCGCGGTAGAGGGTCTCGAAAATATTTTTAAAAAAACCCTCAAGTTCCTGCGCGGGGCGCCGTTAAGAAGATGAAAGGGCGGCAAAAGATTGAAAAATATTTTGCGAAAACCCTCAAGTTCTCCAAAAGCTTGACGTAAATCGTAGCAAGCGCACGACAGAATCAGGGGCGGGCGCACAATTTCCGGGTGGTTGTCAGCACCGCCCACGGCCCCGATTTCATAGGGGCGCCAGAGTGATCCGGAAGGGTTTGTCAGACAAACTCCTACGGATCATGCCGTCATTTCGCGGACGAAAAATACAGAGTTTGTCCAATTCCGAAAAAGTTTCCTCACGGTCAGAATCTATCTCAACGGCAACACCTCAGTAACCACTGAGTCGCCGGTGAAACGGATAACGGAGAGAGTGAAATGACGATGAACGACATGATGGCTGAAATTCGCGATGCCAACCTGAGCTACCTGATGCTGGCTCAGCAGATGATCCGCGCCGACAAGGTCACCGCCATCTTCCGTCTGGGCATCTCCGCCGATATCGCCGAGCTGATCGAAAGCATGAGCAATGCCCAGATCCTGAAGCTGGCAAGCGGCAACATGATGCTGGCCCGCTTCCGCTTCGACGACACCGCCATCCTGTCGATGCTGACCAGCCACACCAAGGAGCGCAGCCTGGCCCAATCGCACGCCGCGATCCTGATGGCCGGCCAGCCTGTGGAAGAGATCGTATAAAATCCCGCTGAGGCAGCTCCGCCGGGGCTGCATGGCAAGGCTACACCAGAGCGGGAGCGGGGATGAGCAAGAAAAGCGTCGTATCGGAAGCACAGGAAATCCAGCTTGCGATCGAACTGATCAACCTGGGGGCGCGCCTCCAGTTGCTCGAAACCGAAGTCTCGCTCTCGCGCGAGCGCCTGCTCAAGCTGTACAAGGAACTCAAGGGCGTCTCTCCGCCCAAGGGCATGCTGCCGTTCTCGACCGACTGGTTCCTGACCTGGCAACCGAATATCCATTCCTCGCTCTTCATCAATATCCACCGCTTCCTGGTCGAACATGCCGGCGCCACCGGCATCCAGGCGGTGATGAAGGCTTACAAGCTCTACCTCGAACAGATGCCGCCCGAGCCGGGCGAAGAGCCGCTGCTCTCGCTGACCCGCGCCTGGACCCTGGTGCGCTTCTTCCAGAGCGGCATGCTGGTGCTGGCCCCGTGCGGCAAGTGCCAGGGCAAGTATGTCGTCAACGCCCTCGACCTGAACGCCGACTACCTGTGTGGCCTGTGCCACATGCCTTCGCGCGCCGGCAAGACCCGCAAGGCCAGGGACGCCAAGGAAGCCCGGGATGCCCAGGATGCCCAGGATGCGGCCGCTGCCGCCGCCCGGCAGGGCGACTGAACACCCGATCGTGACACCCGCGATCGCGGCGCTGCTGCTGCAAGTTGCCGCTGTCCCCCTGACGCTTGCCCTCACCTGGCTGCTGGCCACGGCCGGCGTCCCGATGTCCTACCTGGCGGTGGCCCTGGTCCAGGGCCTGCTTGCCGCCGGCCTGAGCTGGTGGCGCGGGCTGGCCAGCTGGTGGCGTTTCATCCAGTTCTTCTTTGCGCCGGCGCTGCTGGGCGCCTCCGCGCTGGCGATCCCGCCCCTGGTCTTCCTGGCCGTCTTCCTGTTCCTGCTGCTGTTGTACTGGTCGACCTACCGCACCCAGGTGCCGTACTACCCGTCCAACCGGCGCGTGTGGGAGGCGCTCGCCAGCCTCCTGCCGGCACGCGAGCGGGTGAGGGTGATCGACATCGGCAGCGGCCTGGGCGGCCTGGTGCTGCACCTGGCGCGCTTGCGGCCCGGCATCGAGGCGGCCGGCATCGAGCTGGCGCCGCTGCCCTGGCTGCTGAGCCGCTTGCGCGCACGGCTGGCAGGAAGCGGGGCGCGCTTCCTGCGCGGCGACTACGAACACCTGGATTTTGCGCAATTTGACGTCGTGTTCGCCTACCTGTCCCCGGCTGCCATGGACGCACTGTGGCGCAAGGCCGCACGCGAGATGCGCCCCGGGGCGCTGCTCATCAGTTACGAATTCGTCATTGACGATCGGCTACCTGACCGTACCGTCTACCCGACAGAGGGCGGGCCGGCGCTGTATATCTGGGACTTTTAGGCGACAAAACCGGCCTTTCTGCTTGCCGAGGGGCCATTCTCCCGCTAGAGTGGTTCCCTGCGTCAACTTTGCTTGAAATCACTAAATTTGAGTCTGCCGGACGGATCATCCCCGGCGTATCTGGAGCGGAATTCCCTTGTTAGTCATTTTCGGTTACCTGTTCGTCTGTGCCTGTGTATTCGGCGGTTTCGCGCTGGCCGGCGGTCACCTGGCTTCGCTCTGGCAGCCGATCGAGCTCTTGATGATCGGCGGCGCAGCGCTTGGCGCCTTCTTCGTCGGCAACACCATGAAGTCGATCAAGGCCACGATCAAGGCCTTTCCAAGCATCTTCAAGGGGTCGCAGTACACCAAGGACATGTACATGGAGTTGATGGCGCTGCAGTTCGACGTGCTGTCGAAAGTGCGCAAGGAAGGCCTGATGTCGATCGAAGGCGACATCGAGGCGCCGGAAGCCTCGCCGCTGTTTTCCAAGTACCCGGCGGTGCTGGCCGACCACCACATCATCGAGTTCATGACCGACTACCTGCGCCTGATGGTGTCGGGGAACATGGACGCGATGCAGATCGAAAACCTGATGGACAACGAGATCGAGACCCACCACCACGAAGGCGCGATCCCGGCCCACGTGATCGCGAAGATCGGTGACGGCCTGCCGGCCTTCGGCATCGTGGCGGCGGTGATGGGCGTGGTCCACACCATGGAGTCGGTGGGCCTGCCGCCGGCCGAACTGGGCATCCTGATCGCCAAGGCGCTGGTCGGCACCTTCCTCGGTATCCTGCTGGCCTACGCTTTCGTTTCCCCGCTGGGAAATGTGCTCGAACAGAAGCTCGAAGAATCGACCAAGATCTTCCAGTGCGTGAAGGTCACCCTGCTGGCGAGCCTGAACGGCTACGCGCCGGCGCTGGCCGTGGAATTCGGCCGCAAGGTGCTGTACTCGACCGAGCGCCCGAGCTTCGCCGAGCTCGAAGAGCACATCAAGAAGAAGAAGTAAGCCGCAATGCCGCTGCATCATCCCATTCACATGAACGTCGACGCGCGAGGGCACCATGGCTGACGAAGGCATGCGCCCGATCGTGGTCAAGCGCATCAAGAAGGTGCAGGGCGGTCATCATGGCGGCGCCTGGAAGATCGCGTACGCCGACTTCGTGACCGCGATGATGGCATTCTTCCTGCTCATGTGGCTGCTCGGCTCGACCGCCAAGGGCGACCTGGAAGGCATCTCGGAATATTTCGCGACGCCGCTCAAGGTGGCGATGGCGGGCGGCTCGGGCGCGGGCGACTCCTCGTCGGTGATCAAGGGCGGCGGCACCGACCTGACCCGCCGCAACGGCCAGGTCAAGAAGGGCGACATCGACCCGAGCTCGAAGACCTACAACCTGGAAGCGGCCAAGGCCCAGGTCGCGAAGGCCGAAGCCGACCGCCTGCAGTCGCTCAAGGCCAGGATCGAATCGGTCATCGAGGTCAACCCGCTGCTCAAGAAATACAAGAACCAGCTGCTGCTCGACATCACCAGCGAAGGCCTGCGCATCCAGATCGTGGACGAGCAGAACCGTCCGATGTTCGAACTGGCCAGGGCCGAGCTGCAGCCGTACACGAGAGAGATCCTGAACGTGATCGGCATGGTGCTCAACGAGGTGCCGAACAAGATCGGCCTGTCCGGCCATACCGACTCGACCCCGTATGTGAGCGACGCCGGCTACAGCAACTGGGAACTGTCGGCCGACCGCGCCAACGCCTCGCGCCGCGAACTGGTGCGCGGCGGCCTGGGCGACGACAAGGTGCTGCGCGTGGTGGGCCTGGCCTCGGCCGCGCCGCTCGACCGCACCGATCCGTTCAACCCGATCAACCGGCGCATCAGCATCATCGTGATGAACAAGCGCACCGAGGAAGCCGTGCAGCGCGACGCCGCTTCGCTCGAGGTGCCGGCACAGCAACCCGCGGCGGCCGCCGAGGCGGTGGCCGCGGCCGGCGGCATGCCGCCCGGCGCCAAATAGCCCAGCAGGACTGGAGACGCGAATGAAAAGAAAAAAGATTCTGGGGTCGCACGTGAAGCGCCTGCTGTCGGGTGTGGCCATCCACGGGCGCCGCCACCTGACCGAGGTCGAGACCGACCTGCTGCAGACCGAGCTGCTGCTGGAGGAAGCCATCGACAAGCTGACCAGCAGCTTCATGGCGATCCATACCGCGGTCGGCGCGCGCCAGGAGGCAATCAACCGCCTGCTGGCCGGCGAGACCCCGAGCGCGGAAGACAGCGCGAACCTGGCGGACATGTCGGGCGAGATCGGCCAGCACGTGAACTCGGCGATCACCAGCATGCAGTTCCAGGACATGACCAGCCAGCTGATCGACCGTACGCTGCGCCGCGTGACCGGCCTGCGCGACTTCCTCGGCACCCTCGGCGACCACGGCGCCGAGATCGCGCCGGAGACCGACAGCGACGAGATCGTCGAGCGCCTGGGCAAGGTCAGCATGGCGCTGGCGATCCAGTCGCTCGAGCTGCGCAGCATGCTGCGCAAGTCGGTCAACCAGCAGCACCTCGAAAGCGGGGACATCGAACTCTTCTGAGTGCGCTGGCCACGACAAATACACATTCAGCCATTTAACATTCAACCGGCGCAGTCCGGAACAAAACAGCAGGAGCAAAACATGGCAAAAACGATTCTCGCGGTCGACGATTCCAGTTCGCTGCGCCAGATGGTGGCCTTCAGCCTCAAGGCGGCCGGCTACAACGTGGTGGAAGCCGTCGACGGCCAGGATGGCCTCGACAAGGCGAAGCAGCAGAGCGTGGACCTGGTCCTGACCGACCAGAACATGCCGCGCATGGACGGCCTGGCCCTGATCAAGACCCTGCGCACGCTGCCGACCTACGCCAAGACCCCGATCCTGATGCTGACCACCGAATCGTCCGACGAGATGAAGGCCAAGGGCCGCGCCGCCGGCGCCAACGGCTGGCTGGTCAAGCCTTTCGACCCCCAGCGTCTCATCGAAGTAGTCAAGAAGGTCATCGGTTAAGGCGATGAGCGGCCGGGCCTTTCAGGGAATTTCATCATGACGATCGACATCAGCCAGTTTTACCAGGTCTTTTTCGACGAGGCAGAGGAACTGCTCGCCGAAATGGAGCGGCTGCTGCTGGGCGTCGAGGTGGCCGCGCCCGACCCGGAAGACCTGAATGCGATCTTCCGCACCGCCCACTCGGTCAAGGGCGGCGCCTCGACCTTCGGCTTGAGCGACATGAGCGAAGTCACGCACGTGCTCGAGTCGCTGCTGGACCGCATCCGCAAGGGCGAGATGGCGCTCACCAGCAACCACGTGGACGCCTTCCTGGCGGCCAAGGACAGCCTCAAGATGCAGCTCGACGGCCACCGCCACGGCGCGGCGGTCGACCAGGAGGCGGTCGCCAACGTGCGCATGGTGCTGCACGACCTGGCCGAGGGCCTGGTGCCGCAGGCGCCGCTGGTGGCGCCGTCCTACCTGACGGCGCAGGCCAGGACCGATCACCCGCTCGAGAACGCGCACCGCTACAAGATCGAACTGCCGGCGGTCGAGCTGCGCGACATCAGCGCGCTGGTCGACGAGCTCGGCCTGATGGGCCGCGTCAAGGTGACCCCGCTGGAAGGCGGGCGCAGCGCCATCGTCATCACCACCCACGAGAGCCTGGACGACATCATCGCGATCTGCTCCTTCGTGCTCGATCCGGACGACCTGAAGATCTTCGAAGCCCCGCCCTTGAGCCCGGAGCAGCGCGCCATCGAGGCCGCCGAGCGCAAGCGCATCGAGGACGAGCAGGGCTACGGTTTCTTCGACGTCGATGACGACAGCGCGCCCGCTGCCGATGAAGCCTTGTCGGAGGACGAGCGCGGCTACGGCTTCTTCCAGCCGATCGAGCAGATCCGCGCGCTGGCGGGCATCACGAACGAACCGGCGCCCACGCCGGCGCCGGCGCAGCGCCCCGAACCGCTCGAAGCGAGCGAGACCACCGACAAGAAGGCCGCCAGGAAGGATCCGCACGCCGAATCGTCCTCGATCCGGGTGTCGGTCGAGAAGGTCGACCAGCTGATCAACCTGATCGGCGAACTGGTGATCACCAATGCCATGCTCGAGCAAAGGAGCGGCAACCTCGACCCGATGGCGCACGAGCGCCTGCTGAACTCCATCAGCCAGCTGGGCCGCAACACGCGCGAGCTGCAGGAAGCCGTGATGTCGATCCGCATGATGCCGATGGACTTCGTGTTCTCGCGCTTCCCGCGCATGGTGCGCGACCTGGCCGGCAAACTCGGCAAGAAGGTGGACTTCATCACCAACGGCGCCGCCACCGAACTGGACAAGGGCCTGATCGAGCGCATCGTCGACCCGCTGACCCATCTGGTGCGCAACTCGATCGACCACGGCATCGAGATGCCGGCCGCGCGCGCGGCCGCCGGCAAGTCGGAGGCGGGCCGCCTGTTCCTGTCGGCCGGCCACCAGGGCGGCAACATCGTCATCGAAGTCTCGGACGACGGCGGCGGGCTGAACCGCGAGCGCATCCTGGCCAAGGCGGCCGAGAACGGGCTGGCCGTCAGCGACAACATGAGCGACGAGGAGGTCTGGCAGCTGATCTTCGCGCCCGGCTTCTCGACCGCCGAGCAGGTGACCGACGTCTCGGGACGCGGCGTCGGCATGGACGTCGTCAAGCGCAACATCGCCGCGATGGGCGGCAGCGTCGACATCCGCTCGGCGCGCGGCTTCGGCACCACGATCTCGATCTCGCTGCCGCTGACGCTGGCGATCCTGGACGGCATGTCGATCCGCAGCGGCGAAGAGGTGTATATCCTGCCGCTGTCCTTCGTGGTCGAGTCGCTGCAGCCGGCGCCGCAGGATATCCGCGAGATCGCGGGACGCGGACGCGTGCTCAAGGTGCGCGGCGAATACCTGCCGCTGATCCCCTTGTACCAGATGTTCGACATCAGCGCGCGCATCACCGATCCGTCGGAAGGCATCGTGGTGATCCTCGAGACCGAGGGCAAGCGGGCCGCGCTGTTCGTGGACGAACTGGTGGGCCAGCAGCAGGTGGTGGTCAAGAACCTGGAGGCGAATTACCGCAAGGTGGCCGGCATCTCCGGCGCCACCATCCTCGGCGACGGCGGCGTCGCCCTGATCCTGGACGTGGCCGCGCTGGTGCGCTCGTCGCGCCAGCTGCTGGGCGACGCGGTCGCTTCGTCCAGCCTTTGACAAAACATTAACCCAAGAGGACGTGAACATGTCTACTGTACAGAACAACAAGCCGGGCGACGGCAGCATCGAAGGCGCCGGCAGCGAATTCCTGGCCTTCACCCTGGGCTCCGAGGAATACGGCATCGACATCCTCAAGGTGCAGGAAATCCGCGGCTACGAAGCGGTCACCCGCATCGCCAATGCCCCGGAATTCATCAAGGGCGTGATCAACCTGCGTGGCATCATCATCCCGGTGGTGGACATGCGCATCAAGTTCAACCTGGGCACGCCGGTGTACGACCAGTTCACCGTCGTGATCATCCTGAACATCGCCGGTCGCATCATGGGCATGGTGGTCGACAGCGTGTCCGACGTGACCACGCTCACCCCGGAGCAGATCAAGCCGGCCCCGGAAATGGGCACCGCCTTCAATTCGGACTACATGATCGGCCTGGGCACGGTGGACGAGCGCATGCTGATCCTGGTCGACATCGACAAGCTGATGTCGTCCGGCGAGATGGGCCTGATGGACAAGCTGGCAGCATGAACCTGGGGTGGGCGGCGCAGCCGCCCACCCTACGAACGGCCCGGCACGAGCAACACGCAGAGCAACAGCAACCAAGAGGCAACACACGTGCCGCAGCAACGATCCGATACGGTCAAGGAGTTCGACTTCACGCGCAGTGATTTCGAGCGGGTACGCGCGCTGATCTACCAGCGCGCCGGCATCTCGCTGGCCGAGAGCAAGCAGGAAATGGTCTACAGCCGCCTGGCGCGGCGCCTGCGCGCCACCGGCATCCAGTCGTTCGTGCGCTACCTCGACGAACTCGAGGCCGGCCGCTTGGGCGCCGAGTGGGAAGCGTTCACCAACGCGCTGACCACCAACCTGACCTCGTTCTTCCGCGAGGCGCATCACTTCCCGCTGCTGGCCGACCACCTACAGGCCCTGCGCCGCCGCGACGGCGCGCCGCTCACCATCTGGTGCTCGGCCGCGTCCACCGGCGAAGAACCGTACTCGATCGCGATGACGGCCTGCGAGGCCTTCGGCTCGCTCACGCCGCCGGTCCAGGTGGTGGCGACCGACATCGACACCAATGTGCTGGCGGTCGGCGCCAACGCGGTCTATCCGATGGAGCGCGCCGAGAAGGCCGGCCAGGAGCGCCTGAAACGCTTTTTCCTGAAAGGGAAGGGCGCCAACGAAGGCATGGCGCGGGTACGCCCCGAAGTGCGCCAGCTGGTGAGCTTTCGCCAGCTGAACCTGCTGGCGGACGCATGGCCGCTGGAAGGGCAGTTCGACGCGATCTTCTGCCGCAACGTGATGATCTACTTCGACAAGGACACCCAGCGCAAGATCCTGGCGCGCTTCGTGCCGCTGATGAAGCCGCACGCCCTGCTGTTCGCCGGGCACTCCGAAAACTTCCTGTACGTGTCGGATTCGCTGCGCCTGCGCGGCAAGACCGTGTACGAGCTTGACGGCGCCGCGCGCCGCTGATTGCACCGGATTCGACCATGAACAACCAGTTCGCCACCAACGTCTATTACGACCGCACCTTCGACTGCGACGCCGCCAAGATCCTGCCGGGCGAGTACTACTACACCGGCAAGAACATGCTGATCGTGACCGTGCTCGGTTCCTGCGTGTCGGCCTGCATCCGCGACCGCATCAGCGGCCTGGGCGGCATGAACCACTTCATGCTGCCCGACGGCGGCGACGCCGGCAATCCGGTGTCGGCCTCGATGCGCTACGGCAGCTTCGCGATGGAGATCCTGATCAACGACCTGCTCAAGGCCGGCGCCCGGCGCGAGAACCTGGAGGCCAAGGTGTTCGGCGGCGGCGCGGTGCTGCGCGGCTTCACGGCGATGAACGTGGGCGAGCGCAACGCCACCTTCGTCGTGAACTTCCTCAAGACCGAGCGGATCCCGGTGCTGGCCTCGGACCTGAACGACATCTATCCGCGCAAGGTGTACTTCTTCCCGAAGACCGGCAAGGTACTGGTGAAGAAGCTGATGCAAACCCAAAACGATACGCTGGCAAAACGCGAACTCGATTACGCCAAACGACTCAAGGTCGAACCGGTCGGCGGCGATATCGATCTGTTCTGAGCTCTTTTGAACGTAGTGGCCGGCACCAAGACCTGAAAGGGACGACGCATGACAATCAAGGTACTGATCGTCGACGACTCCGCGCTGATCCGCAGTGTGATGAGCGAAATCGTCAACTCGCAGCCCGACATGGAAGTCGTGGCCACCGCGCCCGACCCGCTGGTCGCGCGCGAGCTGATCAAGCGCCACAACCCCGACGTGCTCACGCTCGACGTCGAGATGCCGAAGATGGACGGCCTCGATTTCCTGGAAAAACTGATGCGCCTGCGCCCGATGCCGGTGCTGATGGTGTCGTCGCTGACCGAGCGCGGCTCGGAAATCACGATGCGCGCGCTGGAACTGGGTGCGGTCGACTTCGTGACCAAGCCGAAGATCTCGATCCAGACCGGGATGCGCGAGTACACCGAACTCATCGCCGACAAGATTCGCGCAGCCAGCCGCGCCCGCATCAAGCGCGCGCTGCCGGGCGCGCCGCCGTCCGCGCAGCTGTCGGCCCTGCGCAGCCCCCTGATCTCGTCGGAAAAACTGATCATCATCGGCGCCTCCACCGGCGGCACCGAGGCGATCCGCGAATTCCTGATGCAGATGCCGTCGGACTGCCCCGGCATCCTGATCGCCCAGCACATGCCGGAAGGCTTCACCAGTTCCTTCGCCAAGCGCCTCGATTCGCTGTGCAAGATCAGCGTGACCGAGTCCGCGGGCAACGAGCGCGTGCTGCCGGGCCACGCCTACATCGCGCCGGGGCACTCGCACCTCGTGCTCACCCGTTCCGGCGCCAACTACATGACCCGGATCGAGCAAAGCCCGCCGGTCAACCGGCACCGGCCCTCGGTGGACGTGCTGTTCCGCAGTGCCGCCGAGGCGGCGGGCAAGAATGCCGTTGGTGTTATCCTGACCGGCATGGGCAAGGACGGCGCCGCCGGCATGCTGGACATGCGCCAGGCCGGCGCGCACAATTTCGCCCAGGACGAGGCCAGCTGCGTCGTGTTCGGCATGCCGCGCGAGGCGATCGCGCTCGGCGCCGCCCACGAAGTGGGCAGCTTGCAGGCCTTGCCGCGCATGGTGCTCGAGCACCTGGCCGCGCAGGGCGGCCGGGCGTTGCGTGTTTGATCCGAACGGGGTGGGTTTGCTGCCATTTTATCGCCGTATGGCAACAAAAATGCTATTCTGGAGGCTGTTGTGCGGTCTTCATCCAATAAACCAAAGTACAAGATTCAAAACGGAGTAATTCATGGCTGATCCAAAGATGCGTTTTCTGGTTGTTGACGATTTCTCGACGATGCGACGCATCGTCCGGAATCTGTTGAAGGAACTGGGTTATGCCAATGTCGACGAAGCCGAAGACGGCGTGATGGGCCTGGCCAAGCTGCGCAGCGAACAGTTCGACTTCGTGGTGTCTGACTGGAACATGCCGAACATGGACGGACTGACCATGTTGCAGAATATTCGTGCCGATCCCGCGCTGGCCAAGCTGCCGGTGCTGATGGTGACCGCCGAAGCCAAGAAGGAAAACATCATCGCCGCCGCGCAGGCGGGCGCGAGCGGCTACGTGGTCAAGCCGTTCACGGCCGCCACGCTGGACGAGAAGCTCAACAAGATCTTCGAAAAGATGGACAAGGCAGGCTGATATGACCGAGCAGACCGCTGTCCAGGGCGTGGCGCAGTCGAACGAGCCGCACGAGGAGGTCCTGAGCCGGATCGGCCACATGACGCGCGCGCTGCACGAGAGCCTGCGCGGCCTCGGGCTCGACAAGCTGATCGAGAAGGCGGCCAGCGACATCCCCGATGCGCGCGATCGCCTCGACTACGTGGCGCGGCTGTCGGAACAGGCGGCCAAGCGCGTGCTCGACGCCACCGATGCCGCCGGTCCGGTGCAGGACGCCATCGAAACCCGTTCGGCCGAACTCTCGGGCGCCTGGCAAACCCTGCTCGACGGCGGCGCGAGCGAGGCCGAATGGCGCGCGCTGGCGCAGCGCACCGTCGCCGGGCTGGACGAGTCGCGCGCGGGGGCCGCCGCCACCCGCGGCCAGCTGATGGACATCATGATGGCCCAGGACTTCCAGGACCTGACCGGTCAGGTGATCGGCCGCATCACCGGCATCGCCCAGAACCTCGAGAAGCAGCTGGTGCAGGTGCTGATCGACTTCGCCCCCAGCGAGATCCGGCGCGAGATCGACAACGGCCTGCTCAACGGCCCGCAGATCAAGCCGGAAGGCAAGAGCGAAGTGGTGGCCGACCAGGGCCAGGTCGACGACCTGCTCGACAGTCTCGGTTTCTGACGGGGCAGGCCCCGGCGTCCGGGCCGCGTGCTCGTGTTAGACCTTTTTCGCGCCCACATGCATCAAACCAATTTCATCGTTCGTGAGCCGCTGCTCGACCCGAAGCAGCGGGTCATCGGCTACGAACTGTCGTGGCAGCACCACGACGGCAAGCTCGCGAGCGACCAGGAGCTGGAAGACCTGGTCGGCTTCGTCGCCGAGCACGTCCAGCATCCCGAGCATGGTTGGCTGCTGCGCGACAAGATCCTGTTCCTCGACGCGGTTCCCGAGATGCTCTCGCTGGACGCGCTGCACGCGCTGCCGCCGGACCGCACCGTCCTCACCCTCGGCATCCGCAGGCTGACCGACCCCAACGTGCGCTCGGCGGTCCAGGCGCTGCGCGTGGGCGGGGTCGGGGTGTCGATCCGCGGCGCCGACATCAATCTGCTGGGCCGTAACCTGTCGCCCTACGCGTCGTACGTCGAGGTGCAGTTCGCCGGCAGCGACGTCGCCGCCCAGGCGCGCACCTACGCCGCGGCCAAGCATGCGGCCATGCGCATGGTCGGCCGCCCGGTCGCCACCTGGGCCGATTTCGACGCCTGCGCCGCGCTCGGACTGGACGCCTTCGTGGGCAAGCTGCACCTGACCCCGCGTCCGGGCAACCCGGTCAAGGGCATGAACCCGACCCAGAGCACCATCCTGCAGCTGATGCAGATGGTCCAGAACAACGAGGACGTGCCCAGGCTCGAGAACGTGCTCAAGCGCGATCCGGCGCTCACCTACAAGCTGCTGCGCTACATTAATTCGGCCGGCTTCGGCGCCGCCCGCGAGGTCCAGTCGCTGCGCCAGGCGATTGCCCTGATGGGCTACGCGCCGCTGTACCGCTGGCTGGTGCTGCTGCTGGCCACGGCCAGCAGCAGCGGCTATTCGCCGGTGCTGATGGAGACCGCGGTGGTCCGTGGGCGCCTGGCCGAACTGCTGGGCGCGACACGCCTGCGCGGCGAAGCGGAGAACCTGTTCGTGGCCGGCATGTTCTCGCTGCTCGACCGGCTGCTGGGCTTGCCGATGAAGGAGGTGCTGGACACGGTGCCCTTGCCGGAAGAGGTGGTCAAGGCGCTGCTCGGGCGCGAGGGCCGCTACGGGCCTTACCTGGCGCTGGCCGAGGCCTGCGAGCTCAATTCGAAGCTGGTGGCCTCGCTGGCCGAGTCGCTCGACATCAGCCCGCTCGACGTGAACAAGGCGCACCTGTCGGCGCTGGCCTGGGCCCAGAGCGTCGCGGCCTGAAGGCCGGCTGCCGCCGGTTCAGCGCGACGCGGCGCGGCGCTCCACCGCCCCGGTGGTGACGAAGCGCTCCAGCGTCTGCTGCATCTGCATCGAAATGCCGGCAAAGCTGCACCCGATCTGCACCTGCTCGCCCAGCAGGAAGGTGCGGAAGGGGCGCAGCAGGCGCACTTCGAGGTCGGCCGTGATCACCAGGTTCGGTCCCAGTTCCAGGTGCACGTCCTCCAGTTTTTTTCCCACGTGCAGGCCCAGGCATTGTCCCGGCGTGGCGCGCAGGCCCACGCCGCCTTGCGAGAAGTCGTACAGCGGCAGTTCGACGTTGGCGCCTTTCAGGCGGAAACTGGCCATGTAGTTGACGCCGACCGGCGTCTCGACGCGGCGCGCGGCGCGCCGGTTCAGTACCAGGCAGGCGGGCGGGAAATCGGCCGCGACGTGCATCCGGTGGTCCGGGGCCGGTTTCCACGACTGGTCGAGCTCGAACTGCAGCTTGGCGTTGCCGCCCAGCGAAGCGACCAGGGTCGCCTTGCCCGCCGGCGGACGTTCGCTGCCGGAGAAGTCGAGCACGAAATGGGGCAGCTCCGGGTCGACCGACTCGACGCGCGCCAGCAGCGGCTCGATCCAGCCGGCCGGGAACACCGTGACCGGTTCGCCCGACAGCGACAGCGTCGTCAGGGCTTCGCCGATATCGAACGGGTCGCGCATTTCATGCGGTTCGGCCGTGCTGCCGATGCGCTTGAGCGCATCGGTCGGCTTCGGCGGGCCCTTGCGGACGAGGGGAGCGGCGGTGTCGGTCACGGCAACAGATCCTTGCGAGTGGTGTTGATGGCGCGCGGCTGCCGGTGTCGGCGGCCGCGCGGGTCAAGGCTTGACAAGTATAAGGCCAGTCTCCCGGTTATTGCAATTTTGCAAGCAATGATACTTCTTTGCTACGCCTGGATTTCAAGATTGTCGATCAGGCGGGTCTTGCCGAGCTTGGCCGCGGCCAGCACCACCAGCGGCGTGCCCGCTTCCAGGTCGGCGCTGTCGGGCGCCTGCAGGTCGATGCGCTTGCGGATCGAGACGTAATCGGGCTGCCAGCCACGGGCGGCCAGCTGCGCCATCGCCTGGCGCTCCACCTGCGCCGGATCGCGGCTGCCGGCGCGCATCGCTTCGGCCACGGCATTGAGTTGCTGGAACAGCACCGGCGCTTCCAGCCGCTCCGCGCTCGACAGGTAGCCGTTGCGCGAGGACAGAGCCAGGCCATCCTCGGCGCGGAAGGTCTCGGCGCCGATGATCTCGGTCGGCAGCGCGAACTGGCGCGCCATGTTACGGACGATCATCAGCTGCTGGTAATCCTTCTTGCCGAACACGGCCACGCGCGGCTGCACGCAGGAGAACAGCTTGGTCACCACCGTGCAGACACCGTCGAAGAAGCCCGGGCGGAACTCGCCCTCCAGGGTGTTGCCGAGGTCTTCGGGCGGACGCACGCGGTATTCCTGCGGCTCCGGATACATGTCCTTCTCGGTCGGGGCGAACAGCACGTACACGCCTTCCTTTTCCAGCTTCGCGACGTCGTCCTGGAAGGTGCGCGGGTATTTGTCGAAATCCTCGTTCGGGCCGAATTGCAGGCGGTTGACGAAGATGGACGCGACCACCGGGTCGCCGTGCCTGCGCGCCAGGCGCATCAGCGACAGATGGCCTTCATGCAGGTTGCCCATCGTCGGCACGAAGGCGGTGCGCAGCTGGCCGCGCAGCTGGTCGCGCAGTTCGTCGATGGAGGAAATGATTTTCATGGAGTTTTAGTGTACAGATGCAAGAATGAATGGTGTGGCTTTCAAGCCGGGGAATACGCCAGGCGCACATAGATTGGCGCGAAGGGTTCGGCTTGGGTGATCTCGATCAAGGTTTCCTTCGCCAATTCGAGCATGGCGACAAAGTGTACAACCACGATCGGCACCGTGTGCTGGCCGGCGAACAGTTCGGAAAATTCAACGAAGCGCTGCGACTGCAGCACGCGCAGGATGGCCGACATGTGCTCGCGCACGGAAAGCTCCTGGCGGCTGATCCGGTGGTGCTGGGTCAGCTTGGCGCGGCGCAGGACGTCGAGCCAGGCGCGCTGCAGGTCCCAGGGATCGACCTCCGGCAAGGCGGGCGCCAGGCCCTGTTCGACGAACAGCTGGGGACGCACGAAGTCGCGGCCTTCCTGGGGCAGGGCGCCGAGCGCCAGCGCCGCCGACTTGATCTGCTCGTAGTCGAGCAGGCGGCGCACCAGTTCCGCGCGCGGGTCGCCGACGTCCTCGACCAGGTCGTCCTGCCTTTTGGGTAGCAGCATCCTCGACTTGATCTCGATCAGCATGGCCGCCATGAGCAGGTACTCGGCGGCCAGTTCCAGGTTGCGCTGGCGGATCTGCTCGACATATTCCAGGTATTGCAGGGTCACCTGCGCCATCGGGATGTCGAGGATGTTGAAGTTCTGCTTGCGGATCAGGTACAGCAACAGGTCGAGCGGACCTTCGAAGGCGTCGAGGAAGATCTCGAGCGCATCCGGCGGAATGTACAGGTCGTTGGGCAGGCGTGTCAGCGGCTCGCCGTACAGGCGTGCGATGGCCGCTCCGGCCATGTCGGCGGCCGCGTTCAACTGCGCGTCGCCGGGCGGCAGGGGCGCCTCATCCTGCGCAGGATCGGCCGGCGCAGTATCGGGCGACTGCGGCGCGGCCTGCTCGGGCAGCATGGCGGCGCTTCCTTACCTCAGACCTTGGACTGGTAGGGGTAAGCGTGCTGGCGCAGGCGTGACGCCTTGATGCGCTCCTGCTCGTCCAGCGACAGCGGGGCCTTGTCCCAGAGTAGCGCGCGGCCGGCGACCTGGCGCTCGTCCATGCCGGGGGTTTGTGCCTTGAGCTCCTTGATGAACTTGGTGTGCTCGGATTCGTACATCGAATGTTGTTTCTTGAAAAACATGATATCCACAAAGGAAGTGAGGAAGCGCCGGGGCATTCTTCTGCCCCGGCGCATTTGCGTCAAGTTTACTTGTGCAGTTCGTTCAGTTGGCGGGCGATGATGTCGTGGCTGAGCCACAGCACCGGGGCGATCTTTTCCGACGCGCCATGGAACATCAGCGGACCGGCGCCTTCGAGCACCAGGCTCGACAGGTGGTCGGTGATCAGGGCCTTCTTGTCCTTGTGCAGGGCGGTGATGGCTTCCGAGGTGCCGATCATGACCTCGGCCAGTTCCGGGGTGTTGTCCATCGGCCAGGCTTCGAAGTTGCGGAAGTGGGCGCTGGTGGCGTCGTTGTTATAGCCTTCGATGGTGTCGAGCAGCGCTTGCAGCGAGGTCCCTTCGCCCAGCAGGTCCTGGCAGATCTCCCATTGCTTGTCTGCCCATGCGCCGCCGCCTTCCTGCTTGAGTGCGGTGAGCAGGGGGAACAGCGACAGTTCCACGCCCACGAAGATGTCCGACGAGTTGGTGCGGATTTCCGGGCAGTTGAAGACGGTCGCGTACACACCCTGTTTCCAGGCGGCCTGGGCGATCGACTCCAGGCGCATCTTGGCGTAGCCCTGGGTGTAGTTGGTGTAGGTCTGCCAGGTGTATTCGCCCTGGATGAGGATCTCGGTGCCGTGGTAGCCGTAGGCGGTGTAGCGCACTTCGCCGCCGGCCTTGGTCACGCGCTCGCGGATCTGGGCGGACGCGTCGATCAGGTACTTGAGGGTGTTGGCGGTGACTTCGTCGAAGTTCATCAGGATCAGCTTGCCCAGGTCGCTGTCGAGCAGGGCGCGCGAGGACTCGAAGCGCTCGCCGCGGCCCTTGTAGATGCGGTTGGCGATGGCCAGGAAGGCCTTGATCTTGGGGATGCCGCCGGCCATGGTGTGGGCGAAGAAGACGTTCGCGCCCTCCGGGATCAGCTTGTCGATCTCGTGCATCGCCTCGGCGGCCGAGGTGGTGAAGCGGCGCACGCCGGCTGCGCGGCAGCGCTCGATCTTTTCCCAGTCCAGCTTGTCGTCCTGCCAGGTCTTGAGCTTGACGTCGGCCAGCAGTTCGGTCGGATTCTGCTCGCCTTCCGGCGCGTCCATGTCGAAACCGGCCATCAGCGGCACGTTGATGATCGTGCCGCCGAGCTTCTCTTCCGCTTCCGCGTGCTCTTCCGCCGTCAGGGCGCGCAGCGCGCCCGTTTCGTCGCGGCGGCCCACGGTAATGCCCACGATGCGCATGCCGGCGGCGCGTGCCTCATCGATCAGGCCGTTCACATAGCCGCGGCCGAACAGCTCGCCGAACAGGACGAAGACATCGCCCTTGCGGAACACGTTGGCCTGGGGGATGTGGCGGAGAGGAGTCAATTCGGTCATCTTGTTATCTACCTATTATGTATGGTCTGAAGGAGGCCTGCCGGCAGGGCCGGTGGAAGCACGAATTTCAGAAAAAACACGCCATTATAACGCCGCGGATGGGCGTGGGCCTTGATTTTGGGAGGGGCGGGGAGGCCGAGGCGGGATGCTGCGATCCCTGGTCCCGGCCTTCGCCGGGACCCGGGCAGGAGGCGCGGTGTCAGCGAATGCGCATGCCCGGCTGCGCGCCGGGCATCGGATCGAGCAGGTACAGCCCCGGATTCGCCTTCTCGTCGGCGCTCGATGCGCACAGCACCATGCCTTCCGACACGCCGAACTTCATCTTGCGCGGGGCCAGGTTGGCGACCATGACGGTGAGCTTGCCGACCAGGTCTTCCGGCTTGTAGGCCGACTTGATGCCCGAGAACACGTTGCGGTAGCGGCCTTCGCCCACGTCCAGGGTCAGGCGCAGCAGCTTGCCGGCGCCTTCGACGTGCTCGCAGTTGACGATTTTCGCGACGCGCAGGTCGATCCTGGTGAAGTCGTCGATCGAGATTTCCGGTGCCAGTGCTTCGATGTCGCCTGCCGCCGGGGCGTCTGCGGCAGGGGCCGCGGCAGCTTCCGCCGAAGGCGCGGCAGCGGGGGCGGCAGCGGTGGCGGCAGCGGGGATGCCGGCCGGCTTGTCGAACAGGTTCTCGACCATCTTCGCATCGACGCGCTGCATCAGGTGGCTGTAGGCGCCGATGCTGCGGCCCAGCATGCTTTCGTAGACGGCGGCGCCGTGGGTATCGAGCCAGCTCAGTTCGCCGTCGCCGAGGAATTCGGCGACGCGCGCGGCTACCTGCGGCAGCACCGGCGCCAGCATGATGCTCAGCTGGCGGAACAGGATCAGCGCGGTGGTGCAGACATCGTGCAGTTCGGCCAGCTTCGCTTCGTCCTTGGCCAGCAGCCAGGGCTTGTTCTCGTCCACGTACTGGTTGACGATGTCGGTGATCTCCATGATCTCGCGCAGCGCGCGGCCGTACTCGCGCGCCTCGTAGGCGGCGGCGATGCCGGCCTGGCGCTCGGCGCCATCGTTCATCAGGGCCTTGCAGATCCAGCCCTTGGCATCGCCCGAGAGGCTGTCGGCCAGCTTGCCGTCGAATTTCCTGGCGATGAAGCCGGCGCAGCGGCTGGCGATATTGATGTACTTGCCGATCAGGTCGCTGTTGACGCGGGCGACGAAATCCTCGCCGTTGAAGTCCAGGTCTTCCACTTTCGCGTTGAGCTTGAAGGCCAGGTAGTAGCGCAGCCATTCCGGGTTCATGCCCAGTTCGAGATAGCGCAGCGGCGAGATGCCGGTGCCGCGCGACTTCGACATCTTTTCGTTGTTGACGGTGAGGTGGCCGTGCACCGCGACCTTCAGCTTGTCGATGATCGGGTGGCCCGAGAAGTTCAGCATGGCCGGCCAGAACAGCAGGTGGAAGGACACGATGTCCTTGCCGATGAAGTGCACCTGCTCGGCCGCCGGGTCGTTCAGGAAGGCGTCGACGTCGAGGCCCTGCTTGTCGAAATAATTCTTCAGCGAGGCCAGGTAGCCCACCGGCGCGTCCAGCCACACATAGAAGAACTTGCCTGGCGCATCGGGAATCGGGATGCCGAAGTACGGCGCGTCGCGCGAGATGTCCCAGTCGGCCAGCTTCTCGCCGGATTCGCCCAGCCATTCCGAGACCTTGTTCACCATTTCCGGCTGCAGGCGGCCCGGGGTGTTCAGCCACGCTTTCAGGAACGTGAAGCAGCGCGGGTCGGACAGCTTGAAGAAGTACTGTTCCGAGGGTTTCAGGATCGGGGTCGAGCCGGTGAACACCGAGAACGGGTTGATCAGTTCGGTCGGCTGGTAGGCGGCGCCGCAGACTTCGCAGTTGTCGCCGTACTGGTCCTTGGCGTGGCAGGTCGGGCACTCGCCCTTGATGTTGCGGTCGGCCAGGAACATGCCCTTGACCGGGTCGTAGAAGCGATCCACCGTCTTGGTGACGATCAGGCCTTCCTCGCGCAGCTTGCGGTAGATGCCCTGCGAGAGTTCCACGTTTTCCGGCGAATCGGTCGAATACCAGTTATCGAAAGCGATGTGGAAACCATCCAGGTACTGCGGGCGGCCGGCGGCGATCTTGGCCACGAATTCCTGCGGCGTGATGCCTTCCTTCTCGGCCGCGATCATGATCGGGGTGCCGTGGGTGTCGTCGGCGCAGACGAAGTGCACCTGGCGCTGCTCCCCATTGTCGCGCTGCATGCGCTGGAACCGGACCCAGATGTCGGCCTGGATGTATTCCATCATGTGGCCGATATGGAAGGCAGCGTTGGCGTAGGGCAGGGCAGTGGTGACGAACAGCTTGCGGGTCATGGTCGAAGCGCTAATGGTTTTGGAAAAGAAGCATTTTAACAGCGGAAGGCCGCACATGCGCAGCCGCCAGCGCCGGGTTTGCCAAAGCAACAAGAAGCCTGCGGCATTTTGCGCTACACTTCGGCCCTATAACCTGGAGAAACACATGAGCATCACTGAGAACGATGTCAAGGCAGCATTGTCGGCAGTCATCGATCCTAATACCGGGAAGGATTTCGTCTCTTCCAAGTCGATCAAGAACATCCAGCTCAGCGGCAGCGACGTCGCGTTCGACGTCGAACTGGGCTACCCGGCCGCCAGCCAGGTCGCGCGCATTCGCGACAGCGTCGTCGCCGGCGTCCAGGCGCTGCCGGGCGTCGGCAAGGTGAGCGCCAGGGTGCATAGCAAGATCGTGTCGCACGCGGTCCAGCGCGGCCTGAAGCTGATGCCGAACGTGAAGAACATCATTGCGGTCGCGTCCGGCAAGGGCGGGGTCGGCAAGTCGACCACCGCCGTCAACCTGGCGCTGGCACTGAGCGCCGAGGGGGCCAGCGTCGGCATCCTCGACGCCGACATCTACGGTCCTTCGCAGCCGATGATGCTGGGGATTAACGGCCGTCCCGAAAGCCGCGACGGCAAGACCATGGAGCCGCTCGAGAACCACGGCGTGCAGGTGTCCTCGATCGGCTTCATGATCGATCCGGACGAGCCGATGGTGTGGCGCGGCCCGATGGTCACCGGCGCCTTGCAGCAGCTGCTCGAACAGACCAACTGGCGCGACCTCGACTACCTCATCGTCGACATGCCGCCAGGCACCGGCGACATCCAGCTGACCCTGTCGCAGAAGGTGCCGGTCACCGGCGCCGTGATCGTCACCACGCCGCAGGACATCGCGCTGCTGGACGCGCGCAAGGGCCTCAAGATGTTCGAGAAGGTCGGCATTCCGATCATCGGCGTGGTAGAGAACATGAGCACCCACATCTGCTCGAACTGCGGCCACCACGAATCGATCTTCGGCGAAGGCGGCGGCGAGAAGATGTGCCGCGATTTCGGCGTCGAGTTCCTCGGCAAACTCCCGCTGACCCTGTCGATTCGCGAGCAGACCGATTCCGGCCGCCCGACCGTGGTCGCCGATCCGGACGGCCCGGTGTCGGCCATCTACAAGGAAATCGCGCGCAAGCTTGCCGTCAAGGTGGCCGAGAAGGCGAAGGACATGAGCAGCAAGTTCCCGAGCATCGTCGTCAAGAACGACTGAGTTTTTTACCAACCGGTAAAAACTACGGCTTCAGTCGATGCGTATTTCGGCCATCCGCGCGCGCCTGGCGGCGCTCGGCGCGCTGCCGCTGCACCAGGAGCGCGTGCTGCGCGACTGGGTGCAGGGCGCCGCGCACGAGCGCGGCCGCCGCCCGGCTTCCGACTTCCTGCCGAAACCGGTGCGCGCGGCCTTGCCCGCGCTGGACGCCGAACTGGCCGGCCTGGTGCGGCTGGTCTCCAGCCACCCGGGCGAAGACGGCTCCGAACGCCTGCTGATCGAACTGCGGGACGGCCAGACGATCGAATCGGTGCTGCTGCCGCGCGACGGGGTGTGCGTCTCGAGCCAGGTCGGCTGCGCGGTGGGCTGCCGATTTTGCATGACCGGCCGCGACGGCCTGCTGCGCCAGGTGTCCAGCGGCGAGATCGTGGCCCAGGTGGTGCTGGCCCGTGGCCGCCGGCCGCTGAAGAAGGTGGTGTTCATGGGCATGGGCGAGCCGGCCCACAACCTCGACAACGTGCTGGAAGCGATCGAGCTGCTGGGTGTCGAGGCCGGCATCGCCCACAAGAACCTGGTGTTTTCCACCGTGGGCGACCCGCGCGCCTTCGAGCGCCTGCTCGAAGGGCGGGTGAAGCCGGCCCTGGCGCTGTCGCTGCATACCACCAGGGCGGACCTGCGCGCCGAGTTGCTGCCGCGCGCGCCGCGCCTGAGCCCGCAGGAACTGGTGGAGCAGGGCGAGCGCTATGCGCGCCTGTCCGGCTATCCGATCCAGTACCAGTGGACCCTGCTCGAGGGCGTCAACGACGGCCCGGACGAAATCGAGGGCATCGTGGCCCTGCTGCGCGGCAAGCGCGCGATCCTCAACATGATCCCCTATAACACGGTGCCCGGGCTGGCCTACCGGCGGCCCAGCTGGGAGCGCGCGCGGGAAATCGCCGCGAGCCTGCACGCGCGCGGCGTGCTGACCAAGCTGCGCGACTCGGCCGGGCAGGACGTCGATGGCGGCTGCGGGCAGTTGCGGGCGCGCGCCGGCCGCGCCATCGCCCTGCGCCGCGCCTGATATCGACATCGAGGGCCGGCCATGTCGGGCCGGGCTCGATCAGGCCAGCGTCAGGCGGGCGGCGCGGGGCGCCCGAGCAGGTAGCCCTGTCCGGCCTTGATGCCGAGCTGGCGCAGCACGTCCCGTTCCGCCTCGGTTTCGATTCCCTCGGCCACGACGGCGCTGCCGGTATCGCGCGCGAAGCCGGTGAGCGCCGCGGCGAGCGCCCGGCGACCGGAGGCAAGGTCGATCCCGCCGACGATGCTCTGGTCGAGCTTGATGATGTCGGGCTGCAACTGGAGGATGTGACGGAAGCTCGCGTAGCCGGAACCGGCATCGTCGATCGCCAGCCGAAGTCCGGCTCGGCGCAAGCCGGCAAGCGCCGCGACGAGCGCCGGATATTCTTCGATCGGTGCGTGTTCGGTAATCTCCAGGACCAGCCGGTCCAGTGCCGCACCCTGCAGGCGGGCGGGCAGCGCGCCGCCCAGGATGGTATGCGGCGATACATTGAGCGACAGGTAGGCATGGGGCGGCAACAGCGCCAGCTTGGACAGCGCGAGTTCGATCGCCAGCATCTCCAGTTCGGCGCCTTTGTCGACCTGGTGCGCCTCGGCGAACCATCTTGCGGGGGAGGTGTCGGGGGCGGGAAAGCGCGACAGCGCCTCGTAGCCCAGTACGGCCCCGTTGTCCAGGTCGACGATCGGCTGCAAGGCAATCGTGATGGCGCGCCCGGCGATCACGTCGGACAGGCGCGCGCAGGTCTGCTCGATCGCCCGTTCGGCGAGCACCCGTTGTTCCAGCATGCTCGCCATCAGCGCCGCGAAGCGCCGCAGGGCATCGACGTCGACCTCGCGCAAGGAGCACTGCGGGCTGTGGTTGTAGCAGCAGAATGTGCCGAACACCGAACCGTCCGACAGCCAGATCGGCACGCCCAGGTGGGCGCGGATCTTCAGCGCCTCGGTGCAGCCCAGGCGCTTGAGGACGGGATAGATGTGGCTGTCGTCGACAATGGCGGGGATGGTCCCGTTGACCACGTGCTGGCAATAGCTCTCTTCTAGCGGATCGGAGTGCCCGGGCTGGACCGGAAGCGCGCTACCCGCCGCTGCAATGTGGCGAAAGATGCGGCGCCCGTCCTTGAATTCCGAAACGAAGGCCACATCCATCCGCAGGCAAATCCGTGCCAGATCGACTGCGGACAGGATGATCTGGTTCAGCGATGCTTGCGATTGCCGGGGTTGCGCCACATTCAACATTGCTCACGTCTTATTAGTTGCGAACGATTATTGTAGGAGTGCCCGCCCACCCCGTAAACCTCCGTTGCAAGCTTATGCGCCGGGCATGAGGGCTGGCGCATGGCCGTCCGACAAGCGGCGTGCCGGACGCGCCGTCTTTCCACCGACTTTCTGTTTGAAAATAAAGCTCACAGGAATTTCCCTGCTTACACTCGGCGTCTGGAGTGTGGCGCATGGGATGACCGATGAGCGAGGACAGCACACAGCGGTGGCGCGGGCGTTACCTGGACGCGGCCCACCTGTTCGTACCCGCCAGGCTGCGGCAGGACCCCGCCGTGCTGGCGCGCGCCGAAAACGTGGTCAACGCGGCCTTGATGGCGGCCACCGCGGGGCCCCTGTACGCGCTGGCCTACTGGCTGCTGGGCCTGCGGCTCGCGGCCCTCGAGATCCTGGCCTGCTGCATCTTCATGCTGATGGCGCCGCCCTTGCTGCGCCTGAGCGGCAGCATCGCGCTGGCGCGCGAACTGTTCCTGTGCGCCCTGTTCTTCAATTTCACCTGGCTGACCTGGCACCTGGGCGGCATCCACGCGCCGACCGCGAGCTGGCTGATCACGGCGCCGGTGGTGGCGATGTTCCTCGGCGGCGTGGTCAGCGGCGTATGCTGGCTGGTCATGAGTTGCGCCGCGGCGGCCGCGATCTGGGCCCTGCCGGCCTTCGGCCGGGCCCAGCCGGGCACGCCCCTGCTCGACATGCCGCTGCTGCACCTGATCTGCAACCTCGGCCTGTACGTGGTGGTGCTGGTATTCGTGCTGCTGTTCGAGCTGACCAAGACCGAAGGCTTCGTCAAGCTGCAGCGCGCCCTGGCGACCATCAATGAACTGGCGATCCGCGACGAGCTGACGGGCAGCCACAACCGCCGCTTCCTGCTTGGCCTGATCGAGCGCGAAAAGGAGCGCAGCGACCGCAACCGCCGCCCGTTCTGCCTGTGCCTGTTCGACATCGACTTCTTCAAGCGCATCAACGACACGTACGGCCACGGCGCCGGCGACGCGGTGCTGCGCAGCTTCGCGCAGGCGGTGCAGGGCCAGATCCGCGGCAGCGACGCCTTCGGACGCTATGGCGGCGAGGAGTTCCTCCTGATGCTGCCCGAGACGCCGGCGCCGGACGCGATGGTGCTGGCCGAGCGCGTACGCCGCGTGATCGCCGGCCTGAAGTGCAAGGACGGCGACGGCGGCGCCGAGATCAGCCTGACCGTGTCGGCCGGGGTGGCCGAGTACCGGCTCGGCGAAGGCGTCGCGCAGGCCATTGCGCGCGCCGACGAGGCGCTGTACGCGGCCAAGTCGCTCGGCCGCAACCGTGTGCACTGCCACGACGAGGACGAGCGCGCGCCGGTGGTGTCCCGTCCCGACGGAGAGCAGGGCGGCGATGCGGCCAGGCCAGGCGCGGGCATCGGACGCCTGCTCGACGGCGCGCAGTGCGACCAGCTCACCGGCCTGCTCAACCGGAACCTGCTGCGCGACCGCTTGCGCCACGCGATGAACCGCGCCAACCGCAACCGCCGCCTGGTGGCGCTGCTGCACCTGAACATCAACGGCTTCAAGGAGATCAACGACGCGTTCGGCTACGAGGCGGGCGACGACCTGCTGAGCCAGGCCGGAGCGGCGATCCGGCGCTGCCTGCGCGACTCCGACACCGTGGCGCGCTGGAGCGGCGACGAATTCGTCGTGCTGCTGGAAGACCTGGGCTTCGAATCCGACGCCCAGGTGGTGGCCGAGAAGATCCTCGACCGTTTCGGCCTGCCCTTGAGCGTGGCGGGACGCGCGTGCCTGGTGACGCTGGCGGTCGGCGTGGCCCTCTATCCGGCGGCCGACTGCGACCTCGATGCGCTGCTCAAGCGCGCCGACATCGCCATGCGCGGCGCCAAGCGCTGGGGCGAGAACAGCGTGCAGGTGTATTCCGGTGACACCGTGCAACCGCAGAGCGAGCGCCTGGCGCTGAAGAACGGCCTGCGCGAAGCACTGGCCCAGGGCCAGCTGTTCCTGGAATATCAGCCGCAGATCGACCTGGCGACCCGGCGCGTGGTCGGCGTCGAGGCACTGCTGCGCTGGCAGCATCCGGTGTACGGGCGCGTCGATCCGAGCCGCTTCATCCCCTTGGCCGAGGAAACCGGCATGATCGTCCCGATCGGCGACTGGGCGCTGCGCAGCGCCTGCGCGCAGAACCGCGCCTGGCACGCGGCCGGGCTGCCGGAGATCAAGACCGCGGTCAACCTGTCGGCGCGCCAGCTCAAGGAGCCGGGGCTGCCGGCGCGGGTGCTCGCAATCCTGCTCGACACCGGCATGCCGGCGCGCTGCCTCGACCTCGAGATCACCGAGGGCATGCTGATCGAGGACCTGGCCGCCAACTGCTCCCTGATGAGCGGCTTGCGCCAGGCCGGCGTGCTGGTGTCGATCGACGATTTCGGCACCGGCTACTCGAGCCTGAACTACTTGTCCGAGCTGCCGGTGGACATCCTCAAGATGGATGGCCTGTTCGTGCGCCGCCTGGGATCCGCGGCCGGGCCTGGCCGCTCGTATGCGATTGCCGAGGCGATCGTGGCGATGGCGCACCGCCTCGGGCTGCACGTGATCGCCGAGGCGGTCGAGACGCCCGAGCAGCTGGCCGACCTGTGCGCCATGGGCTGCGACGCGGCCCAGGGCTACTTCTTCGCACGGCCGCTGCCGCCCGCCGAGGTCGCGGCGATGCTGGCGCGCCAGGTCGAGGCGC
Source organism: Massilia sp. UMI-21 (assembly GCA_015277795.1). Classification (NCBI taxonomy): domain Bacteria; kingdom Pseudomonadati; phylum Pseudomonadota; class Betaproteobacteria; order Burkholderiales; family Oxalobacteraceae; genus Massilia; species Massilia sp. UMI-21. Next base: position 3,691,296 of record CP063848.1, on the reverse strand, counting down.
CGGCGCTGGTGCCGGCCTGAATCTGGACCTGAATCCCGACTCACCTCGCCGTCTCATTTCTTCTATCTCGCCGGAGGATGCCTTGCTGAACGAACCGATTCCCTTTGATCCCGCCCACGACCTGGACGCGCTGGCCGCATCGGGCGCGCTGGGCGGCAACGTCGCCTTGTTCCGGCAGCCGCGCGGACCGGACCTGCAGCGCCGCAGCGCAGCCCTCGAGCAATGGTGCGCGCTGCGGATGCGCCATGGTGTCTGGCCCTATGCCCGCATCCTGGAGGGGCCGCCGGCGGCGCTGGCCGTGGTGGAGGGCGACGGGCTGGCCGCGGCGCAGGGCATCAACTTCGCCTCGCAGGACTATCTCTCGCTCGCCACCCATCCGGCCGTGACCGAGGCCGCCATGCGGGTGCTGGCCGAGTGCGGGCCGCACAGCGCCGGCTCGGCCGTCCTGCTCGGGAACAGCCGCTACTCGGGCGCGCTGGAAGAGGCCGTCGGCGCGCTGCTGCACTGCCGGCAGGTGGTGCTGTTCCCGACCGGCTGGGGAGCGGCGTTCGGCGCCGTGACCGCGCTCGTCCACTCCGGCGACCACGTCCTGATCGACGCCCTCGCACACGCCTCGCTGCGCCAGGGCGCGGCGGCGGCGACACGCAACGTGTCGGTGTTCCGTCATCTCGACTGCGACCACCTGCGCGAACTGCTGGCCGGGATCCGCGCGGTGGACGCCAATGGCGCCATCCTGGTCCTCACCGAGGGCCTGTTCAGCATGGACGCCGACAGCCCCGACCTGCCGCTGACCCAGTACCTGTGCCGTGAGTATGGCGCCACGCTGCTGGTGGACGTGGCGCATGACCTCGGGTCGATGGGGCCGGGCGGCAGCGGCGTGATCGGCGCGCAGGGCATGCTGGGCAAGATCGACATCGTGATGGGGGCCTTTTCCAAGACCTTCGCGTCGAACGGCGGTTTCGTCGCCTGCTCGGAGCGCAGCGTGCGGCGCCAGTTGCAGCTGTTCGCCGGGCCGCACATGTTCTCGAACGCGCTGTCGCCGGTGCAGGCGGCCACGGTGCTGGAGTGTCTGCGCATCGCGACCGGCAGCGAAGGAGAAGCCCTGCGCGCCGGCCTGATGCGCAACGCGGTCGAGCTGCGCGCCCTGCTGCAGGAAGCCGGCATGCGCTGCATGGGCGCGCCGTCGCCGATCGTTCCGCTGTGGACGGGCAGTGAAGCGGCCGCGCGGATCGCCGGCATGCTGCTGGCGCGCGAACAGGTGTTCGTCAATCCGATGGAATTTCCCGGTGTGCCGCTGGGCGCGGCAAGGCTGCGGCTGCAGCTGATGGCGCGGCACACGCCGGCCCAGATCCGGCGCGCGGCCCAGTCGCTGGCGGCGGCGGTGGCGCGCGCGCTCGGCGCGCCGCGACCGGTGCTGCGGCCTTCGGAGGAGCCCTAGGCAAGCACGGATCGATTCATGACGGCGGCTCCGGCCGCGAGAAAATGCGCCCTGCCGCGTTGCACATCCTCGCGGTAGCACGCGGTAGCGCTGCGGTTTGCGCGCGGCGGTCCGGACGGCGCATGGTGCGCGCGCCGATGGCGACGGGGTAGAATAGCTCCTTTACCTTTTTCGCATCCAGACATGACCGTCCGCACCCGATTTGCTCCCAGCCCGACCGGCTACCTCCACCTGGGCGGCGCCCGCACCGCGCTGTATTCCTGGGCCTTTGCGCGCCACTTCGGCGGCAGCTTCATCCTGCGCATCGAAGACACCGACCTCGAACGCTCGACGCCGGAAGCCGTGCAGGCGATCCTGGACGGCATGCAGTGGCTCGGCCTGTCGCACGACGAAGGCCCGTTCTACCAGATGCAGCGCATGGACCGCTACCGTGAGGTGATCGCGTCGATGCTGGAGCAGGGCAGCGCCTACCTGTGTTACTGCTCGCCGGAAGAAGTCGAAGCGATGCGCGAGCGCATGCGCGCGCTCGGGGAGAAGCCGCGCTACGACGGCACCTGGCGTCCGGAACCGGGCAAGACCCTGCCGCCGGTGCCGGAAGGCGTCAAGCCGGTGGTGCGCTTCAAGAATCCGCTGGACGGCGAAGTCACCTGGAACGATGTGGTCAAGGGTCCGATCACGATTGCCAACAAGGAACTCGACGACCTCATCATCGCGCGTCCGGATGGCACCCCGACCTACAACTTCTGCGTGTCGGTGGATGACTGGGACATGAAGATCACCCACGTGCTGCGCGGCGACGACCACGTCAACAACACGCCGCGCCAGATCAACATCCTGCGTGCGCTCGGCGCCGAGCTGCCGCAGTACGGCCACCTGCCGATGATCCTGGGCCCGGACGGCCAGAAGCTCTCGAAGCGCCATGGGGCGGTGAGCGTGATGCAGTACCCGGAGCAGGGCTACCTGCCGGAAGCGATGCTGAACTACCTGGCGCGCCTGGGCTGGAGTCACGGCGACGACGAGATCTTCTCGATGGAGCAGTTCACCGAGTGGTTCAACCTGGACCACCTGACGGCGTCGGCGGCGCAGTTCAACCCGGAAAAGCTGGCCTGGCTGAATAACCATTACATTAAGCAGGCCGACAACGAGCGCCTGGCCGCGCTGGCGCGCCCGGTCCTGGCCCGCGAGGGCGCGCAGTTCGAGGGGGCGCCCGCGCTTCCGACCGTGATCGCGCTGGTGAAGGATCGCACCAACACCATCAACGAACTGGCCGATACCGCCATGCTGTTCTACCGCGAACCGAAACCGGACGCGGCGCTGCTGGCCCAGCACCTGACCGACGCGGTGCGCCCGGCACTGGCGGCCTTTGCCGAGCGCTGCAAGGATGTGGAGTGGAGCAAGGCAGCGATTGCCGCCATGTTCAAGGAAGTGCTGGCCGCGCACAGCCTGAAGATGCCGCAGATCGCCATGCCGCTGCGCCTGATCGTCACCGGGCAGTTGCAGACGCCGGCCATCGATGCGGTGCTGGAATTGTTCGGGCGCGAGGTCGTCCTGGCCCGCATGGCACGCCATCTTTAATGGCTTGTTTTCGGAGCGCACATTTTCTGAAAACAGGTATTTGCGAAATGCAAGGCGCTCCGCTATAATGCTCGCACTTCAGCAGCACACGGTACGAAGCAGCAGGTAGCAAGGTACAGTGAAGAGGGGGTATAGCTCAGCTGGGAGAGCGCTTGCATGGCATGCAAGAGGTCAGCGGTTCGATCCCGCTTACCTCCACCAACGCTGAAGTGCAGTAAGTAGTAAGAAGTAAGTAGCAGGCAGTACGGTAGTTCCGAGGTCCCCATCGTCTAGAGGCCTAGGACATCACCCTTTCACGGTGAGTACCGGGGTTCGAATCCCCGTGGGGACGCCAAGACTTGGCTTGATGCCGATTCCTGGCAGCGTGCAACCAGCGGCACGCAGCGGTAAGCCGGTCGTAGTAAGGTAGTAGTTCTAGCAGCAGTATGTTAGAATGTTGTTTTCCCGTAGGGGGTATAGCTCAGCTGGGAGAGCGCTTGCATGGCATGCAAGAGGTCAGCGGTTCGATCCCGCTTACCTCCACCACGTCGGAAAACAATGTTGTAGCAGTCCAGGGTCCCCATCGTCTAGAGGCCTAGGACATCACCCTTTCACGGTGAGTACCGGGGTTCGAATCCCCGTGGGGACGCCAAGAATTTGGTAGTAGCACGGCTGATGCCGCGGTGCGGCGCAGTCGTAGCAGTAAGCAAGCACAGTTTTAGGTCCCCATCGTCTAGAGGCCTAGGACATCACCCTTTCACGGTGAGTACCGGGGTTCGAATCCCCGTGGGGACGCCAGTATAAAACCGGAGCAGACCAACGCGCATGCGCGTATAGGTGCTCCGGTTTTTCATTTTGGGCCGCCCATCCACGCTCCGCATTTCCGCATCATGTCTTGCCTTGCTTCGTGGCGCGGCATGAGGCTCACCATCCGGATGGATGCATGCCGCCCAGGCCGAGTCCGAACGGAAAACCCGGCGTGCCGGAGAAGCCTTGCGGGCCTATCCCCTGTTGCGGCGCAAAGCCCGCGGGGTAGCGGACGGCATTGTTATCCGCCGACAGCATACCTTGCGCCATTGCCGCCCCCGCCACCGGGAACTGCCACTGCGCGAACTGCTGGCCCGGCATCATCGACAGCCCCAGGGCCACCAGCGCATCCGGCATGCCGTAGCCGATGTGCGCCGGGTCCGCCAGCGTCACGGGCCGTGCGCTCAGCCGCAGGACCTGGAACAGGCGCTCCACCCGCTCGGCCGAGCGCGCCCGCAGCACGCCCTGGAATTCCGGGCGGTGCGCCAGCACCAGGGCCGCCAGGCCGGTCACGTGCGGCGCCGCCATCGAGGTACCGTCCCATGATGCAAAATTGTTCGGAGGCACCGACGACACGACGGCGACGCCCGGTGCGCACACGTCCACCTGCGGTCCGGCACAGCTGAAGCGGGCCGTGAAGAAGCCTTGCGCATCGATGTCCTGTCCGACGGTCTCGGTGTGGTAACTGTCGGGCGGGAACTCGTCGACCTTGCCGATCGCGGCCACCGCCAGTACGTGGGGCGAGGCGGCGGGGTACTGGACCGGTCCGCCGGAGTTGCCGGCTGCGGCGATGCAGGCCACGCCGGCCTGCTTGGCGCGCACGATCTGGCGCTCGAGCGCTTCCGACGGCGCACTGCCGCCCAGGCTCAGGTTGACGACGTCGATCTGCTTGTCGATGCAGTATTCCAGCGCGTCGATCAACTGGCTGATCTGGCCGCCAGGGAACAACTTGCACACATGGATTTCGGCGTCGGGCGCAAAGCCGCGGATGCCCCAGCTGGGATCGGCCGCGCCGATCACGCCGGCGCAGTGCGAGCCATGGCCGAGGCTATCGGTATTCCAGGTGGACGGGTCGACGCCCTTGTTGATGACATCGAAGCCGGCGCGGATGCGGTTGAGGTTGCCGTGCGTGGTGGCGACGCCGGAGTCGATCACGGCAATCCGGATCCCCTGGCCGCGGAAGGGTTGCGGTACCTGGTCGAGACGCATGGCGCGCGATCCCCAGCCGAGCGCATTCTGGCGCGGCAGGTTCTGCAGGGCCGGCCAGTCGGCCAGCGGGCGCAGCATGACCAGGTTCGGTTCGTCCAGGCTCAGGTCCGGGTCGCGCTGGTAGAAGCTCCAGTAGTCGGCACGCGGCTTGACGTACAGGCCGTTGATGGAATGAGTGTCTTCGCCGTACAGGCGGAGGCGGGCAATGCCGTCGGGGCCGGTGACCGCGCTGCTCGGCAACAAGCCGCCGAACAGCGAGACTTCGGCCTCGGCCAGCGGCGCGCCATCCTTGCCGAGCACGGCCACGGCGACATCGACCGCCGGTCCGCTGTAGGGCGTGAGCGAGGACACCAGGTCGGGGCGGCGCAGCATCGGATCGAGCAACTGCAGGTGCTGGTCGCGCTCGACGAGCAGGCGGCCCTGGCCGCGCTGGTGCAGTTCGCCCGCCTTCTGGTCGGTCATGCGCGCCACCAGCACGCCCTCGGACTGGCCGCCCATGCCCGGGCCGCCGATGCTGGCGGCGCCCACGCCGGCGCGCCCGCCGACGGTGTCGACGATGTCGATGTCGCCCAGCCCCTGCAGGGCCTGCTGCACGGAAGAGAGCGACAGGCTCGGCATCATCGCGGCCGGCGCCATGAAGCCGGCGGCGGCAGGCAGGGGGCGCGGCGCCACCAGGTATCTCTTCTTGCGCTCGGCCACCGCGCGGCCGCTCGGGGATGCGGATTCGTCGGCGCTGGAACGGCTATCCTTGGCGCCGCCGGGCGGCTGCCCCGGCTGCTCGCCTGCGCCCTGGGGAGTCTTTGGCATGGTGTGTCCTTTTCTGGTTGGTGCGGTCGCGCTAGCTGAACAGCGACAGTGGCTGGTCCGGCTCGATCGTTAATTGGTTGAGGTTGTGGCGCCGCAGCTGCTCGGCGGTGTCGGGGTCGGTTTCGACCACGATCGTGTGCGGCGGCCCGGCGCGCGGCCCGATCGTGTCGACCAGGCGCACGGCGGGAAGCGTGTCGAGGCTGTCGCTGAAGCTTTTCAGCGCAGCGCTGTCGGCAACGGCACGGACGATGTAGCGGCGGCTCGCGCCGCCCTGGACGGGACCGCTGGTGGAACTCGGCATCGGCAAGGCTCCTGGATGAGGCGCCTCCCGGTCGGGAGGCGCGGTGATGGGAACGCTTAATATGGGGTTTCAGTGCAGCGTCTGCTGTCCCCCGAATTGCGCCTGCTGGGCATAGCCCGACCACGGGTCGGCCGAGAAGGGCAGCATGCCGCCCAGTTGGCCGGCGATGCCGCCGATGGTGTTGCCCAGTTGCTGGTTACCGAACTGGCCGCCGATGAAGCCGCCGAGCGGCTGGGCAACCCGCTTGACCATGTTGCCCAGCCAGCCTTGCGGGCCGATCTGGCCCTGCTGCTCGGCTGCCAGCTGCTGCTGCAGGATGGCCGCCTGCTGCTGGATCTGCTGCAGTGCCTGCTGCAAGCCCTGCTGCTGGATCTGCAGCTGCTGCAACTGCTGCACGATCGGGTGCTGCTGCTGCTGCTGGCCGCCGCCCTGGGCATCGGCGCCGAAAGGCAGCAGGCCGCCCAGGCCCGACAGGACGCTGCCGGCCACGTTGCCGATCGTCGAGTTGCCGGTCAGATCGCCGATCAGGCCGCCGGCCGGCCGGCCGAATTGGCTGAACAGGTTGCCCACGAAGCCTTGCGGCGCCAGCTGGCCCATCTGCGGCGGCTGTTGCTGCGCTTGTTGCTGCGCTTGTTGCTGCGCTTGCTGCTGCTGTTGCAACTGCTGCTGCAACTGTTGAAGTTGCTGCATTTGCTGTAGTTGCTGGAGCTGTTGCAGCTGCTGCGGGTTGCCGTAGGCCGAGCCCGGGTCTGCGCCGAAGGGCAGCAGGCCGCCGCCGATCCCGCCGGCCATCTGGCCGATGCGGCTGCCCAGGTTGGCGTTGCCGAACATTCCGCCGATGCCGCGCCCGATGGCCCCGCCCAGCGGCGCACCGAACATTCCACCCAGGAAGCCCTGGGGTGACAGTTGTTGCTGACCAATGCCGTATTGCTGGTAGTCGTTCATGTTCAACTCCTTCAGTGTGATTGCCGCCACCCGCATCAGGCGGCACCGCCACGGAACGTGGCGGTGCCGCGCCCTTACGCGCCTGGCGCGAGCGCTTGCATGCATGGCGTTCACGCGACGGGTAAGGTCGGCGCGCAAACGAAGCGTAGGAGGCCGGGTTCGCCCCGCCGGCTCCCTACAGGTAGGCATTGGACTTGGGTGCTGCGGTGAAGTTTGGGTCGCCGTGCGCGATGCGGCGCATGTCGCGGGATTGATTGCGGTGGCGCAGAAGAACTGTGTTTGGCGCTTGCAACCGGCAGGCTGCAGGCTCGCGCGGGCGCCGCCTGTCCGCCAAAAAAACGTGGCGCGGATGGGGTAGAATAGCGTGCTTCCGAACGCTCCCTTCCCGCATGCACCTCCCTGTCACTCCAGGCACGCCGCCCTCCCTCGCGATCTTCTGCAAAGTCGTCGACAACTATGGCGACATCGGTATCTGCTGGCGCCTGGCGCGCCAGCTGCGGCGCGAGCACGGCGTGCGCGTGACGCTCTGGGTCGACGACCTGGCAAGCTTTCGCCGCATCTGTCCGCCGGTCGACGTCACCGCCGACGCACAGCAGGTCGAAGGCGTGCTGGTGCGCCACTGGCGCGGCCAGGAGGGCAGCTTCGCGCCGGAAGACGTCGCCGACATCGTCATCGAGTTCTTCGCCGTGGACATCCCGCCGGGCTACGTCGAGGCCATGGCCCGGCGCACGCCGCGCCCGGTATGGTTCAACCTCGAAGGCCTGACGGCCGAAGAATGGGTGGAGGGCTGCCACCGCCTGCCCTCGATGCACCCGCGCCTGAAGCTGACCAAGCATTTCTTCTTTCCGGGCTTCACGGCCCGCACCGGCGGCCTGCTGCACGAGGCCGGACTGGACGAGCAGCGGATCGCCTTCCAGGCCGACCGGGCGGCGATGGCGCGCTTCCTCGCCGGATTCGGCGTGGGGGGGGCGGAGCTGGACGCGCTGAAGGTGTCGCTGTTCTGCTACCCGCATGCGCCGGTGGGCGAACTGCTGCGCACCTGGTCGGAAGGCGAGCGCCCGGTGAGCTGCCTGGTGCCCGAAGGGGTCGCCACCGGGGCGGTCGAGGCTTTCCTGGGCGGCGCCGCGCGTGCCGGCCAGGCGGCGACGCGCGGCGCGCTGACCTTGCGGGTGTTGCCCTTCGTACCCCAGCCGGACTACGACCGCCTGTTGTGGGCCTGCGACCTGAACTTCGTGCGCGGCGAGGATTCCTTCGTGCGCGCGCAGTGGGCGGGCCGGCCCTTTGTCTGGCACATCTATCCGCAGGACGAGAACTTGCACCACAAGAAGTTGCGCGCCTTCCTCGCGCCGTATGCCGCCGGCGTCGATGCGCTGAGCAGCTTTTCGCTTGGCTGGAACGGCGCGATCGACATCGGGCCGATGGAAGCGGCATGGCAAGACTTGCAGGCCGCCCTGCCGCGCCTTGCGATTCGTGCGGAAGAATGGCGCGGGGACGTGCTCGCCCATGGCGATTTGACGACGAACCTGCTGGAATTTGCCAGCGCGCTCAGGTTGGCGAGCGAAAATCCGGTATAATGCGCGGTTAGTCTGTAACCAAATTCTCAGGATCAAACGTAGGCTTCAACGGCTTTCTTCGCTCACTGGCCACCGCTGATTTAATGCAACTTACTTTTTACGTAAAACTACTATGAAATTCGCTAAAGAAATCCGTGTTGGCAACATCATTATGGTCGAAGACAAGCCTTTCATCGTCCTGCGTTCGGACGTGAACGGTTCGAGCCGCACGGGCTTCACCTACAAGTGGAAGATGAAGAATCTTCTGACCAACGCGCCGCTGGAAAACGTGTTCCGCGGCGACGACAAGTTCGACGTGGTCGTGCTGGACAAGAAGCCGGTGACCTACTCGTACTTCGCCGATCCGCTGTACGTCTTCATGGACGAAGAGTACAACCAGTACGAAATCGAAGAAGAGAACATGGGCGACGCGATCAATTACCTGAAAGACGGTATGGAATGCGAAGCCGTGTTCTACGACGGCAAGGCCATCTCGGTCGAACTGCCGACCACCATCGCGCGCCTGGTGATCTACTCGGAGCCGGCAGTCAAGGGCAACACCTCGGGCAACGTCCTGAAAGAAGCCAAGATCGAGAACGCCATCGAAGCCAAGCAGCACACCGTGATGGTGCCGCTGTTCGTCAGCACCGACGACGTCATCGAGATCGACACCCGCACCAACGAGTACAAGAAAGTCGTGCGTAACTAAGTCACGGTTTTCGATTGTAGAAAAAACGCTGCCTTTCGGGCAGCTTTTTTTTTCGTCCTCGACTTGGTCGCCATGCCAAAAGTCTTGCCGCGCTGCTATCCTACCGTTTCCGAAAACAATAACGGGGGACAGATGGATCGCAGGAATTTCGTACGACTGGGGATGGCGGCCGGCGCGGCTGCGGGCGCATTCGCCGCCAGTGCCGGTGCGCAGGCGACAAGGCCGGACGCCGGCGGCATGCTCGATGCGGGCGTGCGCGAGCAACAGGCGCACATGGCGGCCGGCAAACTGACGTCGGCCGCGCTGGTGCAGCAGTACCTGGCGCGCATCGCCGCCGTCGACAAGGCCGGTCCGCGCCTGAACGCAGTCATCGAAACCAATCCGGACGCGCTCGCGATCGCCGCCGAGATGGATCGGGAGCGCAGCGCGGGCAAGCTCCGCGGCCCCCTGCACGGCATTCCGGTCCTGCTGAAGGACAATATTGCCACCGCCGACCGGATGAGCACCAGCGCCGGCTCGCTGGCGCTCGACGGCGTGCGCGCCGTCAAGGATGCGCACATCGTCACGCTGCTGCGCAAGGCCGGCGCCGTCATCATCGGCAAGACCAACCTGTCGGAGTGGGCCAACATGCGCTCGACCAAATCGGTCAGCGGCTGGAGCGGGCGCGGCGGGCAAACCAGGAATCCGTATGCGCTCGACCGCAACACCAGCGGCTCCAGCTCGGGCTCGGGCGCCGCCGCGGCGGCCGCGCTGGCCACACTCACGGTCGGCACCGAAACCGACGGCTCGATCGTCTCGCCCGCCTCGACCTGCGGCATCGTCGGCATCAAGCCGACCCTGGGCCTGCTCAGCCGCAGCGGCATCATTCCGATCGCCCATTCGCAGGATACGGCCGGCCCCATGACCCGCAGCGTGGCGGACGCGGCCCTGATGCTGGCCGCGATGGCGGGCGCGGATGCGCAGGACAAGGCGACGGCGGACAGCGCCGGCCACATCGCCGACTACGCGGCCGCGCTGCGTAGCGACGGCTTAAGGGGCAAGCGCATCGGCGTGGCCCGCAACTTCTTCGGCAGCAACGACGCGGTGGACGCGATCATCGAACAGGAGCTGGCGGTACTGAAGGCGCAGGGCGCGATCCTGGTGGACGTGGAGCTGCCGAATACCGACAAGTACAACGAGAGCGAACTGCAGGTGCTGCTGTACGAATTCGCGCCCGGCCTGGAAGCTTACCTGAAGGCCTACGCGCCGCACGCGCCGGTCAGGAACATGGGGGATGTGATCGCCTTCAACGAGAAGCACGCGGCGCGCGAAATGCCTTACTTCAAGCAGGAGCACCTGATCGCAGCCCAGGCCAAGCCGGGCCTGGATGCGCGCGAGTACCGCGAGGCCCTTGCCCGGGACCTGCGCTATGCGCGCGAGGAAGGCATCGACGCGGTGCTGAAGGAGCACCGGCTCGACGCGCTGGTGGCGCCGACCGGCGGCCCGGCCTGGCTGACCGACTACGTCAACGGCGACCACTACGGCGGCAGCTTCTCGAGCCCGGCCGCGGTGGCGGGCTATCCGCACATTACGGTGCCGGCCGGCTATACGCGCGGGCTGCCGGTGGGAATCTCGTTCGTCGGTGGTGCATGGAGCGAGGCGTCGCTGATCGGCATGGCATATGCCTACGAGCAGGCATCACGGCGCCGCCGGCCGCCGCGCTACCCGGCCAGTATCAACGTCGCGCTGTAGGCCGGAAAGCGCAGGGGAAGGGCTCAGCGCGAGGCGGACTTGGCACCGTCGCGCGCGCTTGCCTGCCTGGCCTTGTCGAACTGCGGCCCCCACAGCGGGTGGCCCTGTTCGCCGGGCGTCAGGTCGAACGCGGCATCCAGGCGCAGGGCGCGTTCGAAGGCCTGGCGGCAGGGAGCCGGCCGGTTCGTGACGCAATAGCTGAAAGCCAGGTACTTGAGGGCAGTGACGCGGTTGCGCAGCGAGCCGCCGCGCATGTCGCTGGAGCGCAGGCGCTTGATGGCGGCATTGAATTCTCCATCGTGATACAGGGCGATGCCTTCGCGCAGGGCGATGTCGTCGCGGTCCGATGCCGGGCGCTCTGCGCGCTCCGGGCGCTCGGGGCGCGGCGTGGGCCGCTCGCTGCGTTCGGGACGGGGGCGCAGGCGGTCCTCGGCACGCGGATGGGGGCGCGCCGCCTGGCGTTCGCCGAACAGGGCATCGAATTGCGGCTGCATCTGCGCGCAGCCGCCCAGCAACAGCAGCGTGCTCAGGGCGCACAGGGTGCGCACGCGCAGGCCCTGCTGCCGGACACGTCGAACCAGCCGGCTCATGGCGTTTCCTCCTCGGTAAAATCCAGTTCGATCACCGAGGACGCGCCCTTGACGGCATTGAGCGTCACGGTGTGCTCGGGGAAATTCGGGTTGACGATGCGGATCGTGTGCTGTCCCGGCGCCAGGTTCAGGTGCTTGAGCGGCGGACTCGGTCCACGCTCGACGCCGTCCACCGTGACCATGGCCCAGGGCTTGATGAGCAGCTTGTAGCTGGCGCCGGCGGCGGCGGCGGCCGGCAATGGCTGCTGCGGCAGGGCCTGGTCCGCAGCCGCGATGGCCTGCGCGCTGTCCGGCGGCATTGTGCCTGACGCCCAGCCCGGCAGTTCGCCGGCCGCCAGCCCGTCCGGACGGGCTGCGCCGCTTGCCGGCACGCCGGCGGCGGGGATGTCCCGGGCAGCGGGCGCGTCGTCGGGCAGGGCCAGCATGACCGTGTCGCGTGAATCGGCCTGGTGCAGCAAGGCCAGCAGGGCGCCGAGCGCCACCATCAGTACGGTGGCCGCGGCCGCCAGCATCAACCAGCGTTTCAGCTTTCCCTGTTCGTCGCCGTGGCCCGGTTCCTTGACCAGGGACGCCTCGGACGCGGGCAGCGGCAGGTATGCGGACTGCACCGGCTGGGCCGCCTGCACCTGCTGGGCCGCCTGCATCTGCTGGGCCGCCTGCGGCGGCACAGCCGGCCCGAGCGGCACGATGCCGAGCAGGTTGCGCAACTGTTCGATGGTGCGGGGGCGCTGTTGCGGGTCGGGCGCCAGGCAGTGGTCGACGGCGCTCACGAAACTGTCGCTGTAGTCCTCGCCCAGGGGGCGGCCTTGCAGCGGGGCGGCGGGCGGGTGTTCGCGGGTAATGGCGTAGTGGACCACGGCAGCCAGGTCGTACAGGTCGCCGGCTTCCGACCAGGCCGCGCCGACTTCCGGGGAGGGCAGCAGCATCGGATCGCCCGAGTCGAGCACCAGCACCGTGTCGGGACTGATGGGGCGATTCGGCATCTGCATGGCGTACTGCAGTTCGAGCGACTGCAGGATCTGGCGGAAGATGCGCCGGCACCAGACTTCGTTGACGAGTTCCTGGTTGAACTCGACCACCTCGCGCACGGTCCGGCCGTCGGTTTGCTGTTGCTGGGTTACGGGTGTGCTGGTCATCATGGCGTCAAGCCGCGCCGCGACACGCAGGAATGTGTCCTGGATGCCCCGGTGCGGTATTTGTCTTTTGACAAATAATGCCAGATTTGGCGCGCCGGCGGTGCTGCTGAGCCAAGCGTGCGCCGCTGTTACAATTCCTTTACAACTCGGCCGTTCAGCTTATACGTCGAGGAAGCGCATCTTGAAATAGCGCCCCTTGATGGCGCCGAATTCGGGGCCCGGCGCCTGGCGGTCGCTCAGTTTCGCCACCGCCGCGTGCGCGACCTGGCGGTCGAGCGCCACGTAGCTGGCGAACTCGGTGACATTGATCTTGCCTACCTGTTGCTTGTCCAGGCCGGCGTCGCCCGTCAGGGCGCCCAGGATGTCGCCCGGACGCAGCTTGGCTTTCTTGCCGCCGGCGATGTGCAGGGTCAGCATCGGGGCCGGCGCAGCCGCGTCGAGCTGCTCGCCCAGTTCGTCGAGTTGCCGCCATTCGGCCGACACGTCCTGGTATTCCTCGATCAGGCGCACCCATTTCTTTTCGTTGGGCGCGCACAGGGTGAGCGCCAGGCCGCTCTCGCTCCCGCGGCCGGTGCGGCCGATGCGGTGCACGTGCACTTCCGGATCCTTCGACACGTCGGCATTGATCACGGTGTCGAGGTTGGCGATGTCGAGGCCGCGCGCGGCGACGTCGGTAGCGACCAGCACCGAGCAGCTGCGGTTGGCGAACAGCACCAGGATCTCGTCGCGCTCCCATTGTTCCAGTTCGCCGTACAGCGCCAGCGCCGAGAAGCCCTGTTCGCGCAGGTGATCGGCCAGTTCGCGGCAATGGGCCTTGGTGTTGCAGAAGGCGAGGGTGGAGACCGGCTGGTGATGCTTGAGCAGCCGCGCCACTGCTTCGTCACGCCCTTCGAAACCGATCTCGTAGAAGCGCTGTTCGATCTTCTCGGCGCTGTGCTGGCTTTCGACCGCGACTTCGAGCGGATCGCGCAGGAAGCCGGCGGTGGCGAAGCGGATGTCGTCCGGATAGGTGGCCGAGAACAGCAGGGTCTGGCGACGCTGCGGGCAGGCGCTGACGATGCCGGCGATCTCGTCGTAGAAGCCCATGTCGGTCATGCGGTCGGCTTCGTCCAGCACCAGGGTCTGGACCTTCGACAGGTCGATGGTGGCGCGGCCGAGGTGGTCGCGGATGCGGCCCGGGGTGCCGACCACGATATGGGCGCCGTGTTCGAGCGAGGCGATCTGCGGACGCATGGCCACGCCTCCGGTCAGGGTCAGGATCTTGACGTTGCCGACGCCGCGCGCCAGGCGCCGCAATTCGTTCGCGACCTGGTCGGCCAGCTCGCGCGTCGGGCACAGCACCAGGCCCTGCACCGCGAACCAGGCGGGATTGAGCTTGTGCAACACGCCGATGCCGAAGGCGGCGGTCTTGCCGCTGCCGGTCTTGGCCTGCGCGATCAGGTCGCGCCCCTCGAGCACGGCCGGCAGCGCGGCGGCCTGGATCGGCGTCATCCCGTGGTAGCCGAGGGTGGCGAGGTTGGCGAGGAAACGCGGCGCCAGCGGCAGCGAAGTGAAGGGTTGGTTTTGCATGCTAGTCCAGCCAGAAAGGTTGGCCCTGAGCGGACTACGCTGAGGCCGGCGCCCAGACCGGCAGGCCGGTCAGGTCGAGATTGTCGTCGCGGCGCCAGACTGGCAGGCCGGTGGTGTCGGTTTCGCCGAGCAGTTCCAGCTGCTCTTGCTTCAGCCCGGTACGGCGCGCACGCGGCGCGGCGCGCTTCGGTTCGACAACGGGGTCAAGCGGTGCGGCAGGCTCGAAGCCTGGCAGGTCGATTGTCGCGTTGTCTTTCTTGTCTCTCATCAGCTGATTATTCGCTGCTTCTGCTGTCCTGCCGAGGCTGGCCGCAGAAAACAAAAGCCCGGCTGCAAGAGTCGGGCTTTTGATCGGTATTTGGTTGCGGGGACAGGATTTGAACCTGTGACCTTCGGGTTATGAGCCCGACGAGCTGCCAGACTGCTCCACCCCGCGTCTGAGGAAAATATTATAGCGCGGATCGGCGGCGGGCGCAATCAGGGAATTGATTGCGCCCGCCGGTGAGCCGTTCAGGCGGCCGCCCGCAGCCGCCACAGCGAGGTGACTTCACGCGAACGCGCCGCATGCAGCGGATCGTCGGGGTCGCTTGCCTTGGCGTGCGTCGGACGCACATCGTGGCGCGCCACCACGTCCAGCCCGGCATCGCTGATCCAGCCAAGTAACTGCTCACGCGAGCGCAAGCCCAGGTGCTCGGCCAGGTCCGACAGGATCAGCCAGCCTTCGCCACCCGGCGCCAGGTGCGCTGCCAGGCCAGCCAGGAAGCCCTTGAGCATGCGGCTGTCCGGGTCGTAGATCGCGTACTCGATGGCCGAACTGGGCTTGCCGGGCAGCCAGGGCGGGTTGCACACCACCAGCGGCGCCCGTCCTTCGGGGAACAGGTCGGCCTCGACAACGTCGACTTGCGCCGACAGGCCGAGGCGGGCGATGTTCTCGCGCGCGCAACCGAGCGCACGCGGATCCATGTCGGTGGCCAGCACGCGCCCGACGCCACGGCGCGCCAGCACCGCCGACAGCACGCCGGTGCCGGCGCCGATGTCGAAGGCCAGCCCCGCCCCGCGGGGCAGCGGCGCCTGCGCCACCAGCTCGACGTATTCGCCGCGCACCGGCGAGAACACGCCGTACCACGGGTGGATATTCGCATCGAGGGCGGGGATGCGCACACCCTTGCGGCGCCATTCGTGCGCCCCGATCAGGCCCAGCAGTTCGCGCAGCGAGGCGACGTACGGGGCCTGCGCAGGGCCGTAAGCTTCGGCGCAGGCGTCACGCACGTCTGGCGCGCGGCGCAGCGGTATCGTGTGGTCGGCCTCGAACGGCATCAGGAGCATGGCCAGGGTGCGGGCGCGCTGCAGCTGCTGCAGGCGGTGGCGGTGGAACAGTTCGGCCGGCGTGGCGGCGGCTGTGGCCGCCCCCTTAGCCTTGGCGCGGCGCGCGCGCTCGCTCTTGTGCTCGATCCGGCGCACCAGCGCGCTCAAGAGCTGGCGCGCGTTCTGGAAGTCGCCGCGCCAGAGCAGGGCGGTGCCGTCCAGCGCCAGCCGGTAGGCGGTGTCGGCGTTCATGGTGTCGTCGGCGACGACCACCTTCTTCGGCACCGGCCAGCCGCTCTCGGAGCGCCACTGCGCGCGATGTTCCGTGCCGCCCTCGACCCAGACGATGTCAGCCATTGGATGGCTCATCAGTGATGGTGCTGCCAGTTGCCGTCGGCCGATTCGAGGTAGGACTTGACCGCGTCCGGGCTGCCGGTGGCATGGCGCTTGGGTTCGCCGCATTCGCAGACGCCCAGGTAAGGCTGGATGTGCGAGCAGGCCGAGACCTTCTGCAGGGTGACCTTGACGGGTTTCGCGCACTTGGCGCATTTGAAGGTGAGGAAGCGGGCGGGTTTCATGGTGGTGTTGGACAGGTATTGGAGCAAAGGGCGCATTGTACCGGAGGGCCGGGCGGCCGGGGCAGGCCGCCCGGCGGAGCGCCGGCATGCTTGCGTGAATGGTGACGCCAGACGGCTTTACGGGCTTCACGGCTTATGGCAATCCATTACTTGCGCTGCGGGCAACAGCACCCTACACTGGGCCAAGCTGATGTCTGCAACCGGGCCAGGAGCGGACGTGAGATCAGCAAACGAAGAGATTCCGGATACGATGCATGACGCCACGTGAAATTCACTCGCTGATGAGGAAGCTTTGCTATTTTGGTGTCTCGGATGCCGATGGCTACCGACATCTCATGAGAAGCGACGAACTTGATCGCGATTTGGTTATCCAGCTAATTGACGAGTACATCACCACCCAAGATGTTATCGTTTACGCAAACGCCAAAGACTGCTCTTACGTCGGAAAACCTGCCGCGTTCGAGCTGATTCAGAAGTATCGGCTCAATGACGCTCGTGCACCAGTAGAGGTAGTCGCGGCAGATTTCTCCAGTCGGATTGTGATAGAACCGATTGGCGTCGGGGTTGGTGAGCACCGAAGGATGCGGTCGTAATTTGAAGTGCAAACTGAGGCGCTTATGCAGCGGTTCGCGTTCGTCTCCTTCGGGTCGATTGCAGCCGGTCGTGACCGTCCCTGAATTTTTCCAATCGGGCAACCTGCTATGCTGGGCCGAACGTCCGAGATCGGCCCAGCCTGTGTAAAAACTCATTAACTGGATCCGTAAGCCGAATAGTACGGCTCACGGCCTATCCAAAAGCTTATAGAAGCGCCATAGCCTTGGCCGCCCCGTTTTCCAGTCCTCGGCAAGACCAGCAGCAAGAACGCTCCAAACAGCCCGATTGGCGGCAGAAAACGGGCATACGCCCTAATCGCCGCCAGCATTCCCTGCATGCCAAGCAGCGCGAGCAAACGACTAAAGTTGTAAGCCAGCACATGCAAGCTCATTTCGATCTTCACACGTTCCAGGCCTTTCGTTAGAAAGTGTGTGGATCCCATCCATGCCTTGATCGTGGCATAGGGATGCTCGACGGTTGAACGCCGGATGCGCATGGCGTCGGGCGTCTGTTCAAGACGTGCCTGCATGTCGTCGAGCACATCCTGATGTTCCCAGCGCGTCACGCGCCGCTGAGTGCTCGGCGTGCACTTGTCCTTGAGCGGGCAGCCCTTGCAGTTCGAGCTCCAGTAGCGGTGATTCGTCATGCCTTTTTCGACGCTGGAAAATCGCCATATCAAGGCTTCGCCAGCCGGGCAGCGGTACTCGTTCTTTTCGGAATCGTAGATGAAGTCGGCCTTGTCGAACCGGCCATCGGCCTTGGCCCCGGAAGTTTTCGTAGGCGGCACCAAAGCACGTATGCCCGCCTCATGACAGGCCAGGATTTCCTCGCCCTTGAAGTAGCCTCGGTCGGCAATCGCTGTCAACGTCGCCGTACCGATCGCTGCGCGGGCCTTCTTGGCCATGCCGGACAATTGATCGCGGTCGCTGCCATTGTTAGTGACCTCGTGCTCGACAATCAAATGGTGTTTGGCATCGACCGCTGTTTGCACGTTATAGCCAACGATGCCTGAGCCGCGCGTCATCATCGAGCGAGAATCCGGATCGGTGAGCGAGATCTGCGTTTCTCCAGTCTTTTCCAGCTTCGCTTCGATTTCCTTGAGCGTAGCCATTTGTGATTTCAACGCTGCGATCTTGTCGTTCAGGCGAACGCTTTTCGCTTGTGCAGTAGCCGGCTCCTGCCGGTCTGCCGTGTCGAGTTCTGTCAGGTAGCGGCTGATGTTCGCTTCGATCTCCGTCATCCTGCGCTTGAGCTTGGCGTCAGTGAAGTTGCGGTCGCTGCTGTTGACGGCCTTGAACTTGCTGCCGTCGATCGCCACCACTGCATCCGAGAACAGATCCAGCTGCTGGCACAAGACGACGAACTGCCTGCAGACATTACGAATGGCTTTGCCGTTGTCCTTGCGGAAGTTCGCTATCGTCTTGAAGTCCGGGGTCAGGCGCCTGGTCAGCAACATCAGCTCGACGTTGCGCTGCGCTTCGCGCTCGAGCCTGCGGCTCGACTGGATGCGGTTCAGGTAGCCGTAGATGTAGAGCTTGAGTAGTACAGCCGGGTGGTACGCTGGCCTGCCAGTCTTTGCAGGTATCACCCGCGCAAAACCCAGACTGGCCAGGTCAAGCTCATCGACGAATACGTCGACCACCCGAACCGGGTTGTTTTCGGTGACGTAGTCATCCAGGTGCTCTGGCAGTAGCGTGCCTTGCCCACGGTCTTCGCCTTCGATAAAGCGCTTCATTTAACACCCCGGTGATGAGATACTCCCTCAACGTTAACCCAGCCGGGTTCGTTTACACGGTCCTGTGTTTTTACACAGGCTGGGTCGGTTCCGGTCCTTCGTGACAGAGAGCGATTTTTCGCCCCTGGAGACCTGCTATGCTTGAGCTAGACGGCCGCCGTCGGCCAAATGCGGACCGTACGGTAAGCATTTACGCTAAGTAATTCGGCCTATTCGTCTCAAACGGCCAATCGGACGGGCTGCTTTGAACGACACGCCCGGCATTGCTCATCTCTAAGGAACGCGCAGCGCACGGCAGTTCGGCTACCCTTCCAAGGCATGATTATTGGAAGGAGAGGTCGATATGCATCATATCCGTTGCGGCACCGGGAAACCGCTGCTCCTGATACACGGCCTCGGCGGCCATTGGCAGAGTTGGGAACCGATCCTGGACGATCTCGCCGCGACCCGCGAAGTGATTGCCGTGGACCTGCCCGGCTTCGGCCGGACACCGCGCCTGCGCGGCGAAACCTCGATCCGGAGCCTGGCCGATGCGGTAACAAGCTTCGTCCATGACCACGGCCTGGCCGGTATCGACGCGGTGGGCAGTTCGATGGGCGCGCGCCTGGTGCTGGAACTGGCGCGTCGCGGCGGGGTCGTCGGCGGCGCGGTAGCGCTCAACCCGGGCGGCTTCTGGCGCGGCTGGGAGCGCCACGCTTTCTTCAGCTCGATCTACCTCTCGATCCGTCTGTTGCGCCTGCTGCGTCCGGCACTGCCCTCGCTATGCAACACGGCCATTGGGCGTGCCCTGTTGCTGGCCCAGTTCAGTGCCCGGCCGACCAGGCTGGACCCGGGCATCGTGAGCAGGGAACTGTGCAGCTATGTCGCGGCGCCGGCCTTCGACGAACTGCTGGCCGAGCTTGCCTAT
Organism: Massilia sp. UMI-21; assembly: GCA_015277795.1. Classification (NCBI taxonomy): domain Bacteria; kingdom Pseudomonadati; phylum Pseudomonadota; class Betaproteobacteria; order Burkholderiales; family Oxalobacteraceae; genus Massilia; species Massilia sp. UMI-21. The sequence goes on along the minus strand of CP063848.1, from coordinate 3,671,828 downwards.
GGCGAAGAACAGCAGGGCGCCCCGCGCCACAGCATGGCGCATCCGCTCATCATCGGCTGGGGGCGCCGCGACCGGGTCTGCTTCCCGCGCCAGGCCTGGCGGGCGCTGGCCGCGTTCCCGGATGCGCAGCTCCACTGGTTCGAGCGCTGCGGGCATTTTCCGCATTGGGATGCGCCCGGCGAGACCGTGCAGCTGATCCGGAATGCCTTGTCCGGCCGGCGAGAAGCGCTGGCGCAGGGCGCCGATGCAGGCGCCATCCGTCCGCCCGCGCCGTCCTTGCGGCCGGTCAGCGCCTAGGGGCAGCGTGCGCGACATCGCGCTTGAACAGGCGATAGCACCCCGATGTTCATCACCGCGCCGGCGTTCCGTCGGCGTGTGTTGTGCGGGGGCGCCTACTCGACCACCACCGCGCTGCTGCCGCCGCCGCCCGGGCGCACCAGCACCTTGGTGGCGATCCGTTCGGTCATCTCCTGCACGTGCGAGATCACGCCCACCTTGCGGCCGAGCGACTGCAGCGCATCGAGCGCGTCCATCGCCACGCCCAGGGTCTCGGTGTCGAGGCTGCCGAAGCCCTCGTCGATGAACAGCGACTCCACCCGCACCCGATTCGAGGACAGCGAGGCCAGGCCGAGCGCCAGCGCCAGCGACACCAGGAAGGATTCGCCGCCGGACAGGGAATTGACCGAGCGTACTTCGCCGCCCATGTCCTGGTCGCGCACCATCAAGGCCAGCGAGGGCGCGCCGTTGTGGCTGACGCGCTCCAGGCGGTAGCGCCGCGCCAGCTGGCCGAGGTGGGCATTGGCGTAGCCGAGCAGCACGTCGAGCGTGAACTGCTGCGCATAGTTGCGGAACTTCTTGCCGTCGCTCGAACCGATCAGTTCCGACAGCTTGCCCCAGCGCTGCTCTTCCAGCTGCTGGCGCTCGACATCGGCAATGACCGCCTGCGCCTGCATCCGCCGGGTATCGTCCTGCCCGGCGCGCATGCGCAATTCGGTGGCCAGGTCGTGGGCGGCGCGCCGCTCTGCCGTGAGGGTGTCGACGGCGGCGGCCACCGTGTCGGCAGCCAGGCCGCTTTCCGGCCTGCCTTCGTCGTGCAGCACGCGCTGGGCGCGGCGTTCGGCCAGCACCGCGCCGGCGCCGGTCGCCCCGGCGTCGAGCGCGCCCAGTGCCGTGCGTTCCTGGGCCATCCAGCTGCCGCCGACCGCCAGCAGGCGGCCGAGTTCGGCCGTATCCTCGACCGGGTCGAGTCCCTTGACGAAGGCCGACTTGCGGTAGTCTTCCAGCCAGTCGGCGAGGGCGGAAGACGCTTTCGCACCGGCACTATCGAGCGTGGCGATGTGGGCGCCCAGCTGGGCCAGCGCCGTGCGGGCGCTGGCTTCGCGCTGGGCCGTCTCGGCGGCGACCGCCTGGCGTGCTGCCAGGTGATTGCGCGCGGCGCCGACCGCGGCCTGCAGTTCCTGTTCCACCTCCGCTACCGGGCGGCCGTTCCACAAGGCCATGCGCTGGGCGCGCTTGTCCGTGAGCTCGGTATCGATGCGGATGAATTCGGCCGCGACCCCGGCGCCGTGGCGGTCGGCCTGGGCGATGCGTTCGAGCGCGCCGGCCAGCTCGGCTTCGAGCGTCGCGGCAACCCCCGTGCAGCGGGTGAGCACGGCGGTCTGCTCCTGCCACTGTGCGGCTTCCTGGGCGCGGGCTTCGCGCCAGCCGGCCGGCTGGTTGCGCCAGGCATCCTGCCAGCCGTCGCCGACGGCGTCGCACAGTACCGGGTCGAGTTCGGCCAGCAGCCCTGCGAGCTGTGCGGCGATGGCTTCCTGCTGGACCGTCAGGGCGCGCAGGTCGGCCTGCAGGCGTGCGCCGGCTTCGCGCGCGCTGTCGGCAGCCTGGCGCAGGCGCGCATGTTCCTGCTGTGCCTTGTCGAAGGCGGCCTGGGCGGCGTCGCGTGCCTGCGCCGCGCGCCGCAGCGCCGCGCCGCGCTCATCCAGCGCCGCCGCGGCGCCGCGCAGGCCGTCGCGCGCTTCGGCCAGCCATGCCGTGCGCAGCGCGTCGGCGGGCGCATCGGCGGCCAGCGGCTGTGCCGTCCACTCCGCTTCGAGTTCATCGAGCAGCTTGCGCAGGCTGGCGCGCTCACGCTCGAGTCCGGCAACGCGCTCGCCCGACGCGGCCAGTGTCGCGGCCTGGGCCGCCTGCACCGCTTCATTGTCGCGCACCTGCGCCCGGCATGCGGCGATTTCGCTGCGCAGGTTCGTCAGCATGTTGTGCAGCATGTCTTCGCGGCCGTCGTCGCGATAAGGATGCTGGTGCGAGCCGCACACCGGGCAGGGGGCCGCATCTTGCAGCGTGGCGCGCAATTCCTCGACGCTCGCTGCACAGGCGAGCTCGGCTGCGGCCAGGGATTTCTCGGCCTGCTGCATGGCCGCGTGCAGGGCCGGCGCCGTGGCGCGTGCTTCTTCCAGCAAGCGGGCGGCGGCCGCACGCGCCGTGTCCACACGGTCGAGCTCCCCCGCGGTTTCGGCGAATTCCTGGCGCGTGGTGAGCAGCGCGTTCCATGCGCGTTCGGCCGTCGTCAGCCGTTCGCGGCGCGCATCCAGGGCCCGGCGTTCGTGATCCAGCGCCTGCGGGTCGGCGGCCTCGAGCACAGCCAGCGCCGCGCGCCGCGCGCTGTCGAGCGCATCCAGGCGCACATGGGCCTCGGTCAGCGCCGACATGGCGGCCTGTTCGGTGGTGCCGGCTTCTTCCGCCTGGCGGCGCGCCGTCGCCAGGGCCGTGGCGGCAGCGGCGTCGGCCGCCACCGACTGCGCGCCCTGGGCCAGCAGCTTGTCCCAGCGCGGCCACTGGGCCGCCATCGGCGCCAGCCGCGCGTGGGCGGCCAGCCAGCCGGCGGCACGCTCGCGCTGACTCTTGGCAGCCTCGTGCTCCGCTGCTTTCGTTGCGTGCACGGCGCGCGCCTGGCGCGCTTCGAGGCGGGCCGCTTCCAGCGCGGTCAGGGCTTGCGCATGCGATGGCGCCAGCGCGGCGATGGCCGCATCGAGCGCCTTGGCGCCGTCGAGCTGGGGCGCGGCGGCGCGCAAGCTGCTTTCGGCCGCGTCGGCCGCGGCCAGCGCGGCGTCGACGTCGAGCACCGCCTGGCGGCGCGCGTCGAGCGAGGCGGCCAACGCCGCTTCCAGCCTGGTCGTCGACGCGGCTGCCGTCTTGTGTTCCTCTTGCAGGCGCAGGACCTCGGCAGCCAGCGCACGCGCGGGCTGCACCGCCTCGAGGGTGGCCAGGCGCTGGCGCCGTCCGGCTGCTTCCTGCTGCGCCGCCTGTGCCGCCGCCAGCGCAGCGCCGGCCTGGGTTTCGCCGTGCTCGAGCTTGGCGGCTTCCTGGTGCCAGCGCAGTTCGCCGTCGAGGGCGGCGCGGCGTGCGTCCACCGCCGCCAGCGCCAGCTCGGCGTTGACGCGCTCGGCGTCGAGTTGCTCGCGTTCGTCGGGCGGCAGGGGCGCCTGGTTGGCCAGCCTGGCGGCCAGATTGCGGGTGCGCTCCTGCTCGGCCCGGTAACGCTCGAAGGCGCGCCGTGAAATGTCGCTGTAAATCGTGGTGCCGGTGAGGGTCTCCAGCAGTTCGCCGCGCTCGTTCTCGTCGGTCTTGAGGAAAGCCGAGAATTCGTTCTGGGCCAGCAGCACGGCGCGCGTGAACTGTTCGAAGGACAGGCCGATGCGCTGCACAATCTCGGCCGCGACCTCGGTCTTGGTGCCGCCCAGCGGCGCCAGTTCCGGCAGCCGGTGCAGCGTCATTTTCGCCGCCTGCAGCGCGCCGCCGGCCTTGCCGTAGGCGCGGCGCACGCTCCAGCGCGCGCGGTAGCGGATGTCGTCGTTGCCGGCGAAATCGACCTCGGCCCAGGCTTCGGCGGCGCCGCGCCGCAGCAGGGTGCGCGGGTCGAGCGCCGAGACGGTGTCGCCGCCGACGTCCGGCAACTGGCTGCCGGCGCGCTTGAGCAGGCGCGGGGTGGCGTCGTACAGCGCCAGGCACAGGGCGTCGAGCAGGGTGCTTTTTCCCGCGCCGGTGGGGCCGCTGATGGCGAACAGGCCGCTGGAGGCGAGCGGTTCGGCTTCGAAGTCGACCTGGAATTCGCCGGCCAGCGAGGCCAGGTTCTTGCCGCTGATGCGCAGGATCCTCATGCCGCGTCGCCTCCCAGGGCGGTGCTGAGCTCGGCGAACGCGGCCAGCTGTTCGGGTGGCGCATCGGCGCCGTAGCGCTGCGTCCACAGGCGCCGGAAGATGTCGTCCGGCTGCAACTGGCCCAGCTGGTCGAGGCTGAGCGCCTCGCCCGCGCTGTCCGGTGCGGCATGGCGGCGCGTCGGTTCGATCTTGGCCAGGCGCACCGGCTTGCCGTCCAGCGCCGCTTCGATGCGCGTACGCAAGCCCGGCTCGGGACCGTCGAGCAGCACCCGCACTTCAAGGAAGGGCTGGCGGTGCGGCGGTGCATCGGGCGGGGTATCGGGAAGATCGAGCGCTTCCAGGGCTGCCAGCACCTCGTCGAGCGGCGCCGGCTGGGCCGGCACGCGCAGCAGCTGCACCGCGCGCGGCACGTACAGCGGCGTGACCGATGTCGTGTTCGGGCCGTCGAGTTCGATGCGCAGCACCTGGTGCTGGTAGCCGACCTCGGAGAAGGACAGCGGCAGCGGGCTGCCGCTGTAGCGCCGGTGCTCGTGGCCGCCGACGCGCTGGGCCAGGTGCAGGTGGCCCAGGGCCACGTAGGCCACTTGCGGGTCGAACATCGAGGCCGGCAGGGCCTCGCTGCCGCCGATCACGATGCGGCGCTCGGAATCCTGGGACGACTGGCCGTCGACCATGTGGCAGTGGCCCATGGCGATGATCGCCTCGTTGCCGGTGCAGCGCGACTGCGCCAGCGCGAAGGCCTGGCGGTAGAGCAGGGCGGTGCCCTGCAGGTAGGGGTCGAGCCCGGGATGTGCGTCGTCCAGCACCGCGCGCGGCACGTCGCCCGGGCGCAGGAAGGGAATCGCCAGGCACCAGGCCGCTACCGACCCGTCGCGCCCGTGGAGCGGCACCAGCAGGCGTTCGAGGTCGATGTCGCCGCTTGGGGTGCGTCCGACGTTGCCGACCACGACGGTGCCGTGTGCTTCCAGCAGCGGCGTGGGCGCTTCCAGCCGCCCCGGCGAATCGTGGTTGCCGGCAATGACGACCACCTGCAGCTGCGGCAGCCGGCTGCGCGCCTGCTGCAGGAAGCGGTACAGCTGGCGGTGGGCGGCGGCCGACGGATTGGCGTTGTCGAAGATGTCGCCGGCGATCAGGAGCACGTCGATCCGTTCCGCCACGAGCGTTTCCACGAGCCAGTCGAGGAAGCAGGCATGCTCGTGGGTCCGGTCGAAATTGTGCAGGGTCTGGCCCAGGTGCCAGTCGGAAGTGTGGAGCAGCCGCATGGTGAGAATGGAAAGTCGGGTCGGCGCCCACTATAACGTAGATGAGGCGCGGATTGACCCTGTCGCCGACAAAAAGACTGTGTATTTTTACAGTGGTATTGATTCGCCATTGCAATAAATACATGCGCGAAATCAATCGTGCGGGGTCGTGCGCCATGCCGCGCCTGCTGAATCGTGTTTTGACATCAGATCAATGAAAAAGTCTCCAATGTCCACGGGGGCGGGTTTGCGCCAGCTCAAACCCCGGCGGGGGCATCTCTCTACACTACGAGTTCCCGCGGCTGGCCACAATAACAAAACCTGCCAGCCTGACCCCGACAAAAAAGCTTCCCCAGCCAACGCTTCGCGGCCCCCCGCCAGGCCCGCGCTGGCGAAGCCATCCTGAGAGGAGACACGATGCTGACGTCAACCTATACGCTGGTCGCCTTGTCCATCGAACAGGCCAGCGCACGAATCGGCCTGCAATCCCTGCTGGAGCGCTGGCAGCCGGGTGTCCGGCGCCAGGCCGCGCCCACGCCGCGCGACCTGCAACTGGCCTGCGATGCCCTGCGCGTGGCCTTCGACAACTGCTATTGGCGCAAGCTCGACAAGTTCGTGGTGCCGGCCCTGCGCCGCGCCGGTGCGGGCGCCGCCTTGCTGGCGGAACTCGACGCCCTGACCCTGGCGGCGATCGAGGCGCGCGCCGATGCCCATGCCGCCGCCGCGGTGCAGGATCCGGGCTTCGGCGCCGCCATCGAGCGCTGCTGCAACCTGCTGCTCGAACGGCTGGAGCGCGAGGAGCGCGAGCTGTTTCCGCTGGCGCGCACCCATGTGCCGAGCGAAGTCTGGTTCGCGATCGCCAACCAGATGCTGGCCCGCGACGCCTGGCAGAACGAGAACCGCGCTTACCTGTCCGGGGCGTCCGGGCCGGTACAGCTGGACAGCGCGGCCAGCAATTCCCTCCGGCAAAGTACGGCTGCCGCCGCGTCGCATTGCACCATACATCACGCCACCCATTACGTCACCCACTGAGCGCGACGGGCGAGCGCCACCATGGTTCTTTGCTATGATGGGGGTTTTGGAAGTGCGATTTCATCATGTTCGAATTCCTTTTCAAGCGGCAGGGTGGCGACAAGCCGGCCGGCGCTTCCGGTGAGCAAGCGCAAGCTCGTCCATCCGGCGGGCAGGGGGCAGGCGCGCGCGATGCCGGGCCGGCCCAGTCCGCACCGGGGGCGCGCGCATCGGGTGCTTCCGCAAGCTCGCCGAGCCCGCGCGAGCAACAGGCTGAACAGCTCAAGGGATTGAACGGCGACGAAGACGCCGCAGTCGCCTTCATCCTCGCTTCCGAATTCTCCGAACTGCGCCTGGCGGCGGCCGAGCTGGTCCACAGCCGCCCGCAGCTCGAGCGCGTGCATGCCGCGATGCGCAACACCGATCGCCGCGTCGCCAAGCTGATGCACTCGCGCCTGGAGGCGATCCGCCATCACGAGGCCGAGTTGCGCCGCGGCCAGGAAGCGCTGGCGCAGGCCAGGGCCCTGCTCGACGACGCGTTATTGACCCCGAACCATGTTGCCGAGCTCGATCGCACATGGGCGGTCATTACCGCGCCCGCGCTGGCGACCGAATTCGATGCCGTCCGTGCCGAGCTGGGCAAGCGCCTGGAAGACCAGGTGCGGCTGCAGCGCGCCATGATCGACCGGCTGGCGGCCCTGCGCCGGCTCGACGCCGCCGGCCTCGATGCCGCCGCCTTCGCCGAACGCCTCGAGAGTCTCGCGCGCGAGCAGGCCGCCGCCCTGGCGGCGCCGGGCCACGTCGCGCTGCCGCGCGCCCTGGTGGCGGAGTTCGCCGCCGAGCAGGGGCGCCTGCAGGCCAGCCTGGCCACGATCGAACAGGACCGGGCAGCCCTCGGCGCGCGCGAAGCGGCGCTGGCGCAATGGGAGGCCCAGCCTGCCACCGAACTGAAGGCCGAGCTGCTGCGCAAGGAATGGCAGCGCCTGCCCGCCATGCCTGCCAACGGCGCCGGCGCGCAGCTGCAGGGCCGCTTCGACGCCTTGCTGGCAAGCCTGCCGCAGCCGGCGGGCAGCACGTTGCGCAAGCCGAAGCCGGCGCCGGATGCGCGGCGCCCGGCCGCCGCAGCCGCCGATGGCGCGGCTTCGACGTCGGCACCGAAAACGCACAAGCCGCAGAACAAGGGCGCCGACCAGCACTTCCTCGAGCGCCTCGATGCGATGGAAGCGGCCCTGCAACAGGGCTCGCTTGGCACCGCCGCCGAACTCGACAAGTCGCTGAAAGACAGCAAGGACAAGGGCATGCGCCTGAGCCCGGCCCAGCTCGAGCACCTGAATCACGTTCGTGCCGAGTTCAAGCGCCTGTCCGACTGGGCCCGCTGGGGCGGCAATGTCTCGCGTGAAGAACTCATCAAGTCGGTGGACGCGCTGCCGAGCCAGAACCTGGCGATGGGCGAGCTGGCCAAGAAGGTGGGCAGCATGCGCGAGCGCTGGAAGGCGCTCGACAGCCTGTCCGGCGCCGCCCCGCGCTCGCTGTGGGAGCGCTTCGACGCCGCCTGCACCGCCGCCTATGCGCCGGCCGCCGCCCACTTCCGCCAGCTGGCCGATGAACGCCACGCCAATGCCGCGCGCGGCCAGGCCCTGGTCGACGAAGCCCGGGCCGAGATCGCGCGCCTGGAATCGGGCGAGGCCGACTGGAAGCACGTGTCCGGCACCGTGCAGCGCCTGCGCACCGCCTGGAGCCACCTGGGCCCGATCGACCGCAAGGACAAGAAGCGCCTCGACGGGCTGTTCAGCGATGCGCTCAATACCCTGCAGCGTCCGCTGGAAGAGCAGCGCAAGGGCGAGATATGCGTGCGCGAGCAATTGATCGAAGAAGCGCAGGGGCTCGATCCGCACGACCGGTACGCAGTCGACGCGCTGCGCGGACTGCAGGCGCGCTGGCAGGAGCATGCGCGCGCGCTGCCGCTCGAGCGCAAGGCCGAGCAGGCGTTGTGGCAGCGCTTCCGCGCCGCCTGCGACGCGCTGTTTGCCCAGCGCAAGGAGCACGCCCATGCGGCCGACGTCGAGCGCCGCGCGCACGAGGCGGCCAAGGAAGCCATCTCGACGCGCCTGGAAGCGGCGGCGCCTGACGCGACGCCGGCCAACGCCGGCAAGCTGCTGCGCGAGGCGGCCGCCGAGTGGGCGGCGATCGGGCCGGTGCCGCGCGCCCACGAGGCGCGGGTCGAGAAGCGCTACCACGCAGCGCTGGCGGCGGTGCAGCACCATGCCGAGCTGGCGCGCCGCGCCGCCGGGCTGGCGCTGGCCGGCGCCGTACGCGACAAGCTGCGCCTGATCCAGGCGCTGGAGGCGGCCCTCGTCAATCCCGACGCCCACACCAACCCGGCCGACTGGCGCGGGCGCTGGGATGCGCTGCTGCCGCTCGAGGGTGGCTACGAGCCGGTACTGCATGCCCGCTTCGAGGCCGCCCTCGGCGCGCTCGAGGGCGAGCATGCGGACAGTCGTGCCGACTACGCGCGCCGGCTCGAGGCAAATCGGGAACGCCTGCTGCACGATCTGCTGCGGCTCGAGATCACGGCCGGTATCGACAGCGGCGCCGAGTTCGCGCGCGAGCGCCTCAAGCTGCAGGTCGAGGTGCTGCAAAGCTCGCTCAAGTCCGGACACAGGCCGGGACAGAAAGCGGGGCAGAAGGCAGGACAAAAGCCCGGGCACGCGGGCGGCGGCGCCGACGACCTGCGCAGCTTGCTGGCGCTGCCGGCGTTGGCGGACGCGCGCACCGAAACCCGCATCGAGCAGCTTCTCACGCGCTATGCGAAGGATGGCCGGTGAGCGCGCCTGCGGGGGACGGGCGCACCGACATCCGCGTGCAGGCCGCGGACTTCGACTTGTCGCGCGAGCTGGCCGCCCTGCGCGACGGCGACGGCCGGGTCGGCGCCGTGGTCAGCTTTGTCGGAACGGTACGCGAGCTGAACGACGGAGCGGCGGTGTCCGAAATGGAGCTGGAGCACTATCCCGGCATGACGGAAAAGGCCCTGGAAGACATCGTGGCCCAGGCCCGGGCGCGCTGGCCGCTGTTCGGCGTGCTGCTCATCCACCGCGTCGGCCCGCTGGCGCCGCTCGACCAGATCGTGCTGGTGGCCTGCGGCGCGGCCCATCGCGGCGAGGCCTTCGCGGCCTGCGAGTTCATCATGGACTACCTCAAGACCGACGCCCCATTCTGGAAAAAGGAACAGACGCCGGAGGGCGCGCGCTGGGTCGACGCGCGCGCCAGCGACGATTCCGCCAAGCGCAAGTGGGCTGAGCGTTGAGCTGGCTGGCGGTCGGTACCGGTGCCGCGGTCGGCGCCTGGCTGCGCTGGGCCCTGGGGCTCTGGCTGGGCAGCCTGCACGCCTACGTGCAGTTCGGCACGCTCGCGGCCAACCTGCTGGGCGGCTACCTGATCGGAATGGCACTGGGCTTCTTCACGGCGCATCCCGCGCTGTCGCCCGAATGGCGCCTGTTCGCCGTCACGGGTTTTCTTGGCGGCCTGACCACGTTCTCCAGTTTTTCCGGCGAGTCGGTGCTGCTGCTCCAGCGCGGCGAATATGGCTGGGCGCTGCTCCACACCCTGCTGCACCTGCTGGGTTCGATCCTGTTCTGCGTGGCCGGCTTCGCCACATGGCGCGCCTTGCGTGGCTAGCGGTAGCGCCTGCGGGGACCTCCGCTTGGGTCAGTGACGTGACGCAGTCCGGCATGGAGCGAATCCGGCTGCCGCAGGACAGGAAGCGCATTGCACATCTTGAAAAGCGAACAGTGGCCCCTATCTTGCTTCTCAGTTAAGCACACTACTAGGGAGCACTACCATGCGGCAAGACAAACTCACGACCAAGCTCCAGGAAGCGCTGGCGGATGCCCAGAGCCTGGCGGTCGGCAACGATAACCAATACATCGATCCGGTCCACCTGCTGGTCGCCCTGCTGAACCAGGACGACGGCGGCTCCCGGTCCCTCCTGCAGCGCGCCGGCGTCAATGTCGGCGGTCTGGCCAATGCGCTGAAGTCCTCGCTCGAGCGCCTGCCCAAGGTGACGGGTACCGGCGGCGACGTGCAGGTGGGGCGCGAGCTGGTGTCCCTGTTGAACCTGGCCGACCGCGAGTCGCAGAAGCGCGGCGACCAGTTCCTGTCCTCCGAGATGGTCCTGCTGGCGCTGACCGAAGACAAGTCGGACGCCGGCCGCCTGGCGCGCGAGCATGGACTGGCGCGCAAGGCCCTCGAATCGGCCATCTCTGCCGTGCGCGGCGGCGAGTCGGTGAATTCGCAGGATGCCGAAGGCCAGCGTGAAGCCCTGAAAAAATACACCCTCGACCTGACCGAGCGCGCGCGCCAGGGCAAGCTCGACCCGGTGATCGGCCGCGACGACGAGATCCGCCGCGCGATCCAGGTGCTGCAGCGCCGTTCCAAGAACAACCCGGTCCTGATCGGCGAGCCGGGCGTGGGCAAGACCGCCATCGTCGAAGGCCTGGCGCAGCGCATCGTCAACGGCGAGGTGCCCGATTCGCTCAAGGGCAAGCGCGTGCTCTCGCTCGACATGGCGGCGCTGCTGGCCGGCGCCAAGTACCGTGGCGAGTTCGAGGAGCGCCTCAAGACCGTGCTGAAGGAACTGGCCCAGGACGAGGGCCAGACCATCGTCTTCATCGACGAGATCCACACCATGGTGGGCGCCGGCAAGGCCGAAGGCGCGATGGACGCCGGCAACATGCTCAAGCCCGCGCTGGCGCGCGGCGAACTGCACTGCGTCGGCGCCACCACCCTGGACGAGTACCGCAAGTACGTCGAGAAGGACGCCGCGCTGGAGCGCCGCTTCCAGAAGATCATGGTCGACGAACCGAGCGTGGAGGCGACCATCGCCATCCTGCGCGGCCTGCAGGAAAAATATGAGCTGCACCACAAGGTCGAGATCACCGACCCGGCCATCATCGCCGCGGCCGAGCTGTCGCACCGCTACATCAGCGACCGTTTCCTGCCGGACAAGGCGATCGACCTGATCGACGAAGCGGCCTCGAAGATCAAGATCGAGATCGACTCCAAGCCGGAAGTGATGGACAAGCTCGAGCGCCGCCTGATCCAGCTCAAAATCGAACGCGAAGCCGTGCGCAAGGAAACCGACGAAGGCTCGCTGCGCCGCCTGGAGCTGCTCGGCGAGGAGATCGCGCGCCTGGAACGCGAGTACAACGACTACGAGGAGATCCTCAAGGCCGAGAAGGCCGCCGTGCAGGGCACCGCGCACATCAAGGAAGAGATCGAGCGGGTGCGCCACCAGATCGAGGAAGCCAAGCGCCAGAGCGACTACAGCCGCATGTCCGAGCTGTCGTATGGCCGCCTGCCGGAGCTCGAAGCCCACCTGAAGACGGCCGAGGAAGCCGCCGCCGGCGCCGATGGCGACGCCGCCAAACCCAAGCTGCTGCGCACCCAGGTCGGGGCCGAGGAGATCGCCGAGGTGGTGGCGCGCGCCACCGGCATTCCAGTCTCGCGCATGATGCAGGGCGAGCGCGAGAAGCTGCTGCATATCGAGGAAAAACTGCACGAGCGGGTGGTGGGCCAGGACGAAGCCATCGAAGCGGTGTCGGACGCGATCCGCCGCTCGCGCGCCGGCCTGTCCGACCCGAACCGGCCGTACGGCTCGTTCATGTTCCTGGGCCCGACCGGGGTCGGCAAGACCGAGCTGTGCAAGGCATTGGCGAACTTCCTGTTCGACACCGAGGACGCCCTGGTCCGCATCGACATGAGCGAGTTCATGGAGAAGCACTCGGTCGCCAGGCTGATCGGCGCGCCACCGGGCTACGTGGGCTACGAGGAGGGCGGCTACCTGACCGAAGCGGTGCGCCGCAAACCCTACAGCGTGATCCTGCTCGATGAGATCGAGAAGGCGCACCCGGACGTGTTCAACGTCTTGCTGCAGGCGCTGGACGACGGCCGCATGACCGACGGCCAGGGCCGCACCGTGGACTTCAAGAACACCGTGATCGTGATGACCTCGAACCTGGGCTCGCACAAGATCCAGTCGATGGACACCGACGAGCCGGGCGTGGTGAAGCTGGCCGTGATGGCCGAGGTGCGCGGGCATTTCCGCCCCGAGTTCATCAACCGCATCGACGAGATCGTGGTGTTCCATGCGCTCGACGAGAAGAACATCGGCGCGATCGCGAAGATCCAGCTGCACAACCTGGAGCAGCGCCTGGCCAAGATGGACATGACGCTCGACATCGACGAGGAAGCCCTGCAGAAGATCGCGGAAGCGGGCTACGACCCGGTGTATGGCGCGCGCCCGCTCAAGCGCGCGATCCAGCAGCAGATCGAGAATCCGCTGTCGAAGGACATCCTGGCCGGCCGCTTCGGGCCGAAGGACACCATCCCGGTGCGGGTGCGCGGGGGCAACCTGGTGTTCGGCGAGCCGCAGGTGGCGCTGGCCAAGTAAGGCAGGCCCCACCGGCAAGCAACACGGCGCGTTCCCGCAAGGGCACGCGCCGTTTTTCCATCCGGCCGGAGTCTATGCCTGCTTGTGCTTGTGCTTGCGCTTGCGGCGCGACAGGCCCATCACGGCCAGGCCGGCGCCGACGATGGCCAGCGATTGCGGCTCGGGGATGTCCGCGGGTCCACCGCCGGCGGCAGGCGGCGGAATCGCCTCGTCCTGGGCCGGGGCGTCGACCGGTTCGGTCAGGACGGGCGCGGGAATCAGCACCGGGTCGGACACCGGTTCAGACACCGGTTCGGTGGCGCCGCCAGGCGTGCCGGTATCGGCGCCTTCATCCGATCCGGACGCGCCTGCGCCACCTTGCTGGCCGCCGCTGGCCGGCGGGGTCGGCACGGTCTCGGCCTGCCATGGGAAATCCATCGACAGCAGGCTGCCCACCTTGCTGCCGGCGGCATTCACGAAATGCACCTTCAGGTGCGGCGCGCTCAGCGTCGGCGTGCCGTCGAAGGTGAACGTGAACACCATGTTGTCGGCCAGCTCGATGGCGCTGCCGGTATAGCACAGGCGGCCGCCGCCGGCGGTCTTGGCCTTGCCGCCGGAGGACCGGCCACAGCCCGCTGCATTCAGTTCGGTGCTGGCGTTGGTCCACGCCGCGCCGCCTGGGCTGGCCATTGTGACATTGTCGAAATTGCCGATGGTCTTGATGCCCAGCGCATCGATCGCCGTCGCACCGGCCCAGCCGCCGGTACGGCCGGCGGCATCGATCTCCAGCGTCAGGACCTTCCCGGTGTAAGTCGTGGTGAAGACCACGCCGTCCTGGGTAATCACCCCGGCCGATGCGCTGCCGGCGGTGGCGGCGAAGAGAAGGAAGAGGGCACTGCGAAGCTGGCGGTTCATGGGGAAGCTTTCGGGATCTATTCGACGAAATTAACGATATGACTAGATTGACATTGGCCATGCCTCTAGTCAATACAAATTGCTTTTTCTAAGCATATTTCTCTTAATAACAGCGATAGAGGGAAACAATTACAACAACGGGGAGGGCCTTCCGCCGTGCGATTTCACAATATGAGAGGTGGAGCGCGCATTGCGAAACTCACGCCGGCTTCCCATCCGCGTGCAGTCTCATTGTCAGAAATTTCATGCCACATCATGAAATGTTGGATGCAAGTCCATGAATACACGGCATAAAAAAATCTTTTCATGTCTTATATAAGAGTGGTTGTGCTCTGCACAAACTGTTTTATGATTAAGCCATCGGATTCGTTTTCGCACATCGTTTTTCATTCAGGAGAAGCAGCATGGCAACCCGTGAACAACAGATCAGTGAACTCCAACAAGACTGGGACACCAACCCGCGCTGGCAGGGTGTGACGCGCAGCTATACGGCGGCCGACGTGGTGCGCCTGCGCGGTTCGGTCCGGATCGAACATACGCTCGCCAGGCGCGGCGCCGAAAAGCTGTGGGACTTGCTCAACAACGAGCCCTACGTCAATGCCCTGGGCGCCCTGACCGGCAACCAGGCCATGCAGCAGGTGAAGGCCGGGCTGAAGGCCATCTACCTGTCGGGCTGGCAGGTGGCGGGCGACGCCAACGTGGCCGGCGAGATGTATCCGGACCAGTCGTTGTACCCGGCCAATTCGGTGCCGCAGGTAGTGCGCCGCATTAACAATACCTTCCAGCGCGCGGACCAGATCCAGTGGTCCGAAAGCAAGGGCGACATCGATTACTTCGCCCCGATCGTGGCCGATGCCGAAGCCGGCTTCGGCGGCGTGCTCAATGCCTTCGAACTGATGAAGGCGATGATCGACGCGGGCGCCGCCGGCGTCCATTTCGAAGACCAGCTTGCTTCCGTGAAGAAGTGCGGCCACATGGGCGGCAAGGTGCTGGTGCCCACCCGCGAAGCCGTCGAGAAGCTGGGCGCCGCGCGCCTGGCCGCCGACGTGATGGGCACCCCGACCCTGGTCATCGCCCGTACCGATGCCGAGGCGGCCGACCTCCTGACCTCGGACGTCGATCCCAACGACGGGGCTTTCTGCACCGGCGAGCGCACGGTGGAGGGTTTCTTCCGCGTCAGGCCGGGCGTCGAGCAGGCCATTTCGCGCGGCCTGGCCTATGCCCCGTTCGCCGACCTCGTGTGGTGCGAGACCGGCAAGCCGGACCTGAACTTCGCCAAGCAGTTCGCCGAAGCGATCCATGCGAAATTCCCGGGCAAGATGCTGGCCTATAACTGCTCGCCCTCGTTCAACTGGAAGAAGAACCTGGACGATGCCACCATCGCCAAGTTCCAGAAGGAACTGGGCGCCATGGGCTACAAGTTCCAGTTCATCACCCTGGCCGGCTTCCACGCACTCAACTACAGCATGTTCAACCTCGCCCACGGCTACGCGCGGCGCGGCATGTCGGCCTTCGTGGAGATGCAGGAAGCCGAATTCGCCGCCGCCGACAGGGGCTTCACCGCGGTGAAGCACCAGCGCGAAGTCGGCACCGGCTACTTCGACGCCGTGACCCAGGCCATCCAGCAGAACCAGAGCTCGACCACCGCGCTGCACGGCTCGACCGAGGACGAGCAGTTCTTCGACGAGCAGAAGGTCGCCTGAGCGTCTGGTCGCGGTATCCGCAAGGGCCTGCGGCCATTGTTGCAGGGTGGGCGGGTCTTCCTGCCCACGCGGTGATCGCTTGCAGCGCGATCATCCGGTACGAACACGAAGCTGGAAACAACCACCGCGTGGGCAAGGAACCTGCCCACCCTACGAATGTCCCGGGAAGTCGTGTTGTAGTGGATAATGGCGCCCATTGCGCCGTTGTCAAACTCGGCACCCACTTTCTTCTCAGGAATTCCAGCTTATGTTGAGCTACCGCCACGCCTTCCACGCGGGTAACCACGCCGATGTCCTCAAACATTTTGTACAGGTGCAGTTGCATTCGTACATGAACCAGAAGGATGTTGCCTACACCTATATCGATACCCACTCCGGCGCCGGCGTGTATGCGCTCGACAGTTTCCAGGCGACCAAGACCGGCGAGTACGATACCGGTATCGGCCCGCTGTGGAACGCAGTGAACGTCCCGGCGCCGCTGCAGCCCTACCTGGACCTCGTCAAGGGAATGAATCCGAGCGGCAAGATGCGCTACTACCCGGGCTCGCCCTACGTGGCCGACCAGATGGCGCGCGCCGACGACCGCCTGCGCCTGTTCGAACTGCATCCGGCCGACGTCAAGATCCTGCACGAGAACGTCCGCAAGGCCGAGGCGCACAAGGCCGAGCAGGGCGAACGCACCCGCGGCAAGCGCGTCATCATCGAGCATGGCGACGGCTTCCAGAGCCTCAAGAAGCTGCTGCCGCCGCCGTCGCGCCGCGCGCTGGTGCTGGTCGATCCGCCCTACGAGGTGAAGGACGACTACAAGAAGGTGCGCGATGCCCTGGAAGAAGCCCTGGGCCGCTTCCCGAGCGGCATGTACGCGGTCTGGTACCCGGTGCTGCAGCGCATGGAGTCGCGCCAGTTCCCCG
The DNA here is from genome assembly GCA_015277795.1 of Massilia sp. UMI-21. NCBI lineage: Bacteria > Pseudomonadati > Pseudomonadota > Betaproteobacteria > Burkholderiales > Oxalobacteraceae > Massilia > Massilia sp. UMI-21. Next base: position 3,655,466 of record CP063848.1, on the reverse strand, counting down.
ACAAGCTCAAGCGCCTCCCGGCCAAGGAATGGCTCAACGTCACCCTGACCGTCTCGACCCCGGGGCCGGACGGCCTCGGCCTGCACAGCAGCGGCATGTTCATCCTGAACCCGCCGTACACGCTCGAGGCGATGCTGCGCGAGACCATGCCCTACCTGGTGCAGGTGCTGGGCAAGGATGCCGGCGCCCGCTTCACCATCGAGACCGGTACCCAGGTCACCGGCGCCGTCTCGGCGCGCCTGGCCGGTGAGGGGCCACGCACGCCGGTCGGGAATGCCCGCCGCGCCAGTCCGCTGTCCGGAAAGGGCAGCCTGCGCCTGCCGGGCCAGAGCATGGTGCGCGAAGGCGAAGAGGAGGCGCGCGGCGCCAAGCCGGGCGCGGCCGCCCCGGCCCCGGCCCCGACCAAGACCGGCGCGCGCCGGGTGTGGCGTCCCGATGGGAATGCTCCGGGCAAGCCCCAGGCGGCGGCAGGCGGCGACGGACGCGGCGCGGGCAAGCGGCCGGTCGCTGCAGGCGGAACGGGCGGCGGCAGGACGGTCGCGCCACGTCAGGCCGGGCCGCGTCAGGCCGGACCGCGCCAGGGCGGGCCGCGCTCCGGCGGCAAGGGCGGCGGCAATCGCTGAGCGGCAGATTCGATATAAAAATGCTAATAATGTCGGATTTGTAGTATAGTCTTCGAGGCAGGCGTTCGCGCGCCCGCCCGGCAGGCTTATCCGCGCCGTAACAGTTTCCAGGAGCTTTCCAGATGCATGCCGAAGCAACGGCAGCGGCATCCGTGCCGTCCAACGATTTTTTCCTCGCGCGCCAGCCCATCCTTGGCCGCGACCAGCATCTCGTCGCATTCGAGCTGCTGTTCCGGGCCGCCGGAGAAGACGACGATGCCAAGTTGACCGATAACGCGGCGGCGACGGCGGCCGTGATTTCGCACGCCTCGCAGCTCGGCATGGAGCAGGTGGTCGGCGAGCAACTCGCCTTCGTGAATGTCGATGAAGTCGTGCTGATGAGCGACTTCGTGCGTTTCCTGCCTCCGCATAAGGTTATCCTCGAAATCCTGGAAACCGTCAAGCCGACCCGGCAGCTACTGGCGCGTGTCGCCGAGCTGAAGGAGCTCGGGTTCAAGTTCGCGGTCGACGACGTGATCGAGCATTCGCCCGAGCTCGACCGCCTGATCGGGCTGGTCGATGTGATCAAGGTCGACGTCAAGCTGGTTCCGCGCGTCGAGCTGGAGCGCCTGGTGAAGTCACTCAAGGCCACCGGCAAGAAACTGCTGGCCGAAAAGGTCGAGACGCTCGACGAATTCAGGCTGTGCATGGACCTCGGCTTCGAATATTTCCAGGGTTATTATTTTGCTCGCCCGGTCATCTTGTCGGGCAAGAAGATCACGCCGTCCGAGATGGCGATCCTGCGCCTGCTGGAACTGGTGAGCTCGGACGCCGACACCCAGCTGATCGAGACGGCGGTCAAGCGCGATGCGCTGATCAGCCTGAACCTGCTACGCCTGGTCAACAGCCGCGCGGTGCCGGGCCCGCAGATCGAGTCGCTGTCGCAGGCGCTGAGCCAGCTGGGGCGGCGCCAGCTGCAGCGCTGGCTGCAGATCCTGCTGTACACCACCGCCGGCGGCGTGGAGCTGGCATCGCCGCTGCTGCAACTGGCCACCACGCGCGGCAAGCTGCTCGAGCTAATGACCCTGGCCTGCCGGCCGCACGATCCGGCCAAGGCCGACCGCGCGTTCACGGTGGGCATCATGTCGCTGGCCGATGCGCTGTTCTCGATCCCGATGCAAGAGATCCTCGACCACGTCGAAGTGGCGGACGACGTCCGCGCCGCCTTGCTGGGGCGGGAAGGGGAGTTCGGGACGATGCTGCGGGTCGCCGAGTTGCTCGAAGCGGCCGAAGGCGGCTGCATGCTGTACAACGCGCTGCGCAAGCTGGGGCTGAGCGTGGCCCAGATCCGCGAGATCGAATTGCAGGCCTTCGACTGGGTGCGCGAGCTGACCCACGAGGTCCATTGAATCCGTTCGGCCCGGGCCGCGGTTTATTGCGCCAGGAACAGGAAGACGGTCGGCTTCTTGTGGAAATCCGGCGCCTTCCCCGCGGCCAGGGCCGCCTTCCATTTCGCCGCACTCAGGGTCTTGACCGACTCGCTGGCCAGCGATAGATCGGTCGCCACGCAGATCAGGGTGCCCGGCTGGCAGGCGCCGGCCAGCGCTTCCAGCATCTGTCCGTTGCGATAGGGCGTTTCGATCAGCAACTGGGTCTGCTTCTCGCTGCGCGAACGCCCCTCCAGCTGCTGGATGCGCTTGCCGCGTTGCGCCGCATCGGTCGGCAGGTAGCCGTTGAATGCGAAACTCTGGCCGTTCAGCCCGCTCGCCATCACCGCCAGCAGCAGCGAGGACGGCCCGACCAGGGGACGCACCGCGATGCCGTGCTGGTGGGCCAGGCGCACCAGGTCGGCGCCCGGATCGGCCACCGCCGGCACCCCGGCTTCCGAGACCAGGCCCGCGTCGCGTCCCGCCAGCAGCGGCGCCAGCAGTTGTGCGAGCGCGGCCGCTGGGGTGTTCACGTTCAGCTCGGCGATCTCGATTTCCTGCAGGGGTTTGGCCAGCGGATGATCGATTGCAATCAATTTCAGGAAGGCGCGCGCGGTCTTGGCGTTCTCGGCGACAAAGTAGTCGAGCTTCGCGGTCAGCGCCTGCACCTGGGTCGGCAGCAGGGCGGACAGGGCGCCGGAGGTGGCCTCGACAGGGCCAAGGGTATTCGGAATCAGGTAAAGGGTGCCAGGCATCGTTGAATGGGGGATAAAAGGGTGTCAGGCGCCGAAGAACGGGACGCCGGCGCGGCGCAGCATGCCGGTCAGGGCAATCAGGGGCAGGCCGGTGAGGGCGGTCGGGTCGCTCGACTCGATGCGCTCGAGCAGGGCAATGCCCAGGCCCTCGTTCTTGGCGCTGCCGGCGCAATCGTAGGGCTGCTCGATGCGCAGGTAGGCGTCCAGTTCGGCATCCGGCAGCATGCGGAAATCGACGAACACTTGCACATTCTCGACCTGGACAGCCCGGGACGGGTCGGCCGCGCGGCTGTCCCACAGGCACAGCGCGGTATGGAACACGACCCGGCGCCCGCGCATCAACTGCAGTTGCTCGAGCGCCCGCGCGTGCGAGCCAGGCTTGCCGATCTGCATGCCGTCGAGCGTTGCCACCTGGTCCGAGCCGATCACCAGCGCCCCGGGGAAGCGCCCCGCGACAGCGCCCGCCTTGTGGCGCGCCAGGCGCAGGGCGGTGTCCTGCGGCGCTTCGCCCGGCAGCGGGCTTTCGTCGATGTCGGGTGCGACCGTCTCGAAGGGCAGGTGCAGGCGCGCCAGCAACTCGCGGCGGTAGGCGGAACTGGAGGCGAGGATCAGGCGCGAAGGCGCGGAACTTGGTATCATTGCGGTCTGGCGAGTAGTGGCGAGTAGTGGCAAGTAGTGGCAAGTAATGGCGAATCAGTGAGGCAGTCAGCAAAGCGATGATCAGCAAAGCTGATAGATACGGCTCCCTGGCAAGCAAATCTCATAAATGCCACGCATTGCCTGTCGCTTGCAACGCGCCCCGGTCAAAATCGGCGTAAGTCTTTGACTCTGCGGAGAGAAGCCTGTTATTATCGCAGGTTTTCCGGGGAAGTTTTCCAAATGAGCGCTTTTGTCATCGACGCCTTCGAGTTTTGCCGGAATGGCGGACACCGCGACGGCGTGACGCCAGTTGCCGAGATGACCCGCCTGGCGGCCGATTGCGCGGATAAATCCGGCGAAATCCGCTGGTCGATCGACGGTGGCCTGACCAAGCAGGGCTACCCATCGATGACCCTGGCGGTTGCCGGTCCCGTGAAGCTGGTCTGCCAGCGCTGCCTGACGGCAATGGAATACGACATCGATTCGTCCACCATGCTGGTGCTCGGCAAGGACGACGAAGATGCCGACGGGATCGAGGAAGTCCTCGACGATGAAAGCATCGACGTGATCGTCGGCAGCCGCGAGTGCGATATCCGCCAGTTGCTGGAAGACGAAGCCCTGCTGGCCCTGCCGCAGGCACCGAAACATGCGGTATGTCCGGACACCAAGCTCCTGGACACCCTGAAGACCGAAAAGGTCTCGCCGTTCGCGGCACTGAAAAACCTCAAGTCAGAATAAAGCTTTACAGAATTTAGTAGTACCGCAGTAGCTGCAGTACGGCTGGAAGAACGTGTCAAACGCGTGCAGTAGTCGAGTATGGCAGTAGCAGTTGATGTAGGCAGCGTTAAAACATGTCGGCAATGGATGAATAAGAAATTGCCGCTGGGATACTCGATCTGCAAGTATTTGCAAGTCGAATGTGTTAGAATTTTAGAACTTATGTATTAGGAGTCATCATGGCAGTTCAGCAGAATAAGAAGTCCCCGTCGAAGCGCGGCATGCACCGTTCGCACGATTTCCTGACCGCACCGAACCTGGCAGTCGAGCCGACCACCGGCGAAACCCACCTGCGTCACCACATCAGCCCGAACGGTTTCTACCGTGGTCGCAAAGTCCTGAAGACCAAGAACGACGAGTAATCGACGTCTTGTCCTTTAGTACCATGAAAGCGGTGCAACGTATGTTTTCTGCGTGGCGCCGCTTTTTCTTTCGCCGCTTTTTCCATGGCGTATCCGTTCGCATTCCCGTTTTCATCGGCTGCAACAAGCTTGCACTCCGTCATTTTGAATTGCGCGGACAAAGGTTGGTCACGAGCCATACCCGATCCCATCTTGCCGCCCGCGCCGCGTGAGCCGGCATCCCCCGACAAATGACAATCACAATTTCTATTGACTGCATGGGCGGCGACCACGGCCCCTCAGTTACCATTCCGGCAGCCATTTCGTTTCTAAAAAAACAAGCTGACGTCCATCTTGTCCTGGTGGGTCCCGACGACGTCGTGCGCGCCGAGCTGAAAAAGCAGCGCGCCGAGGCGCATCCCCGCATCACGCTCAAGCACGCCACCGAGGTCGTGACCATGGACGACCCGATCGAGATCGCCTTGCGCAAGAAGAAGGATTCGTCGATGCGCGTCACGGTCGAGCTGGTCAAGGACGGCAGCGCCAACGCCAGCGTCTCGGCCGGCAATACCGGCGCCCTGATGGCCATCTCGCGCTACGTGCTCAAGACCATGGCCGGCGTCGACCGTCCGGCGATCTGCTCGATCATGCCGAACCAGAAGGGCGGGCCGACCTACATGCTCGACCTGGGCGCGAATGTCGACTGCGAGCCGCATCACCTGCACCAGTTCGCCATCATGGGCTCGGTGCTGTGTTCGGCGATGGAGCACATCCCGCGCCCGACCATCGGCCTGCTGAATGTCGGCACCGAGGACATCAAGGGCAACGACGTGGTCAAGGCCACCGGCATCCTGCTCAAGGCCGACCACGAGCGCGGCAAACTGAATTTTTACGGCAACGTCGAAGGCAATGACATCTTCAAGGGCACGGTGGACGTGGTCGTGTGCGACGGCTTCGTCGGCAACGTCACGCTCAAGGCCGTCGAAGGCCTGTCGCGCTTCGTCAAATCGGTGTTCACGGAGAATATTTTCTCGATGGCGGGCGCCTTGCTGGCGCGTAAATCGCTGAAGAAGCTGAACCCGGAACGCTACAACGGCGCCAGCCTGCTCGGCCTGAAAGGCCTGGTCTTCAAGAGCCACGGCAGCGCCAATGCCTTCGCGTTCGAATGGGCCATCAAGCGCGCCTACGACGCGGCCAAATACGATGTGCAAGAGCAGCTGTCGGCCCTGATCGCCGAACTGATGCCGCCCCCGCCCGACGCCCAGCGCCAGGCTTGACCAGAACCAGCAGGATGGTGGAGAGATGACTGTTTACAGCAAGATCACCGGAACCGGCAGCTACCTGCCGGCCAAGCGTGTCACCAACGACGAGCTCGCGGCCCAGCTGGCGGGGCAGGGTGTCGAGACTTCCGACGAATGGATCGTGAGCCGCAGCGGCATCCAGAGCCGCCACTATGCGGCGGCCGACGAAAACGCATCCGACCTGGCCGTCAACGCGGCGCGCAAGGCCCTGGAAGCGGCCGGCTGCCAGCCGGCCGACATTGAACTGGTGATCGTCGCCAGCTCCACGCCGGACTTCCACGGCAGCTTCCCGAGCACCGCCTGCATCGTCCAGCAGAAGCTCGGCATGGGCAACCACAGCGCCGCCTTCGACGTGCAAGCCGTGTGCAGCGGCTTCGTGTACGCGGTCTCGACCGCCGACGCCTTCATTCGTGCCGGCGTGTACAAGCGGGTGCTGGTGATCGGCGCCGAAGTGTTCTCGCGCATCCTCGATTTCACCGACCGTACCACCTGCGTGCTGTTCGGCGACGGCGCCGGCGCGGTGGTGCTGGAAGCCTCGGACGCGCCCGGCATCCTGGCGACCAAGCTGCACGCCGACGGCAGCCATGCCGACATCCTGTCGATCCCGGGCAACCTGGCCGGCGGCGCCGTGGCCGGCAGCGGCTTCCTGTACATGGACGGCCCGGCGGTGTTCAAGCTGGCCGTCACCGTGCTGGAAGAAGTCGCCAAGGAAGCGCTCGCGCACGCGCAGATGCAGGCGTCCGACATCGACTGGCTGATTCCGCACCAGGCCAACCTGCGCATCATGAAGGGCACCGCCAAGAAGCTCGACTTGCCGCTGGAAAAGATGGTCATCACCGTCGACCAGCACGGCAACACCTCGGCCGCCTCGATCCCGCTGGCCCTCGATTGCGCGGTGCGTGACGGCCGCATCAAGCCGGGCCACAACGTGCTGATGGAAGGCGTCGGCGGCGGCTTTACCTGGGGCGCGGTGCTCGCCCGCATGTAATTTGTAGGGTGGGCGGGTCTCCCGCCCGCGCGTCCAACTCCCGGACGCGCTGTCGCAACGCATATTCCGGTTGAACGCGTGGGCAAGAAACTTGCCCACCTTACGGAAAGCGTTCAACCACATATTCGAACAGAGAGAACAAGAACATGAGCAAATTCGCATTCCTGTTTACGGGCCAGGGCGCCCAGGCCGTCGGCATGCTGAACGGCTTCGCCGGCAACCCGGTCGTCGAACAGACCGTGCTTGAAGCGTCGGACGCCCTCGGCTTCGACATCGGCAAGCTGATCGCCGAAGGTCCGAAGGAAGACCTCGACCTCACCACCAACACCCAGCCGGTCATGCTGACCGCCGCGGTCGCCGTGTACCGCGCCTGGATCGCGGCCGGCGGCCCGGTGCCGAGCATGGTGGCCGGCCACAGCCTGGGCGAATACTCGGCCCTGGTCGCCGCGGGCGTCATCCAGTTCAGGGACGCGGTGCCGCTGGTGCGCTTCCGCGCCCAGGCGATGCAGGAAGCGGTGCCGGTCGGGCAGGGCGGCATGGCCGTCGTGCTGGGCCTGCAGGCCGACGAGGTGCGCGCAGTCTGCGCCGAAGCAGCCCAGGGTGACATTGTCGAAGCCGTCAACTTCAACGAGCCGACCCAGATCGTCATCGCCGGCCACGCCGCCGCCATCGACCGCGCCTGCGAGATCGCCAAGGCCAGGGGCGCCAAGCGCGCCATGAAGCTGTCGGTGTCGGCGCCGTTCCACTCGTCGCTGCTCACGCCCGCCTCGAGCCGCCTGCGCGACTACATGGAAAACATTGCTTTCTCGGCGCCGCGGATCGACTTGATCAACAACGTGGACGTCGCTATCCTGCACGATCCGGCTGCCATCAAGGACGCCCTGGTGCGCCAGGCCGCCGGCCCGGTGCGCTGGGTCGAGACCATGCAGAAGATGGCCGCGGGCGGCATCACCCAGGTGATCGAGTGCGCGCCGAGCAAGACCCTGATCGGCATGGCCAAGCGCATCGATCCGGTCCTGGCCGGCGAAGCCCTGGTCGACCAGGCTGCGCTGGAGCGCGTGCTGGCCTCGGTCCAGCCGGCCTGAAATACATTGAGAAGAAAAGGAATAGCATGAATCTGGAGAACCAAGTCGCGCTCGTTACCGGCGCGTCGCGCGGTATCGGCAAGGCCATCGCGCTGGAACTGGCGCGCCAGGGCGCGAAAGTGGTCGGCACCGCCACCAGCGCGGCCGGCGCGGAGGCGATCGGCGCCTACCTGGCTGAATTCGGCGGCAAGGGCGTCGTCCTGAACGTGACCGATGCGGCCAACTGCGCCGCCGTGGTCGACGACGTGCAGAAAAGCTTCGGCAGCCTGTCGATCCTGGTCAACAATGCCGGCATCACCCAGGACAACCTGGCCATGCGCATGAAGGACGAGGAGTGGGACAGCGTCATCGCGACCAACCTGAGCGCCGTCGGCCGCCTGTCGCGCCTGGTACTGCGCGGCATGATGAAGGCCAAGCACGGCCGCATCATCAACATCACCTCGGTGGTGGGCGCCTCGGGCAACCCGGGCCAGATGAACTACGCCGCCGCCAAGGCCGGCGTGGCCGGCATGACCCGCGCACTGGCGCGCGAGATCGGCAGCCGCAACATCACCGTCAACTGCGTGGCGCCGGGCTTCATCGACACCGACATGACCAAGGCGCTGGGCGACGAGCAACACGCCGCGCTGCTGGGCCAGATCCCGCTGGGCCGCCTCGGCCAGCCGGAAGACATCGCCCACGCCGTGGCCTTCCTGGCCGGCCCGACCGCCGCCTACGTCACGGGCACCGAACTGCACGTGAACGGCGGCATGTACATGAATTGATGGCGAAAAACAGCGCCGGATGAGATCGAAACGCGGCGGGCTTCCACCCGCGCGAAACAAAATCCGGCGCAATCGCCTCTGTTAGCAGTAATTTCGGTGGAAATAGCCGTAATCGCCGAAAGTAGTTTTTCAACGCGCAAACCTGATAAAATGCGCGCACTTTCCGCAACACATACCTTAATGGAGCCATAACATGTCGGATATCGAACAACGCGTTAAAAAAATCGTCGCTGAGCAACTGGGTGTTGCAGAAGCAGACATCAAAATCGAATCCTCGTTCGTTGACGACCTCGGCGCCGACTCGCTGGACACCGTGGAACTGGTGATGGCACTGGAAGACGAGTTCGAAATGGAAATCCCTGACGAGCAGGCTGAGAAGATCACCACCGTCAAGCAAGCCATTGACTACGCCACCGCGCACGTCAAGGCCTAAGTAGTAGCTGGCGCTTTAAAAAGTTTCTGGGAGAATCGCTTGAGCCGTTCACGCAACCGCCGTGTCGTCGTTACCGGCCTGGGCTGCATTTCACCAATCGGCAACACCATTGCCGAGGCGTGGGACGCGGCGCTGGCCGGTAAGTCGGGCATTGCCAACATTACCAAGTTCGACGCCACGCCGTTCACGACACATTTCGCCGGTGAAGTGAAGAACTTCAAGGTGGAAGACTACCTGCCGGGCAAGGAAGGCCGTAACATGGATAGCTTTATCCATTACGGCATGGCCGCCGGCATCCAGGCCCTGCAGGACTCGGGCCTGGTCGTGACCGAAGAAAACGCGGACCGCATCGGTGTGACCATCGGTTCGGGCATCGGCGGCCTGCCGATGATCGAAGCCACCAAGGAAGAGTACATGAATCGCGGCCCGCGCCGCATTTCGCCCTTCTTCGTGCCGGCATCGATCATCAACATGATCTCGGGCGATCTCTCGATCAAATTCGGCCTGCGCGGCCCGAACCTGGCGATCGTCACCGCCTGCACCACCGGCCTGCACTGCATCGGCGCCGCCGCGCGCCTGATCGAGTACGGCGATGCCGACGTGATGATCGCCGGCGGCGCGGAAGCGACCATCTCGCCGCTGGGCCTGGGCGGCTTCGCCTCGGCCCGCGCGCTGTCGACCCGCAACGACGATCCGGCCACCGCCTCGCGTCCGTGGGACAAGGACCGCGACGGCTTCGTGCTGGGCGAGGGCGCCGGCGTGATGGTGCTCGAAGAGTACGAACACGCGGTCAAGCGCGGCGCCAGGATCTACGCCGAGGTCATCGGTTTCGGCATGAGCGCGGACGCCAACCACATCACCTCGCCGGTCGAGGATGGCAGTGGCGCGGCGCGCTGCATGGTCGCGGCCCTGCACAACGCCGGCGTGAACCCCGGCGAAGTCCACTACGTCAACGCACACGGCACCTCGACGCCGCTGGGCGACGTGGCGGAAGTGCGCGGCATCAAGCGCGTCTTCGGCGACCATGCGAAGAACATCGTCGTGAACTCGACCAAGTCGATGACCGGCCACCTGCTGGGTGGCGCGGGCGGCCTGGAGTCGGTGTTCACCGTGCTGGCGATCCACAACCAGGTGTCGCCGCCGACGATCAATCTCTTCAATCCGGATCCGGAATGCGACCTGGACTTCTGCGCCAACACGGCGCGCGACATGAAGATCGATGTCGCGGTCAAGAACTCGTTCGGCTTCGGCGGTACCAACGGTACCCTGGTGTTCGCAAAAGTCTAGGTTTTCAGACCCGCGGACTGAACCAGACCACACCCATTCCGGTCTAACCGGAATGGGCGCCTGACAGGCCGACGTCGTTCGGTCCTGCACATCAAGTTTTCTACCCCCGTATCTCCTTCCGTATGGCTCCCGCCTGCGGGCGCCCCTTCTTTCCCTATCCACACGATGTCGATCGCGATGACCGTCGTCATTGCGCCGTCGCGCCGCCTGCGCTGTCTGCTCGCCGGCTTCGGCGCGTCCCTGCTTGCGGCCGCATGTGCCGCAGGCCTGCCCGCGTGCGCCGGCGTATCGCGCTACGGCGGCTTCGCTGCCGCACCGCTTGTGGCGGCCGCGCTGCTGTTGGCCGGGCTATGCGTGCTGCATGCCGCGCTGGGTCCTGCAATGGTGCATCGCATTGATATTTCTGGAGTCGGCCGGCTACGCCTGACGGTACAACAGGGGGTGCGGACGGACGCATGCGAAGCCTTCCCGGCGCGGCTTTTACCGGGATCGACGCTGTGGCCGTGGCTGATGCTGTTGCGCCTGGAGACGGCGCCCGGCCCGGCGCCGGACGGTCCCTGCGGCTGGTTTCGCGGGTGCATGCCGGCCCGCCGCAAGCTTGTCTGCCGCAATGTCGTCATCCTGCCCGACAGCGTGCCGCCGGCCGCCATGCGCGCCCTGGCGGTAGCGCTCGGCGGGGCCGGCGGAGCAGGCGGAACAAGCGGCGCGACGTCGACGACGCACAAAATACTTTGAACTTATTGCAGCGGGCCAACTCTTATGCAGGAGGGCCGTTGCAGCGATGGGGCATGGTCCGTGACGACAGAACGCGAGGGAGATCAGCTGTTGGTGGAGCGCGTCCAGGCCGGCGACCGGGGGGCGTTCGACCTGCTCGTGGCCAAATACCAGCGCCGCCTGATGCGCCTGGTGTCGCGTCTCGTGCACGATCCGGCGGAAGCCGAAGACGTGGTGCAAGAGACCTTCATCAAGGCCTTTCGCGCCCTGCGTCACTTCCGCGGCGATTCGGCCTTCTACACCTGGCTGTATCGCATCGGCATCAACACGGCCAAGAATTTTTTGGTGACTCAGGGCCGCCGCGCGCCGACCTCGACCGAGGCCGATGCCGAGCGGGCAGAGGGATTCGACGACGCAGACAGCTTGCGCGACATAAACACACCGGAATCGGTGCTGGCGAGCAAGCAGATTGCCCACACGGTCAATGCGGCGATGGAAGCGCTGCCGGTGGAATTGCGAACGGCAATTGTCCTGCGAGAAATAGAGGGATTGAGCTACGAAGAAATTTCCGAGGTGATGGCGTGTCCGATAGGAACCGTACGCAGCCGGATTTTCCGCGCACGCGAAGTCATTGCTGAGAAATTGCGCCCTTTGCTCGATTTCCCGGTTGACAAACGTCGGTAGGTGGCAGGATCGTACATAGGCGAGACAAATTGAACAGACCGACGGCGGCGAGTTACCAGATGGACACGAATAAGAAGATACGCGAATACATATCGGCCTTTGCGGACGGCGAATTGCCGGATGCCGACCTCGAACTTGCGCTGGCGGCGCTGCGCGAAGAAGACGGCCGGCGGGCATGGGACCTCTACCACCGGATCGGCGACGCGCTGCGCAGCGATCGGGACGAGCCCGTGCTCTCATCCGGTTTCGCCGCGCGCCTGTCCGCCAAACTCGCCGCCGAGCCGGTGCCCCAGCGGCGCCCGGCGCCGCCCGCCACGCCGGGCGAGGCACTGGCGGCGATCGCGCCGGCCGTCGTGGCCGGCGCCGACCCGCTCAAAGGCGCCAAGCGAACAGCGCAGGCGGCGCCCCATGACGGGCCAGCGCCGGAAACCGCCCCGGCCGCCGTCAAGCGCCTCTGAACCGGCCGGCGCGGGCGCTGCCCGGGCGCCGGCCTGCGGGCAGCATCGCCTTCCGGTCATCCCTTGATACGCCACGCGTATCGATTGCCTGCCTTTGATACATTCTACATATCGCCCGCGCAGCCCTTCCCGGTCCCGACCGGGTCATCCGCGCCGTACCGGGCCGCCGCACGTCCCCAGCGGCGCGCGACAAAGCGCGTTTTTTGGCTTACCATAAAGTCAATCTCAGCCTTCCTATGCCAAGCCAATGCCAGCCAACTTTCGCCCGTTTCCCCGTCGCTGCGCAAGCCTGATCCTGTCGGCCCTGCTGGCCGCCGGCGGCAGCGCCTTCCTCCCCGCCACCGTCCTGGCCGCGGCGCCGGTGCAGACCCCGGTGGTCACCGGCCTGCCCGACTTCTCCGACCTGATCGACAAGGTCGGCCCCGCCGTGGTCAATATCCGCACCACCGAGCGCGTCATGCGCGGCCAGGGCGTGCCGGGCGAAGACGAGATGCAGGAATTCCTGCGCCGCTTCTTCGGCGGCCAGATCCCGCGCGGCGGCCAGGGCCGGCCGGGCGCGCCGCGCGGACAGGGCGGCGTGGAAGAGCAGGTGACGCGCGGCGTCGGCTCCGGCTTCATCATTTCGAACGACGGTTACGTGCTGACCAATGCGCATGTGGTCGAGGGCGCCGACGAAGTCACCGTGACGCTCACCGACCGCCGCGAGTTCAAGGCCAAGGTGCTGGGCGCCGACCGCCGCTCCGACGTCGCCCTGCTCAAGCTGTCGGCCACCAACCTGCCTTACCTGCGAACCGGCGACTCGAGCAAGATCCGCGTCGGCGAATGGGTGGTGGCGATCGGCTCGCCCTTCAACCTCGACAACACCGTCACCGCCGGCATCATTTCGGCCAAGTCGCGCGACACCGGCGAGTACCTGCCGCTGATCCAGTCCGACGTGGCGGTCAACCCCGGTAATTCGGGCGGACCCTTGATCAATATGCGCGGCGAGGTCATCGGCATCAACTCGCAGATCGCCACGCTCTCCGGCGCCTACAACGGCATCTCCTTCGCGGTGCCGATCGACGAAGTGATGCGGGTGGCCGACCAGCTCAAGACCACCGGCAAGGTCACGCGCGGTCGCCTGGGCGTGCAGATCAGCGAAGTCACGCGCGACGTGGCCGAATCGCTTGGCCTGGGCAAGGCGCGCGGCGCCGAAGTCTCGATGGTCGAAGCCGGCGGGCCGGCCGAGAAGGGCGGCATCAAGGTCGGTGACATCATCCTGAAATTCAACGGCCAGGCCATCGAGACCACCCGCGACCTGCCGCGCCTGGTCGGCGCCACCAAGGTGGGCAGTCGCGCCACTGTCACCGTCTGGCGCCGCGGCAACCAGATCGACGTGCCGGTGACCATCGTCGAACTGCAGGAAGAAAAATCCCCGACGGCGCGCACGACGCCGAAGAAGCCGGCCCCGGGCGTCGCACCGAACGCGCTCGGCCTGGTGGTGTCCGATATCACCCCGCCCGAGCGTGCCGAGCTGGGCGTCGAGATCGGCGTGCTGGTCGAGAATGCCGAGGGCGCCGCGGCCACGGCCGGCATCCGTCCGGGCGACCTGATCTCGCAGGTCGGCAATACGCCGGTGGGCAATGCGGCCCAGTTCAATGCGCTGGTCGCCAAGCTGGATCCGAAGAAGCCGGTAGCCCTGCTGGTGCGTCGTGAAGACGTGAGCCAGTACGTCGTCGTGAAGCCGCGTCAATGAGCGTGCCGGGCATGCAGTCGATTCCCTTCACGCTCTATTCGCGTAGCTACTGCCACCTGTGCGAGGACATGCTGCAGGCCTTGCTGGCGCTGCAGCGGCCGGGTGAGCACTTCGAGGTGGCCGTGATCGACGTCGATGCCGATCCGGCGCTGGTGGCGCGCTTCGACGAACTGGTGCCGGTGCTGTTCGGCGACCCGGGCGCGGCCGAGCTGTGCCATTATTTCCTCGACCCGGCGGCGGCGCGCGGCTGGGTGGGGGCTTGCACGCAGGCTGCCTGAGCCATGGGCAGAGGCGGCGGTGGCGGCACATCATCGACCAGTTGAACGCGCGGGCGGCGCCCACGCCGCCGCCTTAACCGCGTCCGGGTGGAGCCGCCCACCCTACGAAAGCGGCAACATTGAGCTTCCGATAAGCCAAAACCGCGGTTTCTACCCCTCGCGGCCCCAAATCCGGGCTTTCCGGCGCGGAATCCGGTAAAATGCCGGGGTCGGAAAAGCGTCTGCCCTCGTCCCACGATCCGCTGCCGCTTTCCTTTCGCTTCATCGAGCGCTTCGGCCGGGCCCGGCATGCCCTCCCGCGGAGCGCTTTTTTGCATGACGATCCCGTTCTGCACCCTGTTGCTGTAGCCTGCCGCGCTGTTCGCGGCCTTTTTGGTTTGAGCTTTGTTAATGAACAACATACGTAACTTCTCCATCATCGCCCACATCGACCACGGCAAATCGACCCTGGCCGACCGCATCATCCAACTGTGCGGCGGCCTGTCGGAGCGCGAGATGGACGCGCAGGTGCTCGACTCGATGGACCTGGAACGCGAACGCGGCATCACCATCAAGGCCCAGACCGCGGCGCTGCAATACAAGGCGCGCGATGGCCAGGTCTACAACCTGAACCTGATCGACACCCCGGGCCACGTCGACTTCAGCTATGAAGTCTCGCGCTCGCTGTCGGCCTGCGAAGGCGCGCTGCTGGTGGTCGACGCCAGCCAGGGCGTCGAAGCGCAGACGGTCGCCAACTGCTACACCGCGCTCGACCTGGGCGTGGAAGTGGTGCCGATCCTGAACAAGATCGACCTGCCGCACGCCGACCCGGACAACGCCAAGAAGGAAATCGAGGACGTGATCGGCATCGACGCCTCGGACGCGACGGTCTGCTCGGCCAAGACCGGCCTGGGCGTGGAAGACGTGCTGGAAACCCTGATCGCCAAGGTCCCGCCGCCGAAGGGCGACAAGGATGCGCCGCTGCAGGCCCTGATCGTCGACTCCTGGTACGACCCCTACGTGGGCGTCGTGATGCTGGTGCGCGTGGTCAACGGCACCCTGCGTCCGAAGGAAAAGATCCTCCTGATGTCGACCGGTTCGGTGAACCTGGTCGAAAGCATCGGCGTGTTCACGCCGCGTTCGGTCTCGCTGCCGGAACTGTCGGCAGGGCAGGTGGGCTTCATCATCGCCGGCATCAAGGAACTGACCGCCGCCAAGGTGGGCGATACCGTGACCCTGGCCGCCAAGCCGGCGCCCGAGCCGCTGCCGGGCTTCAAGGAAGTCCAGCCGCAGGTGTTCGCCGGCCTGTTCCCGGTGGAAGCCAACCAGTACGACGCGCTGCGCGACTCGCTGGAAAAACTCAAGCTGAACGATGCCGCCCTGATGTACGAGCCGGAAGTCTCGCAGGCGCTGGGCTTCGGTTTCCGCTGCGGCTTCCTGGGCCTGCTGCACATGGAAATCGTGCAGGAACGTCTCGAGCGCGAGTTCGACATGGACCTGATCACCACCGCGCCGACCGTGGTGTACGAGGTCGAGATGCGCGACGGCAGCATGATCCGGGTCGACAACCCGTCGAAGATGCCGGAACCGTCCAGGATCAACGAAGTGCGCGAGCCGATCGTCGACGTCAACCTGTACATGCCGCAAGAATATGTGGGCGCCGTGATGACCCTGTGTAACGGCAAGCGCGGCGTCCAGATGGACATGGCCTACCACGGCCGCCAGGTCAAGCTGCACTACGAGATCCCGATGGCGGAAATCGTGCTGGACTTCTTCGACCGGCTCAAGTCGACTTCGCGCGGTTATGCGTCGATGGACTACGAGTTCAAGGAATACCGCGCCGCCGACGTGGTCAAGGTCGACATGCTGATCAACAGCGAGAAGGTCGACGCGCTGGCGATCATCGTGCACCGCGCCAACGCCCCTTACCGCGGGCGCCAGGTGGCGGCCAAGATGCGCGAGCTGATCCCGCGCCAGATGTTCGACGTCGCGATCCAGGCCGCCATCGGCGCCACCATCATCTCGCGCGAGAACGTCAAGGCGCTGCGCAAGAACGTGCTGGCCAAGTGCTATGGCGGCGACATCTCGCGCAAGAAGAAACTGCTGGAGAAGCAGAAGGCCGGCAAGAAGCGCATGAAGCAGGTCGGTTCGGTGGAGATTCCGCAGGAAGCCTTCCTGGCCATCCTGCAGGTGGAAGAAAAATAAATGGATATGCAACCGATTCTGAGCAACTTTGCGCTGATCCTGTTCGTCCTGATGGTGGTCACCGGCGTGATCTGGTGCCTGGACGTGTTCGTCTTCGCCAAGCAGCGCCGCCGCGCCGCCGACGCCGCCCTGGCCGAGTACGATGCGCGCACAGCCAAGCTGACCGCCGAGGGCATCAAGCTCGACAGTGGCAGCCAGCGCGCCGCGATCGAGCAGGCCAACCTGCGCCAGCCGACCTGGATCGAATATTCCGGCAGCTTCTTCCCGGTGATCGCGCTGGTCTTCATCCTGCGTTCCTTCCTGTGGGAGCCGTTCAAGATCCCGTCCTCGTCGATGGTGCCGACCCTCCTGGTGGGCGACTTCATCCTCGTGAACAAGTACGCCTACGGCGTGCGGCTGCCGATCATCAACAAGAAGGTCGTCGAGGTGGGCGACCCGCAGCGTGGCGACGTGATGGTGTTTAAGTACCCGAAGGACATGAGCCAGGATTACATCAAGCGCGTCATTGGTGTTCCGGGCGACAAGATCACCTATGAGGACAAGCGCCTGAGCGTGAACGGCAAGCCGGTCGCCTACACCCCGATGGACGACTACCTGGACGACCAGCACCCGGTCTACCACAAGCAGTTCACCGAACAGCTCCCAGGCCGGCAGGGCCAGATCGCACACCGTATCCTGAATACCGAGGGCAAGCCCACGCTCGACCTCGGCGCCGTGGACGATTTCCCGAATCGTGAGGCCTGCGACTATTCGTACGACAAATTTACCTGTATCGTACCTCCAGGCAACTATTTCATGATGGGCGATAACCGCGACAACAGTGCCGACAGCCGCTACTGGGGCTTCGTGCCGGACAAGAACATTGTTGGCAAGGCGATCGTCGTCTGGATGAACCTCGGCAATCCGAAGCGGATTGGCGGCATCCAGTAACCGGAGATCCACATGCAGAAGCAGCCCTTCGTTCGCCAGTCCGGCATCTCGCTGACCGGCCTGGTCCTGGTCCTGGTCGTGCTCGGCGTCGCCGCCGTGTTCGCGCTCAAGCTAGTGCCGACCTACACGGAATACAGCGCGATCAAGGACGCGATCGTGCGCGCCAAGGAAGCTGGCGGCACGCCGCGCGAAATACAGGTAGCCTTCGACAAGAACGCCGGCATCAACAACGTCACCGCGATCCGCGGCCGCGACCTGACCATTACCCGCGAAGACGGCGAAACCCAGGTCAGCTTCGCCTACGAGAAGCGGGTGCCGCTGGCGGGCAAGGTCAGCCTGCTGATCGACTACGCGGGCACCACCGACCCGAGCGGCGTGGTGGCGGCCAGGGATGCCGAGCCGGATCAATAACGAGAGCAACACCGTCCGCGACGCAGGGTGGCGGACGCACACACGACAGCACAATGAATCTACAGTTACTGCAAACACGCTTGGGTTATACGTTCCGGGACACCGGCCTGCTCCAGCAAGCCCTGACCCACCGTAGCCATAGCGCGCTGCATAACGAACGCCTGGAATTCCTGGGTGACTCGATCCTGAACTGTGTCGTCGCCTCGATCCTGTACGAACGCTTCACCGCCCTGGACGAGGGTGACCTGTCGCGCCTGCGCGCCAACCTGGTCAAGCAGCAATCCCTGTTCGAAATCGCCCAGAAGCTCGAGCTGTCGCAGTTCCTGCGCCTGGGCGAGGGCGAACTGAAATCGGGGGGCTTCCGGCGCCCCTCGATCCTGGCCGACACCCTCGAGGCCCTGCTCGGTGCGATTTTCCTCGACAGCGGTTTCGACAGCGCGCGCGACGCGATCCGCGCCTTCTACATCCCGCTGCTCGACACGGTCGACCCGGCCACTCTGGGCAAGGACGCCAAGACCCTGCTGCAGGAATTTCTGCAGAGCAAAAAAATCTCGCTGCCGACCTACAACGTGGTGGCCACGCACGGGGCCGCCCATAGCCAGGAATTCGAGGTCGAATGCCTGGTGCCGAAACTGAACGTGCAGGTGTTCGGCCGCGGCGGCAGCCGCCGCGCCGGGGAGCAGGCCGCGGCGCGACTGGCGATCGAGGCGGCCCAGCAGGCGCTGGTCAAGTCGCCCACCGCCCGCAAGAGCAAACCGCGCGCCGCCCAGCTCAAGCTGGGCATCGCCACCATCCAGTCGGATGCGCCGGCAGAACAACCAGGAAGCAACACGCAATGAGCAACGAAAGCAATCACACCGACCAGCCCGGCCAGCCCGGCCAGCCAGACGCTGGCGCCAAGGACTTCCGCTGTGGCTACATCGCCATCGTCGGCCGTCCCAACGTCGGCAAGTCGACCCTGATGAACGTGCTGATCGGCGCGAAAGTGTCGATCACCTCGCGCAAGGCCCAGACCACGCGCCACCGCATCACCGGCATCCAGACCCGCGACGACGCCCAGTTCATCTACGTCGACACGCCGGGCTTCCAGACCCGCCATGCGAACGCGCTCAACAAGACGCTGAACAAGACCGTCTCGAACACCCTGACGTCCTCGGACGTGATCCTGTTCCTGGTCGAGGCCGGCGCTTTCGGCCCGGCCGACCAGCAGGTGCTCGACCTGCTGCCGAAGAACGTCCCGGTGGTCCTGGTGATCAACAAGTCGGACCGCATCAAGGACAAGGCGGTCCTGATGCCTTTCGCCCAGAAGATCGCCGCGCTGCGCGACTTCAGCGCGATCGTGCCGGTCTCGGCCAAGCTGCGCTTCCAGGTCGACGCCCTTGAAACCGAGATCAAGCGCCACCTGCCGCACAACCCGCCGATCTTCGGGCCGGACGACATCACCGACCGCAGCGAGAAGTTCCTGGCCGCCGAGATCGTGCGCGAAAAGGTGTTCCGCCTGCTTGGCGACGAACTGCCCTACACCAGCACCGTGCTGATCGAGCAGTTCCAGCAGGAAGGCAACCTGCGCCGCATCTTCTGCGCCATCCTGGTCGAGCGCGACACCCACAAGTCCATGATCATCGGTAACAAGGGCGCGCGCCTGAAAGAAATCTCGACCCAGTCGCGCCTGGACATGGAAAAATTGTTCGGCGGCCCCGTGTACCTGGAGATCTGGGTCAAGGTCAAATCGGGCTGGGCCGACAACGAAGCCGGCCTGCGCGCCTACGGTTACGAGTAAGGTCCATTTAACCGCGCGGAGGCCGTTCGACCGCATGCCCAGCCCAGACGACCTCATCGATACCCCGGAGAGCCAGCCCCCTGCGGCGGCTCCGGCTGCGGCGAAACGCAGCCGTCCTCCGCTACGCGACACGCGGGTCAGCGGCCAGCCGGGTTTCGTGCTGCACAGCTATCCCTACAAGGAAACCAGCCTGATCGTGGACATGTTCACGCGCGATTTCGGCCGCGTGGGCGTGGTCGCCAAGGGCGCCAAGCGCCCGCTGTCGAAGCTGCGCGGCGTGCTGCAGACCTTCCAGCCGCTGTCGGTCTCGTTCAGCGGCAAATCCGAGCTGCGCACCCTGATCGATGCGGAATGGGTGGGCGGCATGCTGCCGCTGGAAAAAACCGCGCTGTTGTGCGGCTTCTACCTGAACGAACTGCTGGTGAAACTCATCGCGCGCGACGACCGGCATCCGGCCCTGTTCGACCACTACGTCGCCACGCTCAACCAGCTGGCCCATGGCGAGCCGCCGCCGATCGTCTTGCGAAAGTTCGAACGGGCCTTACTTAAGGAAACAGGGGTGGCGGCCGACCTGGGGCGCAGCACCGCCACCCGCGCGCCGGTCGACCCGGCCGGCGACTACGTGGTCGACCCCGAGAAGGGGCCGCGCGAAGCGCTGCCGGGCGAGGTCTGGCCGGTGGTGAGCGGCAAGACCCTGCTCGACATGGAGCGCGAGGACTACCGCGACCCGCTCACGCAGGCGCAGAGCAAGCAGTTGATGCGCTTCCTGCTGGCGCACCACCTGGGCGGCGCGCCGCTCAACACGCGCCAGATTTTGATCGACCTGATGCAACTATAAAAGACCAACATGAGCTTCCTGCAACCTACCGGTTCGGTGATCGACCTGGGCGTCAACATCGACCACATCGCCACCCTGCGCAATGCGCGCGGCACCAGCTACCCCGACCCGATCCGCGGCGCGCTGCTGGCCGAGCAGGCCGGCGCCGACCTGATCACCCTGCACCTGCGCGAAGACCGCCGCCACATCAAGGATGCGGACGTGCTGGCGCTGCGCCCGCTCCTTGGAACCCGCATGAACCTGGAAGCGGCCGTCACCCGCGAGATGATCGACTTCGCCTGCCGCGTGAAGCCGCAGGACGTCTGCCTGGTGCCGGAGCGGCGCGAAGAGGTCACCACCGAGGGCGGCCTGGACGTGATCCGCTACTACAATGAAGTCGAAGCGGCGGTGCGGCAGCTGAAAGGCGAGGGCATCCGGGTGTCGCTGTTCATCGATGCCGACGAAGCCCAGATCGAGGCCGCCGCGGCCGTGGGCGCCACCGTGATCGAACTGCACACCGGCCGCTATGCCGAAGCCGAGGGCGAGCAGGCACTGCGCGAGATCGAGCGCATCAAGGCCGGCGTGCATGCGGGCGCCGCGCGCGGCCTGCGCGTGAATGCCGGCCACGGCCTGCACTACACCAACGTGCAGCCGATCGCGGCGATTCCCGACATCCACGAGCTCAACATCGGCCATGCGATCGTCGCCCACGCCCTGTTCGCCGGCTGGGAGAACGCGGTGCGCGAGATGAAGGCCATCATGGTGGCAGCGCGCCTGGGTACCCGCTACGGAACTTGAACGTCGCGCACTTGAAAAAAACGAGGCAGGCATGATCTACGGCATCGGCACCGACATCGTCCAGATTTCCCGCGTCGAGGCCGCCCTTGCGCGGAGCGGCCCGCGCTTCGCCGAGAAGATCCTCGGTCCGCAGGAACTGGAAAAATACCACGCGCGCAGCGCCAAGAACGCGACGCGCGGCCTGCGCTTCCTGGCCACCCGTTTTTCGGCCAAGGAAGCGTTCTCGAAGGCGATCGGGCTGGGCATGCGCATGCCGATGACCTGGCGCGCGATGCAGTTGTTGAACGCCCCGAGCGGCAAGCCGGTCATCGTCTGCAGCGGCGCCCTCGAACAATTCATGCAGGATCACCGGCTCAGCGCCCAGGTGACGATCAGCGACGAAGCCGACTACGGGGTCGCCTTCGTCATCGTCACCCAGGCGCCGGGCGATACATTGGCAGAGTGATGTCCGAAGCAAAACCCGAAGACCAGCAGCCGAACACCCCTGACGCAATCCCGCCGGCCGGGCAGGTCGCCGCGCAGGTTACCGACGCGCCGGTGGCCTACGTGGCCGCCGCCGGCGCAGCGATGCCGGCGCCGGCGACGGTCGCCGACAAGCCGGCCCGCACCCGCAGCGCAAAGCCGACGCCCGCGGCGGCGCCGGCCCCGCGCCCGCGTCCCGACGGTTGGCAGGCCATGAAGGAAGAACTCAAGGCCACCATCCAGGGCGACGCGCGCGAACCGGTCAAGCCCAGCGACGCCGCGCGCGAGCAGGTGCTGGCCACGGTGGCCAGGCTGCCGTTGCTGCCGGGCGTGTACCGCTACTTCGACGCCAACGGCAACGTGCTCTACGTCGGCAAGGCGCGCAACCTCAAGAACCGGGTCTCGAGCTACTTCCAGAAGACCCTGTCGAGCCCGCGCACCGCGATGATGGTCGGGCAGATCGCCAGGCTGGAAACCACCGTGACCAGCAGCGAGGCCGAAGCGCTGATCCTGGAAAACAACCTGATCAAGTCGCTCAAGCCGCGCTACAACATCCTGTTCCGCGACGACAAGTCCTACCCCTACATCAAGATTTCCGGCGGCGCAGCGCCGCGCATGTCCTATTACCGCGGCGCGCTGGACAAGAAGAACCAGTATTTCGGTCCCTTCCCGTCGGCCTGGGCCGCCAAGGAGTCGATCCAGCTGCTGCAGCGGGTGTTCCTGCTGCGCACCTGCGAGGACAGCGTCTACAGCAACCGTACGCGTCCCTGCCTGCTGCACCAGATCGGCCGCTGCAGCGCGCCCTGCGTCGACCTGGTCGCGCCCGAGGACTACCAGCGCGACGTCGACAATGCGGCGCGCTTCCTGCGCGGGCGCCAGACCGAGGTGCTGCACGACCTGGAAGAAAAGATGCAGTCCTACGCGATGGAGCTCAAGTTCGAACAGGCCGCCAGCGTGCGCAACCAGATCCAGGCCCTGTCGAAAGTGCTGCACGCGCAAAGCATGGAAACCGTGGGCGATGCCGATGTCGACGTCATCGCCGTGGTGGTGCAGGGCGGCCGCGCCTGCGTCAACCTGGCGATGGTGCGCGGCGGACGCCACCTGGGCGACCGCGCCTACTTCCCGACCCATGTCGGCGAATCCCTGGGCGAATGCCCGATCGAGGTCGAGGTGCTGTGCGCCTTCCTGGCCCAGCACTACGCGGGCCAGTTCATCCCGGGCACCCTGATCCTGAACATCGAGTTCGACCAGCCGGAACTGATCGTGGCCCTGGCGGAACAGTGCGGCCACCGCATCAACCTGATCTTCCAGCCGCAGGGGCAGCGCCGCCAGTGGCTGGAGCTGGCCTGCAAGAACGCCGAGATTTCGCTGGCGCGCCTGCTGTCCGAGCAGGGCTCGCAGCAGGCCCGCACGCGCGCGCTGGCCGACGTGCTGTCGCTGGATGCCGAGACCCTCGACGAACTGCGCATCGAGTGCTTCGACATCAGCCACACCGCGGGCGAGGCGACCCAGGCCTCGTGCGTGGTGTTCCACCATCACCAGATGCAGAACGGCGAGTACCGCCGCTTCAACATCAACGGCATCACCCCGGGCGACGACTACGCCGCGATGCGCCAGGTACTGCAGCGCCGCTACGAGAAGGTAGCGGGCGGCGAGGGCGTCATGCCCGACATCGTGCTGGTCGACGGCGGCAAGGGGCAGGTCGAGATGGCGCGCCAGGTGTTCGAGGAGTTGGGCCTGCCCATCGCGATGATCGTCGGCGTGGCGAAAGGGGAGGGGCGCCGCGTCGGCCTCGAGACCCTGATCTTCGCCGATGGCCGGGCGCCGCAGGAACTCGGCAAGGAATCGGCGGCGCTGATGCTGGTGGCGATGATTCGCGACGAGGCGCACCGCTTCGCCATCACCGGCATGCGCGCCAAGCGCGCCAAGGCGCGCCAGGCATCGCGCCTGGAAGAGATCGAAGGCATCGGCGCCAAGCGCCGCCAGCGCCTGCTGGCGCGCTTCGGCGGCCTGCGCGGCGTGATCGACGCCAGCGTCGAAGACCTGATGTCGGTCGACGGCATTTCGAGCACCCTGGCCGAAGAGATCTACCGCCAGCTTCACTGACACAATCTTGGCGGGTGACAATAATGCCCGCCGGCATTGCCAGTGTCGGAAATCTTGGCATTTCCATTCGTCACGAATAGATGACTGTATGTAAGTCCTTGTATTGACGAGTGTTCTAATTGCTGGCACGGAATATGCAATAGAAGTGGGTGTCTCTTCCACCACAACTATTAGGGGTCCTGCAATGAACGTCACGCTTCGCAAGTGTTTCACCACCGCTGCTTTCGCCATCACCACCATGGCCGCCAGTGCTGCCATGGCAACACCGTTCGTGATCACCGACACGGTGATCACGCCCGGCGCCGGCTATGGCCAGGATGCCAGTGAGAACAACAATCCGACCCTGCTGGGCGCGCTATTCAAGGTGACCAACGCGACGCAAGCCTTCTCGCTGATGAATGCCGGCGACTATTTCGAGTTCACCTTCGGCACCGTCAATTTCAATGAGCCAAACAGCAACGGTGGCATCACCGCGAACGAGATGGACAAGCTCGGCGTGACCACCACATTCACCTTCTCCCAGCCGGGCGTGGGGGCGCAGATGGTCACCGCGACCGGTACCGCCGTCCTCGGTGCGGTCAACGATCCGAACAACGGCGCCAATCAGACCGACCTGACCATCGACTGGGCGACGCTGAGCCCGATCAACTTCGGCATCGGTGGCTCGTTCAAGATCGATCTGACCGACCTGGTATTCACCGCGAACGGCACCAAGAATGCCGTCGCGCGCGTCACGCTCCTGACTGCAGAAGAGGCGCCGGCGAACGACGTGCCCGAGCCTGGCTCGCTGGCGCTCGCCGGCCTGGGCCTGGTCGCGGCCGGTATCGCGCGCCGCCGCCAGCGCTGAACTTTGCACGCCACTCCCTGAGACAGGCTGCTTCGGCAGCCTGTTTCTTTTTAGCGAAGGAGAAGGCCTCCGCATACAGACGAGTCACCTAGTCCAATTTGCAATACCCATGTAGACTGTCGGCGAAACTTTCATTCCCGTAATCAGTGCTTTCTCCATGCCCTTTAACATCCCGATTCTCCTGACCTGGCTACGCGTAGCGCTGATTCCCCTGGTTGTTGGCGTCTTCTATCTTCCCACCCCCTGGCTTCCGCTGGCCGACCGCAACCTGGCGGCGACCCTGGTATTCATCGTCGCCGCGATTACCGACTGGTTCGACGGCTTCCTGGCGCGCCGTTGGAACCAGACCTCGGCCTTCGGCGCCTTCCTCGACCCGGTCGCCGACAAGCTGATGGTGGCCGGCGCGCTGCTGGTGCTGGTGCAGCTGGACCGCGTGAACGCCATCATCGCCTTCATCATCATCGGGCGCGAGATCACCATCTCGGCGCTGCGCGAATGGATGGCCCAGATCGGCGCCACCAAGTCGGTCGCGGTCAGCTCGCTCGGCAAGATCAAGACCGCGGCCCAGATGACGGCGATCCCGATGCTGCTGTTCCACGACCGGATCGCCGGCATCGACACGCACTACTGGGGCGAGTACTTCCTGTGGCTCGCCGGCGTGCTGACGGTCTGGTCGATGTTCTACTACCTGCGCCGCGCCTGGCCGCTGATCAAGGAGACAGCCGGGACGCTCTAATCAGGCTTGCAATAAATGTTCAGTGTCATCCTTGACGTACGGAATAGAATCTCTATAATGCCTGCCTGTTGCGACAACAACGCAGCAGAATGAAAGACAAAGCGGGAGTAGCTCAGTTGGTAGAGCGCAACCTTGCCAAGGTTGAGGTCGAGAGTTCGAGACTCTTCTCCCGCTCCAGTTTCAAGAAGAACGAAGCGCTGTACGATTCGAGAAATCTTGAAAAACTGTCAAAGTTCTGCGATAATCGTTGTTCTGTACGCGGGAGTAGCTCAGTTGGTAGAGCGCAACCTTGCCAAGGTTGAGGTCGAGAGTTCGAGACTCTTCTCCCGCTCCAGTTTGGCTTTATCGAACTGGTGCAATAAGCAGTAGTAAGGCTCAGCAGTAGTAAGGCTTAGCAGTAGTAAGACTCCAATGCGGGAGTAGCTCAGTTGGTAGAGCGCAACCTTGCCAAGGTTGAGGTCGAGAGTTCGAGACTCTTCTCCCGCTCCAAAGGTTTTACGACAAGTAGTACTCCAATGCGGGAGTAGCTCAGTTGGTAGAGCGCAACCTTGCCAAGGTTGAGGTCGAGAGTTCGAGACTCTTCTCCCGCTCCAAATTCAGAGAAGATATTCCTTCTCGGTTGATACGGCACATAACCGGCCGGCTCAGCTCAGCTAAGATGAAATCTGGCGAGGTAGCAAAGCGGTTATGCAGCGGCCTGCAAAGCCGTCTAGACGGGTTCGACTCCCGTCCTCGCCTCCAGAACGTTTCAGACGGGTCCCTTTCGGGGCCCGTTTGCTTTTGTGCGGCCGCTGCAGCACCCGGTGAAATAGCGTAAGCATGACTGGCGCCCATCCCATCTCCGCCCCCTCGCTCCGTCAGCCGCGTGGATCAGGAGGAGGGCCGTGCAGGCCGTCCTCTTGTCCTGCACGCGTGTCGGCGGCCGGCTAACGGACTGCCATTGTCGTATCGTTCACGTTTCCGGCAACGAGCGCGTCGAGCATGTTGCTCGCAGCGTCATCGCTTCCTGCATCGGCTTCTCGTCCCCACTCGCGGTACTCGACCAGCGACGGGATGCGCTCGAGTGCACCGAGCGGCTCGATTCCCATTTTCCCTAGTTGCGCGAGCAATTCGGCAAGGACGGTTTCGCGCTGCAGCGACCAGGTCGAAGCGAAACAACGCCAGAAAATCCATCCGGCGCGTTCCAGCACGCGCTGGCGGCCCATGTCGGCTGCCCACCTGTCCGGTCCGTGGAACGCGTCACCATCGAGCTCGATCGCCAGGCGCCGGTCGTCCGCGCCCTCGACCACCATGTCGATGCGGTAGCCCGCCGCCGGCACCTGCGGAATGACACGGTAGCCACGCTGGAACAGTTCGGTGTAGACGTCGCGTTCGAAACCGGACTCGCACAGGGCGATCAGGCTGCTGGCCTCGTCATTGCTCTCCACCGGCCTGGCGAAATGTTCGACCAGCGTGCGCCGCAGGTCGAGGGTGGACAGTTCTTCCAGCCGGACCGAGCGCACCAGGATCATGCGGTCGCGCGCACGGGATGCGGCGACGTTGAAGCGCTGGTCATACTGCAGGCCGGACAGCGCATGGTGATTCGCGCTGTCGGCCACCATGCTCAGGAACACGATATCGCGTTCGCTGCCCTGGAAGATACGCGCGTCGCCACACGCGAAGTTGCGGCGCGCGAGCTCCGCCGCGTCGCAACGCGAACGCACCAGCCGGTCGATCCATTGCGCCTGCTCCGGGCCGAGCAGCGATACCACGCCGAGCGTGCGATGGCGCATCGCCGGGTCCCGGATGATCGCTTCGATCTCGGCTGCGATGAACTCGGCTTCCGGCGGGTTCTGGGACTTGGCGTTGCGGTAACCGTTGGCGACGAAGACGTCGACGAGCGGCGGGTCGAGCCGCTCGGAGGCCTTGGGGATGCGCAGCGGCTGGATGAAGTCCTTGTAGAACACCCGGTTGCTGTAGGCGATGATCGGCTGCACACAGCGGAAATGCTCGCGCAGCATGACCCGTGACGCGGCAAACACCGAGGAGGCGATGTCGTACAGCGACATGTCGGCAGTGAGTACCGCTTCGAATGGCTGGCCGGCCAGGAAGCGCCGGCGCAGGTCGACGATCTTGGCCGCCGAAACGAAGCCGGCTTCCGGCGAGACCTGCTTGTCGTCGCCGACGACGAGAATCTGTTTGCCGCGCAGGACGGCGGGAAGGGCCCACAGGTCGGACTGGCTTGCCTCGTCGACGATTACCAGGTCGAAGGCGCCCAGCGTGGCCGGCAAGGATTCCGACACACGGGCATGGCTCATGATCCAGCAGGGGACGGCCGCCTGCGCGTCGACCATCGCCTGCTGGGCGTCGCGGCGGTAGCGGGCCGCGTTGACGCCGGTGCCCTTGCCGATCTTGCGCATGGCGATGCGATAGGTTTCGAGCGCCGTCAGCACGTTCTGGCCGGCGTTGCGCCGTGTAGCGAGCCAGGCCGATTTCGAGACCAGGGTTTCGTACAGGCGCGCCAGGCCCTTCTCGAGATCGCGCCGGCGTGCCGCGAGACTGCGCATTTCGTCGCGGCCATCGATGGCGTCGAGGTGGGTCTTGAGGCGTGCCCAGGTCCAGGCATCGCGCCAGTGCACCGGGAAGCTCGCGTCGTCACCGACGGCGTCGACCGGCACCGACAGCACGCGCGCGGCCAGGCGCGGCGCCCCATGACGCTCGATGTCGCCGGCCAGCTGGCGTACGGTGGCGAAGACCGATGACAGCGACTCGACGCGGCGGATCTCGGCAACGATCGCGGCGTAGTCGGACACGATGCTTTCGGCGGGCAGGTCTGCACTGCCCAGCACAGCGTCGACCAGGCGGCGCAGCTGGTCCGAAACAGGGCCGCTCGTGCCGGCCAGCTGCTCACGCAAGGTGGACAGGCTCGTCGTCGCCTCCGCCAGTTCCGCCCGCGTCAGGTGGCGGCGCAGGTGTTCGCGGACCCGCGCCAGGTCGGCGTGCCGCCCCAGCAGGTCCTTGTCGGGCACCCTGGCGAACACCGGTTCGGCCAGGCCCGGCAGCATGCGATCGTGCGTCGTCGCCAGGGTATGGGCCCGGCGTGCGGCCAGGGCGATCTGTTCGGTCGTGCGCAGTTGCCCGACGTCCGGCTGCAAGGGGGGAAGCGAGAGCAGTTCGGCAAACGCATTCCAGCGCACCACGAAGGACAGCAGGCGCGTGTGCAGGGCCGCGAAGCGCTGCACGTGTGCCCAGTCCGCGCTGGAAGCGGGCGCCAGGCCGGCGACGCGGATGGCGCCGATGTGCGGCTTGACGTCGCCCACGCCAAAGGCCAGCAAGCCGAAGGGTTTGCCGGACTGCGCGCCGCGCGCGATGGCTTCCAGCGCTTTCGCTTGCTCCAGTGCTTCGCGCGGCGCCGTCACCGGCCTTTGCATGAACTCGGCCCGGGCCTGCAGCAGCGCATCCATTTCCGAGAACAGTGCTTCGAGCGAGGCGCGTTCCGTGGCGAAGTCGGCGCGCCGGCATTTCTCGCGCAGGGGAAATACCCACGCATGCCCGCACTCCTCGAGTTCGCGCACCAGGGCGCTGGCCGCGTCCAGCGCCGCAAGCAGCCGGCGGGCATGGCCGAGCACCTCGGGCGTGGCGGCACGCAAGGGCGGCAGCACACCGCTTGCCTCGTCGCGCTCGATGTCGCGCACCGTTTGCAGCACCTCATGCAGGCGTCCGAGCTCGGTGGGCTGGGGCAGGGCGCCCGACGCCGGGATGCTGGCATGACAGTACGCGAGGTCGGGCCCGAGCCGGCGCCGCGCGTCGCGCAAGCGCATGCCGGCCTCGTCGCCGAATGGCGGCGCGTGCTCCGCGGCCAGCGACAAGCCGTCGTCGAACCAGCCGTACAGTGCCTGGCCGTGGATCACCAGCTCGGCCATCTTCTGGGCCCGCATCGGAACGCCGTCGACGTCGAGCTCGGTCAGATGGGCGCGGGCGATGTCGTCGATCCGCGTGTCGATCCGCGCCATCTCTTCGTGCGCGCGGTCGAGCGCAGCGCGGCATGTCGCGATGGCTTCCTCTTCCATCTGCGGATTCAGGTGGGTCAGGGTGTGGATGATTGCCTCGATCGACGCCTGGAACTGGCGCATGCCTTCCTTGTCGCCGGACAGCAGTGCGACGCTCAAGGGCCGGATCGATGCGGGGATCTTCTCTTGCAAGACCTTGAGGGCCGGCTCGCCCTTCGAGGTCACCAGGATCCGCTTTCCCAGCGCCAGGTAGTGACTGATGATGTTGGCGATCGTATGAGTCTTGCCGGTGCCGGGCGGGCCCTGGACGGCCACGCCCGCGGCGCGCCCGAGCTGCTGGACGATCGTCTCCTGTTCGCGGTTGTAGGGCAGCGGAAAATACAGCTCGCGCGCTTCGCCCCTCGTGCTCGCACGGCCAGACAGTCCACGGAAGGCAATCGGCGCGTGCTCGATCACGGCCTCGCCGGGCGGCGTGACGATGCCGAGCGGGCCGGCGGGAATGGGGTCGCCGGCGCTGACGCGCTCCTTCAGGCGCGCGATGTCGTCGATCAGGAAATGGCTGGCGCGCGGACGGGCGAACACGACCCACTGGTTCGTCACCACCAGCGCGTCGCCGGGCGCCGGCGCTGTCCCGGCTTCACGGTCATAGCGTGCCGATGCGGCGAGATTGCCGGCAACCAGGCCCAGGATCGGTTCGACCGTGGTCGGGTCGAAGGGCGAGACGGCAATGTCCGGACGTTCGCGCAACAGGGAACGCGCGGCGCGCTCGACATCGCCGATGCCGGGGACGGCGCAGGCGGCGAAGGCGTCGAATTCCAGGCGCGGCGCCTTCTGGCGCGGACGCAGGCTGATTGCGTGGCTGGTGTTGTCGATGTCGAGCTCGACAGCCTGGGTGAGCAAGGGGTAATGGAAGTCGGCGCACGCCGCCGACCCGGACTGATCGGCGCCGGCAACGCGCCACGACGAGACACCCATGCCCCAGACCAGCTCGATCGGGCGCACCGCCTCTTCGGATTCCAGGCGGGTCTTCAATGCAAACAGGTCCGCGTAGAGCGCGATCACCTGGCGGCGCGGTCGCTCGCGCATGGCCCAGTCGTTCCATTGCTGCGTGTAGACGTCCAGCAGGCGTCCGACCCGTGCCCGGCGCTGCTCATCGCGCTGCCCGGCCTCTTCGTCGCCGACCATGCCGGCGTCCTCGTTGCGGACGCTCGCCAGCGAAGCCTCCTTCAATGCCGGCGGCCTGCCGGCCGGGTCGTCGCCGATCGCCAGGAAGGGCGCCAGCTCGGGCTGCGCCAGGGACGGTGCGCGGGTCGCCTCCAGGCGATGCACCCGCAGCCAAATGGGTTCCCCATCGGTGTCGACGTTGAAGTCGACCCAGGGCAGCGTCTCCAGGTCGGCGCGGGTCTTCTTGAAGTCGGTGAGCTTCGACAGTGTAAAAGCTGCAGGATCGATGTCTTTGGCTTGCTCGACCAGATAGTCGAGCAGCCCGCTCATGAGCTGGGCAGGGGATTGCATGTTGGTGTCAAGCGGGTGATCGGGTAGGGGTTGAGCGTTGCGGAAGCCTTGTTCGCCGAGAACGACACGCTGCAAACGACATATTCTCAGCAATCAATGCTCGGTAGCATTGATTTCCGCACAGTCGCGGTATATTAAACCCTTCTCGATCTTTTCGCGGTCCCGCAATTGTGCATTGTCGCAGGACGACGGTGCTCAGCCGCGTCCCGCGACCAAACCCGCGGCGCCCAGGGCCACCGCATCACTCCCCGTGAAATTCGTCCGCCTGCGTAAACAGGCTCCAGGCCGCGATGAACAGCGCGGCGATCACCGGCCCGATCACGAAGCCGTTCAGGCCGAACAGGGCCATGCCGCCGATCGTGGACAGCAGCACCAGGTAGTCCGGCAGCTTGGTGTCCTTGCCCACCAGGATCGGGCGCAGCAGGTTGTCGACCAGGCCGATGACCAGCACGCCGTACAGCGCCAGCACCACGCCCTGCCAGAGCGCGCCGGTGAACAGGAAGTAGACCGCCACCGGCCCCCAGATGATGGCGGCGCCGACGGCCGGCAGCAGCGACAGGAAGCTCATCACCACGCCCCACAGCACCGGGCCCGGGACGTCCAGGAACCAGAAAATCAGCCCGCCCAGCGTGCCCTGGGCGATCGCCACCAGCACGTTGCCTTTCACCGTGGCGCGGATCACGGTCACGAACTTGTCGAACAGGGGCTTCTTGTAGTGCGCGTCGAGCGGCACCGCGCGCTTGATGCGCGCCGCGATCGTGCGGCCGTCGCGGAACAGGAAGAACAGCAGGTAGAGCATGACGGTCATGCTGATCAGGAAGCTGAGCGCGTTGCGCCCGGCGTTCAGCGCATAGCGCGCCGCCAGTTGGCTGGCCTCGGCGATGCCGGCGCTGAGCTTGCCCTGCAGGGTGTCCATGATGGTCGATTCGTAGCGGTCGAACAGCGAGCCCGCCCACCGCGGCAGGCCGGCCACCACGCGGCGCGGCATCGATGCGATGTCGAGCTGGCCGCTGCTGACCATGGCGTACAGGCCGAGCGCCTGGTCGACCAGCGCGGCGGCGATCAGGGTCACCGGCAGGATCACCATCAGGACGATCAGCAGCAGGGAGACCAGGGCCGCGCTATTGGCGCGCTGCCCGAACGCCGCCAGCAGGCGCTGGTGCACGGGAGCGAACACGATCGCCAGCACCACGCCCCAGAACACGGCGCCCGAGAATGGCAGCAGGATGCCGAAGAAGGCCAGCGTCACCAGGGCCAGCAGGATCAGGAAGGAGTGTTGCGGCAGCGTGAATTGGGTCATCGGGCATGCAGGGAAGTCGCGAATGCTGTTGATGATACTCTATCAACATCCGAATGCTTGCACTGCGGACGCTGTCTTGTTGAACATGTTGCGTCGACAGGGGATAATGCCGGGCTTTCCACTCTGCCCACGTGCGTTTTCCATGTCGCTTTCGCTGCGTTCGACCCCGTCGCCGATGTTGGCCGCCACCCTGGCCATGGCCATGGCCGCGGCGCCCGCCTCGGCACACGCCTCGGCACACGCCTCGGCACACGCCACCGTTCCCGCCGCCGACCCGCCCGCAGACCTGACTGACGCGCCGACCGCTGCCGCCAGCCCGGCGCGCGGACGGGCCGACGAAAACGCCATGCGCCAGGCCGAGGATGCCTTCGGCACCAGTGTCGGCCGCGAGACGATCGGTCTGTACAGCGCCTCGAGCGTACGCGGCTTTTCGCCGATCGCGGCCGGCAATGCGCGCATCGAAGGACTGTACTTCGACCAGGTTTGGGGCTTGAGTTCGCGCATCCGGCGCTCGACCACGATCCGGGTCGGCATCTCGGCCCAGGGCACGCCGTTCCCGGCGCCGACCGGCATCGTCGACTACAGCTTCCGTAAACCTGGCGGGCAGCGCAGGCTGGCCCTGGTGAGCGGCGGCGACAGCTACGGCGCAGCCTATGTCGAGGCCGATGGCGAGCTGCCGCTCGGCCGCGAGCTGAGCATGGGCATCGGCGCGGCGGCCAGCCGCAACGAGTATCCCAACGGTACCGACAGCCGCAACCGCAATGCCGCCTTGAGCCTGCGCTGGCAGCCCGTTGCCGCGCTCGAGATCATTCCCTTCTGGCACCGCGCGGAGACCTATGACGACGAGAAGGCGCCGAGCTACCTGCCGGCCGGTCCCTGGCTGCCGCCGCGGGTCGAGCGCCGCCGCTTCCATGGCCCGGAATGGGCCGACTTCCGCACCACCGCGATGAACTACGGCGGCCTGGCCACCCTGCGCGCCGGGGAGGGCTGGACGCTGCGCGCCGGGGTCTTCCGTTCGGTGTACAACGATCACCGTGCCTTCACCCACCTGCTCACCGGCGTGACGCCGGACGGCGGCGCCAGCCGGCGCCTGATCGTCGACCCGCCGGCCGAGAACGGCTCCACCAGCGGCGAGTTGCGCCTCACGCGCCAGCTGGCCGAAGGGCCGCGCCTGCACACGCTGCACCTGAGCGTGCGCGGGCGCGACCGCGAGCGCCGCTACGACGGCTCGCAGGCCTTCGACCTCGGGCGCACCACGATCGATGCGCCCTACACCGCGCCCGCACCAAGCTTCGTGTTCGGTCCCCAGACCCGCGACCGCACCCGCCAGTGGACCGGCGGCCTCGCCTACGAGGGGCGCTGGCGCCAGCGCGGCGAAATCGGTTTCAGCCTGCAAAAGAGCGACTACCGCAAGCGCCTGCACAAGCCGGGCCTGCCGCTCGCCACCGCCGAGGACCAGCCCTGGCTGTACGACCTGACGGCGGCGGCCCACGTCGGCCCACGGCTGGTGGTGTTCGGCAGCTTCACCCGCGGCCTGGAAGAGAGCGGGGTCGCACCGGGCAATGCGCTCAACCGCAACGAGCTGCTGCCGGCGATCCGCACCACCCAGGGCGACCTTGGCCTGCGCTATGCCTTGAATCCGGACATGAAGCTGGTGGCCACCGTGTTCGACCTGCGCAAGCCCTATTTCAACTTCGACGCGGGCAATCGTTACACGCAACTGGGCGACGTGCAGAACCGGGGACTGGAACTGTCGCTGGCGGGCGCCCTGGGTCCGCGCCTGAGCATGGTCGCCGGCGCGGTGCTGTCGCGGCCGCGCGCCACCGGCGAAGGCGTGCGCCTGGGACGGGTCGGCGAGCGCCCGGTCGGCATGAGCCGGCGCAGCGCCGAACTCAATCTCGACTGGCGCACGCCCTGGGTCGAAGGCCTGTCGCTCGACATGTCGGCCTCGCACAGCGGCGCCATCACGGCCACCGTCGACAACCGCGTCGCCATTCCGGCCCGGACCCTGGTGGCGCTGAGCGGCCGCTACCGCTTCATGCTGGCCAGCCGCCCCGCCTCGCTGCGGGTGGCGGTGAACAACGTGTTCGATACCTACGGCTGGGAACTGCGCGGCGCCGGCGCTTACGACATCATCGCCGGCCGCGTGCTGTCGGCCTACCTGTCGGTCGACCTGTAGCGCAGCGCCGGCGCCGCGGCGCGCATCACGTCCGCCGCCCCGGCCCCCTCCGGGGCGGTACGACGCCCCCTCCCACGCAGCACCTCCGTTACAAATTTACAACGTCTCCATCGCCCGGCCCTTCCTTTGCGGGAGCCGGGCTCCGCCCCTGTAAATATTTATTGCAACAAAGTGGCCGGACCAATTTATAATCCGGTCATATCAATTCTTGCGAAATCTGCGCAGGCAGCGCAGGGATTGGCGGCGGGGTCAAGGTTTTTCGAGTTAAGTGGCCTGGCCAATCAGCAGTGTGGTCATATCAATTCTTAGAAAAAAATAGGAGACGTGCATGCACCCAAGTATTGTTCCCACCCCCCGCCGTGCTCAACTCGCGATCGCGGTCAGCCTGGCCTTGTTCCAACTGGCGGCGCAGGCCCAGACCGGCGCGGCGCCGGCCTCGGTACCGGTCGCGCAGGCCGTGGTCGTGACCGGCTCGCTGATTCGCCGCGTCGACGACGAGGGCGCCACGCCGGTCACCTCGGTCAAGGCCCAGGAACTCGAAGCGCGCGGGCATACCGAACTGAAGGACTTCGTGCTGGAGCAGCCGCAGTCGCTCTCGCTGGGCACCAACTCCGGCGCCGCCGGTCCGGTGACCAACCTGCGCGGCCTCGGCCCGATGCGCACACTGTCGCTGCTGAACGGGCGCCGCCTGGCGAACGAGCCGCTGCAGGACCAGTACGTCTCGGTCAACGTGATCCCGCGCATGGCGCTCGACCGCGTCGAGACCCTGAACGGCGGCGGCGCCTCGATCTACGGCGCGGACGCCATCGGCGGCGTGCAGAACTACTGGACCAAGCGCGGCTACCAGGGGGCATCGGTCAAGGCCGAATACGCGCGCCCGGAACTGAGCGGCGGCGGCGCCACCAGGAGCATCGGCGCCATCGCCGGCTGGGGCGACCTGGGCGAAGACGGCTGGAACGCCTACATCGCGGTCGACCACCAGAAGAAGGACGCGCTGTTCCAGGGCGACCGCCCGGACCAGCACGACCCGGACGTGCTGCGCACGCTGGGCCTGGGCATCACGCCGGATGCGCGCAACCCGAACCCGCTGGCCAACTTCGGCTTCGCCCGCAATGCCAATTCCAACTACAACCCGAACTTCGCGGGCGGCTGCGATTCGCCCTGGTCGCGCCCGACGCTGGGCAACGCCAGCCTGAACACGCCGCCGGTCTACGCCCCGGGCTGCGCGCGCGATCCGCTGTTCTGGAACGCCGTCACCGACGGCAGCGAGATCACCACCGTCGCCGGCCGCGCCAGCTGGAACCTCGCCGGCGGCCACAAGGTCGACCTCGATGTGCTGCATGCCGAGTTCACGGTGCAGAAATTCCGCGGCATGCAGGTGCCGGGCTCGAACCAGCCTTTCACCACCTTTTCGCTGGCGCCCGGCAGCCGCTTCTATCCGGGCAAGGGCATCACGCCGCTGCCGAAGGTCGTCGGCAGCAATACCGGCGTCAACAGCCCGGCCATGTACATCGACGCGAGCACGACCCCGGGCGCGGTCAGCGAGCTGAACATGAACAACCGGACCCTGTACTTCCAGTGGGGGCCGGGCGAACTCGGGCCGGCCTACCGCAACGACGAACAGCACAACGACCGCATCGTGCTGTCGGTCGAAGGCGATGTGATGGGCTGGGACTACCGCGCCGGCCTGAACTACGGCCAATCGAAGCGCGACACCCGCGTGGGCGAAGGCTACATCCTGTACTCGAAGGCCCAGGAAGGCTTCGACAAGGGCATCCTGAACCCGTTCGGCGCGCAGGATGCGGCAGGGGTGGAATACCTGCGCAGCATCCAGGCCGAGGACTACACCTACCGCCTGAACAAGGCCTTCAACAAGAGCGTCGACCTGACCGTCACCCGTCCGGTCTGGGAGCTGGGCGGCGGCGACATGATCGTGGCGGTCTCCGGCGAGCTGCGCGAAGATTCGGCGCGCACCTTCGACGCGCCGCTCGACTACGTGCTGAAGAATGCCGACGGCAGCTATGCCATCGACGCCTCGGGCAACGTGAAGCAGACCGACCTGATCGGCGAAGTGCCGCAGGGCGTGGCCAAGAAGCTCAGGCGCCGGATCGCCTCGCTGGTGCTCGAGGCCGACGCGCCCATTACCAAGACCTTCCTGGTCAACGGTTCGGTGCGCGCCGACCACTACGACGACCTGAAACAGACCACGGTGAATCCGGCGCTGGCGGCGCGCTGGCAGCCGATGCAGCAGCTGGTGCTGCGCAGCTCGATCTCGAGCGGCTTCCGCGCGCCGTCCATCATGGACATCCAGAACCCGACGCCCGAGGTGCGCACCCAGGTGATGGATGACCCGGTCCTGTGCCGCAGCACCCAGCCGCTGGTGGCCGGCACCGGCACGCCATCCAGCGGCTATACCGCCGACCAGGTCTGCAACGTGCTCACCTCGTACTGGACCAAGTCGCCCAACAACACCCACCTGAAACCGGAGAAGTCGCGCGGCTTCAACTTTGGCATCGGCCTGGAGCCGATCAGGGGCCTGGCGCTGACGGTCGACTACTGGGGCCTGAAGCTGCGCGACGTGCTGGGCGCCGTCTCGATCGCCGAGATCCAGCAGAACCCGGCCAAGTACGAGCGCTTCATTAACCGCGGCGCCGACGGCACCATCGACTACATCGTCGCCAGCCAGGCCAACCGCGGCCAGACCCGCATCCGCGGCGCCGACTTCTCGGGCAGCTACCGCTTCCCGACCACCAGCATCGGCAGCTTCGATGCCAAGCTGGACGCGACCTGGTACCACAAGTACGAGTTCCAGAGCGAGCAGGGCGGCCCGTGGATGAGCAACGTCGGCATCATCACCAACGACGGCCGCTACGGCAGCGCCGGTCCGAACGCCGGCCTGGCCGGCATGCCGCAGGTGAACCCGCGCTGGAAATACACCGCCGCGGTCACCTACAGCAAGGGCGACTGGAAGACGACCCTGTCGCAGCGCTTCAACACCGCGCTGACCGACCTGACCCCGCGCGCCGGCTCGACCCTGACCGAAGTGGAGGCCTACAGCCAGTTCAACCTGAACGTGCGCTACACCGGCATCCGGAACACCACCCTGTCGCTGGGCGTGAACAACATCACGGAAGAATGGCCACCGCTGACCGCCAACACCATCTACAGCGGTGGTTACCTGACCAGCCTCGCCGACATGATGGGCCGGGTCTACCGGATGTCGGTGGAGTACAAGTTCTAGGTCGGTAGCCCGGGTCCGGGGAGAGCGGCCTGCCTACAAGGGCAGCGCCGTCTCGTACTTCACTTCGCGCAGCGCCACGCTGGTGTTGAGTTGCGAGACCCCGGGCAGCTTGAGCAGCACGTTGTGCAGCAGGTCGTGGTAGGCGTCCATGTTGGCGACCATCACCTTGACGATGTAGTCCGAGGTGCCGGTCATTTCGTAGCACTCCATCACCTCGCGGCAAGCCTTCATCTGCGCCTCGAAGGCCTCGACCACGCCGGCCTCGTGCCGCGTGAGGGACACGTGCAGCATGCACACCAGCCCGAGGTCGAGCTTGCGGCGCTCGAGGATGGCGGCGTAGCGGCGGATGTAGCCGTGTTCCTCCAGCTCCTTCTGGCGCCGCCAGCAGGGCGAGGCCGACATGCCGACCCGTTCGGCCAGTTCATTGACGGACAGGCGGCCATCCTGCTGCAGCTCGCGCAGGATGCGGATTGACGCAGCGTCAAGGTTAAATTTTTCCATACGGAGCACCAAATAGAAATAATTTGCCTATTCTGGGGCAAAACGGGGTAAGTTAGAAAAGTTATTTCCCGTCAGGGGACCTATCATCGTTCACTATCAACAAGCCCCGCAGGGCTGCCATAGTGGAGACGACAAGAATGGGAACGATGCATGAGAAAGTAGGAAAACCCGCGCAGGCAGCGGGCGAGGAGGGCCGCAAGATGCTGGCCGATCCTTCCTACAAGCTGGACGACAACCTGACGCGCGACCGGGGCCGGGTGTTCCTGACCGGCACCCAGGCCCTGATCCGGCTCACGCTCATGCAGAAGGCGCTCGACGAGCGCGCCGGCCTGAACACCGCCGGCTTCATTTCCGGCTACCGCGGCTCGCCGCTGGGCGCGGTCGACCAGGAAGTCTGGCGCGCGTCGACCATCCTGCAGCGGAAGTCCATCGAATTCCTGCCCGCCATCAACGAGGAACTGGGCGCCACCGCCGTCCTCGGCACCCAGCAGGTCGGCGGCGACCCCGAGCGCACCGTCGATGGCGTGTTCGCCATGTGGTACGGCAAGGGTCCCGGCGTCGACCGCGCCGGCGACGCGCTCAAGCACGGCAATGCCTATGGTTCATCAAAGCTGGGCGGGGTACTGGTGGTGGCCGGCGACGACCACGGCTGCGTGTCCTCGTCGATGCCGCACCAGAGCGACCACGCCTTCATGGCCTGGGGCATGCCGGTGCTGAACCCCGCCAACATCGAGGAATACCTCGAATTCGGCCTGTACGGCTGGGCCCTGTCGCGCTTCTCGGGCGCCTGGGTCGGCTTCAAGGCGATCTCGGAAACCGTCGAAGGCGGCGCGGTGGTGGAACTGCCCGAAGCGCCCGCGTACCGGACGCCGGAAGGCTTTACGCCGCCGGCCGATGGCCTGCACTACCGCTGGCCCGACCTGCCCAGCCTGGCGATCGAGCAGCGCGTGGCCGACAAGCTGCAGGCGGTGCACGCGTTCGCCGGGGTCAACTCGATCGACAAGCTGGTGGTGCCGGCGCCGCAGGCGCGCTTCGGCATCATCGCGGCGGGTAAAGCCTATCTCGACCTGCTGGAAGCGCTGGAGCGGCTCGGCATCGGGCTCGGCAAGTTGGAAGCGCTCGGCGTGCGCCTGTACAAGCCGGGCCTGACCTATCCGCTCGAGCACGGCCGCCTGCACGCCTTTGCCCAGGGGCTGCTCGAGGTGCTGGTGGTGGAAGAGAAGGGCGAGGTCATCGAAGGACAGCTCAAGGGCCTGCTCTACAACCTGGCGCCGGAGAGGCGTCCGCTGGTGCTGGGCAAGCACGATGTCGTCGGCGCGCCGCTGCTGTCGAGCCTGGGCGAACTGCGTCCCTCGCGCATCGCGCCGGCGCTGGTGCGCTGGCTGGGGCCGAAGCTGCCGGAGCTGCGCCTGGAGGAATTCCTGCCGCGCTTCTGCCGCGCCGAGGTTCTGTCCAACGGCGCCGACGCGGTCAAGCGCACCCCGTATTTCTGCTCGGGCTGCCCGCACAATACCTCGACCCGGGTGCCGGAAGGCAGCCGCGCGCTGGCCGGCATCGGCTGCCACTTCATGGCCAGCTGGATGCAGCGCGACACGGTCACGCTCACGCAAATGGGCGGCGAAGGCGTGCCCTGGGTCGCGGCCTCGCGCTTCACCCGCGAGAAGCACGTGTTCCAGAACCTGGGCGACGGCACCTATTACCACTCGGGCTACCTGGCGATCCGCCAGGCCATCGCCGCGCGCACCAACATCACCTACAAGATCCTGTACAACGACGCCGTCGCCATGACCGGCGGCCAGCCGGTGGACGGCAAGCTCACCGTGCCGCAGATCGTGCAGCAGGTGCTGAGCGAAGGCGCGGCACTGGCGCTGGTGGTCACCGACCAGCCGGAAAACTACCAGGGCGTCACGCTGCCGGCCGGGGTCACTGTGCACCACCGCAGCGAACTCGATGCCGTCCAGCGCCGCCTGCGTGACATGGCGGGCGTCACGGTGCTGGTGTACGACCAGACCTGCGCCGCCGAGAAGCGCCGCCGCCGCAAGAAGAACAAGCCGGACAAGCTTGTGTTCCCCGATCCGCCGCGCCGCATGGTGATCAACCCGGCCGTGTGCGAAGGCTGCGGCGACTGCGGGGTGCAGTCGAACTGCCTGTCGATCCTGCCGCTCGAGACGCCCCTGGGGCGCAAGCGCCAGATCGACCAGGCCTCGTGCAACAAGGATTATTCCTGCGCCGAAGGCTTCTGCCCGAGTTTCGTCTCGGTGATCGGCGGCCAGCTGAAGAAACCGGCCGCGGCCACGCTCTCGCTGGCCCAGCTCGAGGGCATGCTGGCGGCCTGCCCGCTGCCGCCCGCGTATGCGTTCGACAAGCCGTTCGAGATGCTGGTGGCCGGCGTCGGCGGCACCGGCGTGGTCACGGTGGGCGCCCTGATCACGATGGCCGCCCACCTGGAAGGCAAGGGCGCCTCGACCCTGGACTTCATGGGCTTCGCGCAAAAGGGCGGGGCGGTGATGTCGCACGTGCGGCTGGCGCCTTCGCCGCGGCAGCTGCACCAGGTCCGCATCGACCTGCAGCAGGCCGACGCGCTGCTGGCCTGCGACCTGGTGGTGGCCGCGATGCCGGACGCGCTGGCGGTGCTGCGGCGCGGCCACACCGGCATCGTCGCCAACGAGAACGAAACGCCGACCGCCGAGTTCACGCGCGACCCGGACGCCGACATCCGCAAGGACGAGCTGCTGGCCAAGATCCTGGATGCCGGCGGCCCGGCCCTGCGCCTGAACGCGCAACAGGTGGCCGCCAGCGTGCTGGGCGACCCGATCGGCGCCAACATCCTCATCATGGGCGCGGCCTGGCAGCGCGGACTGGTGCCGGTCGGCCTGGAAGCCTTGATGCGCGCGATCGAACTGAACAACGTGGCGGTCGAGATGAACAAGAAGGCCTTCCTGCTGGGCCGCCTGGTGGCCGCCGACGAGCAGGCGCTGGCGCGCCTGACCCAGCCTGCGAAGGTCGTGCAGTTCACGCCTCCCAGCTCGCTGCAGGAATTGGTCGACTTCCGCGCCGACTGGCTGACGCAGTACCAGGACGCCGCCTACGCGCAGCAATACCGCGCCGCGGTGGCGCAACTGGAGGCGCGCGAAGTCGAGATCGAAGGCCCGGCATCGAAGCGCCCGGTGAGCAAGGCGCTGGCCCGTTCGCTGTTCAAGGCGATGGCCTACAAGGACGAATACGAGGTGGCGCGCCTGCACACCCGGACCGGCTTCCTCGAGGGCCTGACGCAACAGTTCGAAGGCGACTTCCGGGTCGAGTACCACCTGGCGCCGCCGCTGCTGGCCCGGAAGAAGCCCGGCAGCGACATTCCGGCCAAGATGCGCTTCGGCCCGTGGATGCGTTCGGCCTTCCGGGTGCTG
This sequence comes from Massilia sp. UMI-21, assembly GCA_015277795.1. Taxonomy (NCBI): domain Bacteria; kingdom Pseudomonadati; phylum Pseudomonadota; class Betaproteobacteria; order Burkholderiales; family Oxalobacteraceae; genus Massilia; species Massilia sp. UMI-21. The sequence goes on along the minus strand of CP063848.1, from coordinate 3,613,998 downwards.
GCGCCGCTGAAGGTGCTGCGCGGGACGGCCTTCGACCCCTTCGGCTACACCCACGAGCGCCGCGTCGAGCGCCAGCTGCGCGACGACACCCTGGCGCTGGCCGGGCTGCTGGCCACCGAGCTGAACGCGGAAAACCGCGCCGCGGCCCTGAAGCTGGCCCAGGTGGCGGAGTCGGTGCGCGGCTACGGCCATGTGAAGGCGGCGAACCTGGAACGCGCCCGTGCGGAGACCGCGCGCCTGCTGCAGGAGTTCAGGCAGCCGTTCAGCGCCACCAATGTGGTGCGCCTGTACCGTTGATGGCGCGCATGAAGGCACGCGTGCGCGGCGGCCGCGCCCCGGCTTGAGCGCGTTCGGTTGAGGCGAGCTAACGTGTGCCGGGTCGCGCGCCGGACGGGTATCCTGTTCGTACAAATGTATCGGAGCAGGGCCCCGGCGCGGGGCACGCGGCTGGACGCTGTCGGCGGCACTTCCGCCGGTTTCGTACGGCATGCCGGACCCGCGCGGATACCTCCCGGCTTCTTCACGCACACGTCATTTACGGAGGAAACATGGCACACGAACGCTTCCAGGAATGCATCGACGCCTGCGACGCCTGCGCGGCCGCATGCGAGCATTGCGCCACCGCCTGCCTGGGCGAGGACGACGTCAAGATGATGGCGCGCTGCATTGCGCACGACATGGATTGCGCCCAGATCTGCCGGCTGGCATCGGCCTTCATGGCGCGCGGCAGCGAATTCGCGGCTGCCCTGTGCCGCCAGTGCGCCGACGTGTGCGCGGCCTGCGCCGACGAATGCGGCAAGCACGAGCACGAGCACTGCCAGCAGTGCGCCGCCGCCTGCCGCCGCTGCGCCGACGCCTGCCGCGCCATGGCCGCGGCCTGAGGCTGGAGTGCGCGCGGAGGTCGGGAATGCGCTACCAGAAAGTGCATTCCTACAAATGCACTTATAATGGAGGCTCGCGACCATCACGCCTCCCATGCCACCCGATCCTGCTTCCCACGACGTCCGCTCCGCCTTCCAGCGCGAGTTTGTATCTCCTAATCTTTGGCGCACGCGCATAGTCGTGGTCAGCATGGCCGCCCTGGCCGGCCTGGTCGTGGTGGGCTTTACCTGGCTGGCCGAAGGCGCATTCGGCCTGTTCCGCGAACTGGTCGATACGGCATGGTGGCTCCCGCTGTTATGGACGCCGCTGCTCTGCGCCGCGATCGTCTGGGTGACCCGGCGCTACGCGCGCGGCGCGGGTGGCTCGGGCATCCCGCAAGTCATGGCGGCGCTCGATCCGGTGCTGTCCGGAGGGCGCCGGCCCCTGCTGGTGTCGCTGCGGTTGAGCATGGCGAAGATCGCGCTGACCTCGGCCGGCCTGCTGGGCGGCCTGTCGCTCGGACGCGAAGGACCTTCCGTGCAGATCGCCGCCGGCGTGATGCTGGGCGCGCGCCGCTGGCTGCCGCGGGGCAGTGGCGTCAGCGCCCATTCGCTGCTGGTGGCCGGCGGCGCCGCCGGTATCGCGGCCGCCTTCAATACGCCGCTGGCCGGCATCATGTTCGCCATCGAAGAACTGTCGCGCTCGCCGGAGCAGCGCAACAGCGGCCTGATCGTCGCCGGCATCGTGCTGGCCGGCCTGATCGCCGTGTCGGTGTACGGCAACGGCACCCACTTCGGCGTCATCCATCCCGGTCCGATCGGGATGTCGCTGCTCTGGCCGGGCCTGCTGGCGGCGCTGGCCAGCGGTTGCGCGGGCGGCCTGTTCGCGCGCCTGTTGCTGGTGTCGCTGCGCGGCCAGTCCCCCGACCGGCCGAGCCGCCTGCGCGCCCGCCATCCGGTCTGGTTCGCGGCCGGCTGCGGGCTGCTGGTGGCGGTGATCGGTGCGATCAGCGGCGGCGCCACCTACGGCAGCGGCAACGAGACCACCCGCGCGCTGCTCGAGAACGAGGCCAGCCTGCCGACCGCATTCGTGCTGTTCAAGTTCATTGCGACCTGGCTGACGGCCTGGTCCGGCGTCCCGGCCGGGATTTTCGCACCCTCGCTGTCGATCGGCGCCGCGCTCGGGCACGACATCGCGCTGCTGACCGGCTACCCGCACGGCGCGGCGCTGATCGCCCTCGGCATGGTCGGCTTCCTGGCCGCCGCCACCCAGGCGCCGCTGACGGCCTTCATCATTGTCATGGAAATGGTCGACGGCCACAGCATGGTGCTGAGCCTGATGGCCTGCGCGGTGGTGGCCAGCACCGTGTCGCGCGTGCTGAGTCCACCCTTGTACGGGGCGCTGGCGGCGATCCAGCTGCCGCCGCGCTCGCCGCGCCAGGAACAGGGCTAGGGCGCCGGCCGGTAGCGCTGTTCGCGGTAGAGCAGGGATGGCAGCATCACATGCGCCATCGCCCGCTCGACCTGGGCCTGGGTCGGGGTGCCGGCGTTCGGGTCCAGCACGCCGCTGGCGGCGTCGTAGTGTCCGAGCAGGGCCGGCTGGCCCGGGCGCAGGATGGTGGCCGATGAACCTTCCAGCCAGGTGAACAGGTTGTTGAACTGGATCAGGGCGCGGCCCGGCGTGCTGCTGTCGCGCACGAAGTCGCGGCCGATCATCGGGTGCGTGCTCGACACCCCCAGCAGCGACAGCAGGGTGGGGGCCAGGTCGACCTGGCTGGCGATGGTGGCGATGCGTTTGGGCTGGATGTCGGCGCCCAGGATCAGGCCCGGAATGTGGAACTTCTTGATCGGCACCAGGGCATTGCCGTAGACCCGGTTGTCGTGGTCGGCCACGATCAGGAACACGGTGTCCTTCCAGTAGTCCTGCTGCTTCGCCGCGCGGATGAACTTGCCGAGCGCGTAATCGGCGTACTTGACCGCGTTGTTGACGGTCTGCTTCGGTTGCTGGTGCAGTGCGATCTTGCCGTCCGGGAACTCGAACGGCTCGTGGTTGGACGAGGTGAAGATCAGGCTGAAGAAGGGCTTGTCCTGGGCGTGCAGGTCTTTCAGGCGTTCGAGCGACTTGTCGAACAGGTCTTCGTCCGAGGCGCCCCAGCTGCCGACAAAAGCCGGGCGCATCTGCTGGATGTCGACCACCTTCTGGAAGCCGTTGCCGGTGAAGAAGCTGCGCATGTTGTCGAAGTGGGCTTCGCCGCCGTAGACGAATTCGGTGTGGTAGCCCTGCCGGCCGAGGCCGGCCGCCAGGGTGTAGAAATTCTGCTGGGCCAGCGAGAGCTTGACCACGCTGCGCGCCGGGGTCGGCGCATAGCCGGCCACCACCGCTTCGATGCCGCGCACCGAGCGCGTGCCGGTGGCGTACAGCTGCTCGAACCACCAGCCCTCGTCCTTGAGCTTTTCCAGTTCCGGCGTCACCGGCAGGCCGCCCAGCGATTCCACGAAGGTCGCGCCCAGGCTTTCCTGCAGCACGATCACCAAATTGAGGGGGCGCGCGCGCGCGATCGCGGCCTGCTGGTGGTGCAGGGTCGGCAGTTCCGGGTGGTCGAAGCGCGCCGCGCGCAGCCAGGGCGCGGCCCTGACCTGCTCGAATACTTGCGCACGCGGGAGCTTGCCGTAGATCTCGGAGGACACCGCTTCCTTGCGCATCGAACCGATCGCGTCCAGCACCGACCAGCCCGAATTGATGATCAGCGAATTGACCATCGAGTCGCCGGTCAGCGCGAACAGGGCCGGGTTGGCCGGACGGTGGCCGGTGGTCGAGCGCACCTGCACGAACACCAGGAAGCAGAGCAGGGGCCAGAGCAGCAGCAGCCTGCGGGCCGGCCACATGCGCATTTCCCTGCTGGCGCCGCGCAGCAGCCGGAACAGGCTGACCGCCAGCACCACGCTCAGGCCCACGCCCAGCAGCAGCGCGGTGCGAAAGCCGTTCCACAAGGTGGCGAGCACTTCGCGCGGATAGACCAGGTATTCGATGAACAGGCGGTTCGGGCGCACGTCGTACTGCATGATGAACTGTGGCGAGGACAGCTCCATGAAGACGATGAAGACCAGGGCGAAGGTGGCCCAGCCAACCGTGGCGCGGCGCCAGAAACGGGCCGTCACCCGGTGCGCCAGCAGCGGCGCGAGCAGCAGCGGGATGACCAGGAAGTAGCCGAGCAGGATCAGGTCGGCGCGCAGGCCCTGCAGGAACAGGGCGCCGGCGATCCCGGTCGCCTGCACCCGGTCCCACTGCCAGGCGGCCAGGCCCAGGCGCGACAGGCTGAGAATGGCCAGTCCGAGCAGCAGCATCTGGAGCAGGCTGGCATAGGGGCCAGCCCAGAGGGTGAAACGTGCGAGCAGTGCCGAGGGAGTCTTGTCTTGTGCAGTGTTGCCGGAAGCTGAAGGGACCATGAAAACCGCTTGCTGAGCCTGAATGATGTGGACGACACATCGCCAGGCGATGCCCCAACGGCGCGCGCCTCGTGAGCGCGCGACGACACCTGCCGGTATCGGCAGATCATAGACGATGCTAGGGGGCAATAGATCAGCCGGACGTTACCAGCGCGTTAAGAAAACGTTAAACGGTGGTATGCATACAACATATGCGTAGGCGGGCGGCATGATCCGGCGTCCAGGGACGCCTTACCGAGGCCGACGGTCTATCCGATGGTCAGGGTCGGCGGGCGCCGCGGCTGGCGCGGCTCGGGCTGCGGGTCGGACTCGAGCTGCATCTCCGCCTGGGATTCAGGCGCCGGTACCATCGCGCGCGTATCGCGGATGATCGACAGGATGGTCCGCACGCACGCCAGGGTCGGCACCCCGCTTTGCGCATCGGCGCCCTTGGCATAGGCACGCGCGATGCGCGTGGCCACCGGCGCGCCCTCCGCTACCTGTTCGCGGTACAGCCGGATCAGGGTGACCACGGTTTCGTGCAGCATGTGCTGGGCCGTGCGCGTGATATTGCGCCCGTTGCCGGTCTCGCGTATCGAATCGGCGACGATCTGTTCGAGCTGGCGCTCGGCCCGCTCGATGAGCATTGCAACCTGGCCGGGGGTGAAGCTGATGCGCATGTCTACCTCGCTGTACGTGATGTTGTCATGCCGCCTCCTTGGCGCAGGCGACGCGCCCGGCCCCTGCGGGCACGCCGCCGGTCCTTGGCATGATCCGCGAAGGCCGCACGCGCGGGGGCGGGGGCGGCGGGGCGAAGGGGCGGATCTGCGTCAGGGTGCCGTCGAAGGGGGCCAGTGCGTCGTCGATTTCGTGGACGCCGGCGCCGTCCGCGCCGGCCGCCAGGTACTGGGCAATCGCGATTCTGACAAGCGTGCGGTTGGTGAGTTCGGCGGACAGCCCGACTTTTCGACTGTGATAAAGATAGGCCGCGCTCACACCGTCCGGTCCGGTGATCTCGACCTTCTTCGGCAAGGAAAAGCCGTATCGTCCGCTGGCCCAGAGCTTCACCAGGCACGCGCCGCTGGATGGGGTTGAGAAGCTGAAGTTCATGAACAAATGGTAAGCCCGGCCGCGCACCGACACGATTCGAAATTGTTCCAAACCGTAACGGGCGAAACATTCGTTTCCAATAGTCATGGATGACGCAGCCTTCCCCGGCCGGCAAGCCGGTGGGCCCGGTCAGGGCATGACGCGTCGGACCCGGCGGCGACTGCCGGTCGCGCGCATTGTCACAACTTGCCGCAGTCGGCCCGCAGCGGGTTGGCGGCGTCGATGGTCTCCACAAGGGCCGCCAGGTCGACCGGCTTGACGAAATGGTGGTCGAAGCCGGCGGACCTGGCCAGCACCCGGTCGTGCGACTGGCCATAGCCGGTAAGGGCGATCAGGGTCGCGCGGCCGGTATCCGCGTCCTCGCGCAGGCGGCGCGCCAGGGCGTAGCCGTCGATGTCGGGCAGGCCGATGTCGAGGATGTAGATGTCGGGCCGCGCGGCGCGGGCCTGGGCCAGCGCCGCGTGCGAATCGTGCGCGCTTGCCACCGTATGGCCCAGCGAGCGCAGCACCTCGGCCAGCGACAGCGCCGCGTCGATATTGTCGTCGACCACCAGGATGCGGCGGCCCGCGCCCGGGCCGGCCGCTGCGGCGGGGGAAGCGGCCGGCCCGGGCCCGCCCGCGGCCGTGCCGGCGGCGCCGTCGACGACCGGCAAGGTCACCGTGAAGGTGCTGCCCATGCCCAAGCCCTGGCTGTGCGCCACGACCCGGCCGCCGTGCAGTTGCACCAGGCTGTGCACCAGGGCCAGGCCCAGCCCCAGGCCGCCCTGGGAGCGGTCGGGGGTGCGCTCGGCCTGGGTGAACAGGCCGAACACGTGCGGCAGCATGGCGCGGTCGATGCCGATGCCGTTGTCGCGCACCGCGATCGTCACATTGCCGGCATCCGCATCGACCGACAGCGCGATGGTGCCGCCCTGGCCGGTGTACTTGGCCGCGTTGTTGAGCAGGTTGACGACCACCTGCACCAGGCGGATGCGGTCGCCCCGTACCCAGCAGCGGCGCGACACCATGTGCTGGTCGAGCGCATGGCCGCGCGCCTCGATCAGCGGGCGCGCCTGCTCGACCGCGCTGGCCACCACCGACTTGATATCGACGCGCTCGCGTTCCAGTTCCACCAGGCCGCGCGTCACGCGCGAGACGTCGAGCAGGTCGTCCACGAGCGAGGTCATGTGGCGCACCTGGCGGATGATCACCTCGCTCGACTGGCGCACGCGCTGCGGGTCGAGCGTGCTCATGGCCAGCAGCTGGGCCGCATTGCTGATCGGCGCCAGCGGGTTGCGCAGTTCGTGCGCGAGCATCGCCAGGAATTCGTCCTTGCGGCGCGCCTGCGCGCGCAGCTCGTCTTCGCCGGTCTTCTTGTCGTGGATGTCGGTCAGGGTGCCCATCCAGCGGGTCGGCTTGCCCGCCTCGTCGAGCGAGGGCAGCGCACGGTTGAGCACCCAGCGGTATTCGCCCGACCGGTGGACCAGCCGGTGTTCGACCTCGAAGGGCTCGCCGGTGGCCACGCTGTGGCCCCAGCGCGCGCGCAGTTCCGGCAGGTCGTCCGGGTGGACGATGTCGGCCCAGCCGTCGCCTGCGATGCGTTGCTCCGGCACGCCGGTGAACTCCGACCAGCGGGTATTCACGTAGTCGCTACGGCCACCGGCATCGGCCGACCAGACCATCTGCGGAATGACGTTGGCGATCAGGCGGAACTTGGCTTCGCTGTCCTTCATCGCATGCTCGGCCGCGACCTGGGCCGTGATGTCCATGTTGGCGGCCACCGCGCCAGCCATGGCGCCGTCGCGGTCACGGATGGCGGCCGCCTGCACCAGGATGGTGCGGCGCACGCCGGGGCTGTCGAAGGGTTCGATCTCGAACACGCCGCCGGCCTGGTCGACGCCGCCGAGCGCGTGCGCGATCGGCCATTCGTGCGCCAGCACGCGCTGCCCGGCGCGGTCCGAACCGGCGGGCCACCAGCCCTTCCATTCGCCATATTCCTCGACCGTGGCGCGGTGCGGATGCGCGCCCCAGATCCGGCGGTTGGAGGCGTTGGCCAGCTGCAGGCGCCCGGCCGCGTCGGCGTAGACGATGCCCACCGGCGCCGCGTCGAGCAGCACGTCGAGCCGGCGCGCGCTTTCGTCGGCCCGCCGCGAGGCGGCCAGGGCCTGGCGTTCACTGTCGATTCTGGCCTGTTCGGCGCGCTTGCGGTCGGTGATGTCCACCGCGATGCCGGCAAAGCGCCGTCCGCCGGTTTCGGCATTGGCGAACACCTTGCCGCGCGCATTGACCCACACGTCCAGGCCGGAGCGCTGCGGGATCCGGTACTCGACGTCGTACAGCGACTCGGTGAGGATCGCGTGGTCGATCGCTTCCAGTACGGCCGGGCGGTCGCTCGGGTGGATCATGTCGGTGAAGCGCACCAGTTCGGTGCCCTCGCGGGCCAGGGCGGCCTCGACCTGGAACAGGCGCGCGAAGCGTTCGTCGACATGGGTGGCGGCGGTGTCGAGGTCGTAGGACCAGGTGCCGATGTTGCCGGACGCTTCGAGCGAAAGCGCAAGGCGTTCCTCCGCCTGCTTGTGCTGCGCCAGCGCGCGCACCCGGTCGGTGACCTCGATGACGGTGCAGATCATTCCGCGCACCACGCCGTCGTCGTCGCGCACCGGGCTGTACGAGAAGGTGAACCAGGCCTGTTCCGGGTAGCCATGGCGCTCGAGCGTGGTGGCGAAGTTCTCGAACACGAAGGATTCGCCCTCCAGCACGCGGCGGGCATAGGGGCCGACCGAGTCCCACACCTCGCTCCAGACCTCGGGCATGGGCTGGCCGAGCGCATCGCTTGCCTTGTTCCCGAGCAGCGGTACGTAGGCGTCGTTGTAGAACAGGTCGAAGCGCGGAGCCCAGGCCAGGAAGGTCGGAAAGGACGCGCCGAGCACGATGCCGAGCGCGGTGCGCAGCGCGGCCGGCCAGGACGGAATCGGCCCGAGCGGATGGGTGTCCCAGTCGTGGGCATGGATCCGGGCGCCGGTGGCGCCGCCGTTCGACAGGAAGGCAAGCATGGGTTCAGTGGGTGTCACGGCGGCTCCGGCCTGGCGAAACCGGGAATTCTACCGAAATCGGCGCGGACCCGCGCGGGCGGCGGGAGGCGGGCAGCGGGCATGGCGCCGGCGGGGTCGCCATGGCTGCCGCGCCCGCGACACGAACCAGCGGCGCCTCCCGCGCACTGCTGACATGACGCAAACGCGCGCGGGCCGGGGCTTCTACGCTGGTGTGGTTGCCAACCAGGGCCCATCGTCATGTCCAGCCAGCCTCGCCCGCGCGTGAGCGTCATCATGCCCACCTTCGAACAGGCGTCCTTCATCGGCCGCGCCCTCGACAGCCTGCGGGCGCAAAGCCATGACAATTGGGAACTGGTCGTCGTCGACGACGGTTCCCTGGACGATACCGCGACCGCCCTGGGCCCCTGGCTGGCCGACGCGCGGGTGCGCTTCCTGCGTTTCGACAGCAATGGCGGACTGGGCCGCACCATCAACGCCGGACTCGACGCCGCGCGCGGCGAGCTGGTGGCCTACCTGCCGAGCGACGACGTATGGTACGGCATGCACCTGGCCGGGCTGGTGGCCTGTCTCGGGCGCGAACCAGGCGCGGTGCTGGCCTATTCCGGGGTGCGCCACCATTACAAGGGCAGCGCGCTGGGCATCGTTCCCGGCGAATGCCTGCAACCCGTGCAGTGCCTGCATCGCCGCACGGCCTTGCGCTGGCGCGAACGCGCCGAGGTCGAAAGCGACGACCTCGACCGGCTGTTCTGGTCCGCCCTGCGCAGCCAGGGCGCATTCGTGGCGACTGGCGAGATCAGCTGCGAATGGGTGGACCATCCGGGCCAGCGCCACAAGCGCATGCGCGAACCCCTCGGCGGCATCAATCCCTTCCGCCGGCACTACCGCGTGGCCGGACCCTTGCGCTTCCATACCAGCACCGGCAACGCGATCGACGAAGCGCGGCTCTACGCCCGCCCGCGCGACTGTGCCCCGGCTGCCGCAGCAGCTATTGCGCCGGCTGCTGCCCCGGCTGTTGCCGCGGCCGCGCCCGGCCCGGACGCACGGGGACTGAAGATCGTGCTGGCCGGCGAACTGGCCTACAACGCCGACCGCGTGCTGGCGCTCGAGGCACTGGGGCACCGCCTGTACGGCTTGTGGACGCCGGCGCCGTCCTGGTTCAACACGGTCGGGCCGCTGCCCTTCGGACAGGTCGAGGACTTGCCGCGCCAGGGCTGGCGCGCGGCGCTCGACCGCCTCGATCCCGACCTGATCTACGCCCAGCTCAACTGGCAGGCGGTGCCTTTCGCCCACGAGGTGCTGATGCACACCCCGGACATCCCCTTCGTCTGGCATTTCAAGGAGGGGCCGTTCATCTGCATCGAGAAAGGCACCTGGCCGTTGCTGGCCGACCTGGTGCGCAGGGCCGACGGCTGCATCTACAGCAGCCCGGAGATGCGCGACTGGTTTGCGACCGCCTTGCCCGGCATCCCGCCCGGCCGTCCCGAGCACGTGCTCGACGGCGACCTGCCGCGCCGCGCCTGGTTCCTGCAGGCGCCTTCGCCCTTGTTGTCGAGCACCAGCTGGGAAGTGCACACGGTGGTGCCGGGACGCCCGATCGGACTGCACCCGCCCATGGTGGCAGCGCTGGCCCGGCATGGCATCCACCTGCATTTCTATGGCGACTTCACGCAGGAGCAGTGGCGCGAATGGATCGCCAGGGCGGGCGCGCTGGCGCCCGCACACCTGCACCTGCATGCCAATGTCGATCCGGACGGCTGGGTACGCGAATTCTCGCAGTACGACGCCGGCTGGCTGCATGTCTTCGACAGCAGGAACGGCGGCGAGATCCGGCGCGCCGACTGGGACGACCTGAACATCCCGGCGCGCGCGGCGACCCTGGCCGCGGCCGGGTTACCGATGATTCAGTTCAACAACGCAGGCGCGATCGTGGCGGCGCAGTCGCTGGCGCGGCGCCTCGGTATCGGGATATTTTTTGACGGCATCTCGGCGCTGGCGCGTCAGCTCTACGACCGCGACGCCATGGCCGCCCTGCGCGAACGCGTCTGGCAGGTGCGCGACGGCTTCTGCTTCGACCTGCACGCGCCTGCGCTGGTCGACTTCTTCGGACGCGCCATCGCCCACGCCAACCGGGAGCGGCGCGGGCTGGCGCGGCTGCATCATTTCCAGCCGAGCAGGTCGGCGCGCGGGTAGCCCCATGCGGCTACCGGCGCCGGGCAGGGCGTGGCTGCGCGGGCGGCATACGGCAGGGTCGAGAAATTGGGCTGGTCCGGGGGGCCGAAGCGGATGTCGGTGGCCGTCCCGTCCGCCAGCGCGGGCACGCGTGCGAAGCGCAGCCAGGCGTCGAAGTGGCAGTTGTTGCGTTGCAGTGAGCGAAACGCGGCCAGGCTGCGGGTTTCGCTGTATTTCCATGCCAGTGCAGCGCTTGCCGCCCTGGGCGGCAGGCCGCCCGATCCCGGCGCGTTGCCGGGAACGCCGCCGAAGCGTGCCGGGCAGGCCCACACCGGGCTCGATTCCGGCGCCAGGCTCGCTACCCCGACCCGCACGCTGTAGCGGTCGGCGGCCGGTCCGGTGCTGACGGTGGCAAACGACCAGCACAGCGGATTGGCCGGGAACGCGGACAGCGCAATGTCGAGCACCCGGCTGCCGGGCGCCAGTTGGGCCAGCGCCGCGCGTACCTGGCCGCGCGCCAGCTGGCCGGCCACGGCCTGCACACCGACGAAGCCGGCGCAAGCCAGCAGGCCCGCCAGCAGCCCGGCGCGCGCGCCCAGGCGGTGGCTGGCGGCGCCCACGGCCAGCGCCACCGCCCCCAGCAGGACCAGCGAACCCCATTGCAGGAAACCCAGCCAGGCGAACAGGAGCGGCATGGCCGCGAAGGCGGCCAGCGCCAGCCGGCGCACGACCAGGCTGTGCGCCGCCAGCGCCAGCGCGCAGCCGAGGGCGGTCCAGAACACCGGTTCGACAATGAACACCAGGTCGCTGTATAGCCAGCGCGAATCGACCGGGTGGAACGGATGGACACCGTAGACGTTCAGCGCGTCGAAGGACAGGTGCAGCAGCATGCCGAGCACGGCGGTGGCGACGATGGCCCGGCGCGCGTCGCGCGCGCCCTGCAGCAGGCGGCGCGCGCCCGGCCACAGCAGCCAGGTCAGGGCCAGCAGCAGGGCCACCTGGGGGAGCGCGTACAGCAGGGTATGCGTGTGGCCGCGGTGGTGGATCAGGTAGCCCAGCGGGGCCGGCAGCAGCGGCGTGAAAACCAGGTCGAGATCGGGGAAATTGTTGGCCAGGAGTCCGGTGAACAGCAGGGCGCGACGCCGGGTGCGGCCATGCGCGGCGTCGGTTGCCGCAGGCAGGCTGCGCTCGACCAGCTCTCCCAGGGCCAGGCCGACGAGTGAATGGGTCAGATTGTCCATGCCGGCAGCTTACACCAATTGCAACATTTGCCGAAGGTCAAGATATATTTGGCGAAGCGGACGAGATGGTCTTGTGTAAATTTGATCTATGTCAAAAATTTTACAGTCGTGCCTGCTTAGAATCGGACGCTGAAATTTTGCCGTCAGGCAACTAGGAGAAGCGTCGTGAGAAGCAACCTGCCGGTCACCGGCATCGAGTACCTGTTGAAAGAAGGCCAGTCGATCGTGTCGAAGACCGATACCAAGGGCCGTATTACCTATGTCAACCCGAGTTTCATCGACGTCAGCGGATTCCAGCAGCATGAGCTGCTGGGCAAGGCGCACAATATGGTACGCCATCCGGACATGCCGCCCGAGGCCTTCGCCGACCTGTGGGCGACGCTGCAGGCCGGCGAGCCCTGGACCGGACTGGTCAAGAATCGCCGCAAGAACGGCGACTTCTACTGGGTGGTGGCGAATGTGGTGCCGATCAAGGAAGGCGGCCGCGTCACCGGCTACATGTCGGTGCGTACCGCGCCGACCCGTGCCCAGGTGGCGGACGCCAGCGAGCTGTACCGCAAGTTCCGGGACGGCCAGGCCGGCGGCATGGCGATCCGGCGCGGCCTGGTCGTGCAGCGCGGCTGGCGTGCCCGCCTGGATGCGCTGCGCAGCCTGCCATTGTCGCGCCGCCTCGGCATCCTGATGGGCGGCCAGGCGGCGTTGATGGCGGGACTCGGCATCGGCGCCGATGGCCTGGTGTGGCAAGTGCTGGCCGGCGCCGGCGTGGCGGCGACGCTGGCGGCCTGGGCCGAACTGCAGCGCAGCATCGCGGGACCGCTGCACGAAGCCACGACCGCCGTCTACGCGCTGGCCGGCGGCGACCTGGCCCATCCCGTCGACGTGCGGCACACGGGCCGTAACGACGAGATCGGCCGCCTGCAACTGGCGCTGCGCCAGCTCAACGTCAACCTCAAGGCCATCGTCGGCGACGTGCGCCGCAACGTGGCCTCGATCGAGCACGCCACCCGCGAGATCGCCACCGGCAACGGCGACCTGGCCAGCCGTACCGAGGCCCAGGCGGCCAGCCTGGAACAGACCGCCAGCAGCCTGGCGCAGATCGCGGCGGCGGCCGGCCAGAATACCGACAGCGCGGTGCGCGCCGACGCACTGGTTCTGGCGGCGTCGAATGTCGCGGGCCGCGGCGGCGACGCGGTCGGACGCGTCGGCGACACCATGGGGCGGATCAGCGCCTCGGCGACCCGCATCGTGGACATCATCGGCCTGATCGACGGCATTGCGTTCCAGACCAATATCCTGGCGCTCAATGCCGCGGTGGAGGCGGCCCGGGCCGGCGAGCAGGGCAGGGGCTTTGCCGTGGTCGCCGGCGAGGTGCGCAGCCTGGCCCAGCGCTCGGCGGCCGCGGCCAAGGAGATCAAGGGCCTGATCGAGGCCTCGGTGCAGCAGGTCGGCGAAGGCAATGTGCTGGTCGGCGACGCCGGCCAGACCATGCGCCAGGTGGTGGAGTCGGTGCGCGAGGCGGCCACGATCATGAGCGGCATCACCGGCGCCAGCCGCGAGCAGGGCAGCGGCATCGCCGAGGTCAATGCCGCCATGGCCCAACTCGACCACATCACGCGCGAAAACGCCGCCCTGGTCGAGGAGTCGGCGAACGCCTCGACCAACGTGGCCGACGAGGCCAGCCAGCTGGTGCAGGCGCTGTCGGTGTTCCAGTTCGGCGCAGGCGCCGCCGGCCGCCGCTGAACGCAGGCAGCAGGCGGCAGGCAGCCGCGCTTGCGGCTGCCCTTGCGTCGAGAATCCGCAGTTCCACAAGACTCGACCGTATTTGATGCAAGTCAAGGATTTACGAGACGCTGATCAATAAACTGCCTGTTATTGGAGCCGACATGCATTTCCGCACACCGGCAGCAGCAGGAGTTGATTGACATGCACGCAACAGCGTTTCCGGCCATGGACAAGACCGTGGTTCCGATCCAGGTTCACCCGGACAGCCGTCCGTCCGCCGCTTTTTCCGGCACTCCCACGGTCGAAGTCGACACCGAGCTGCTCAAGCGGCTCGGCAAGAATGGTCCGCGCTACACGTCCTACCCGACCGCCGACCGCTTCGACGCGGGATTCGGCTACCGCGACTACCTGCACGCGGTGGCCGGCCTGCTCACCCGCGGCGGCGCCCGTCCGCTCTCGCTCTACCTGCATATCCCGTTCTGCGACACGGTCTGCTACTACTGCGCCTGCAACAAGATCGTCACCAAAAAGCGCGACAAGGCCGCCACCTACCTGTCCTACCTGAAGCGCGAGATCGCGATGCAGGCCGCCCTGTTCGGCGGCATGAACGAGGTCGCGCAGATGCACTTCGGCGGCGGCACCCCGACCTACCTGCTGGACGCCCAGATGGACGAGCTGATGGCCCACCTGCGGCGCAGCTTCCGCTTCGCGCCCGACGAGGCGGGCGAGTACTCGATCGAGGTCGACCCGCGCACCGTCACCCCCGAGCGCGTGCACCTGCTCCGCCGCCAGGGCTTCAACCGCATCAGCCTGGGCGTGCAGGATTTCGATCCCGAGGTGCAGCGCGCCGTCAACCGCGTGCAGCCCGAACGCGAGACGCGCGCGGTGATCGACGCGGCCCGCGCCGCCGGTTTCCGTTCGGTGAGCATCGACCTGATCTACGGCCTGCCGAAGCAGACCCTGGACACGATGCGCCAGACCCTCGACAAGGTGGTCGCGGCCAGCCCCGACCGCATCGCGGTCTATCACTACGCCCACATGCCGCACCTGTTCAAGCCGCAGCGCCGCATCGTGGAAGCCGACATGCCGTCCAGCGACACCAAGCTGCAGATGCTCCAGCTGTGCATCGAGCGCCTGGGCGCGGCCGGCTACGTCTACATCGGCATGGACCATTTCGCCAAGCCGGAAGACGACCTCGCCGTGGCCCAGCGCCAGGGCCGCCTGCACCGCAACTTCCAGGGCTACTCGACCCATGCCGACACCGACCTGGTGGCCTGCGGCGTCTCGGCCATCGGGGCGGTGGGCGCCACCTACAGCCAGAACGTCAAGACGCTCGAGGAATACTACGACCTGCTCGACCAGAACGAACTGCCGGTGGCGCGCGGCATCCGCCTGGGGATGGACGACGCGCTGCGCCGCAGCCTGATCCAGACCCTGATGTGCCAGTTCGAAGTGTCGATCCCGGCGCTCGAGCAGGCCTTCCCGATCGTGTTCAAGGATTATTTCGCCGCCGAGCTGGCGAGCCTGCGCCAGCTGGAAGAAGACGGCCTGGTCACCGTCGGGCCGGAATGGCTGACCGTCACCATGAAGGGGCGGCTCCTGATCCGCAACGTGTGCATGGTGTTCGACCGCTATCTCGCGGCCGCGCGCGCGGCCGGTCCGCGGCACTCGCAGACGGTATGAGGACGGCATGAGCGGCGTCAGCCTGATCCCGGTGTTCCTGGTCGGCCTGGCCGGCAGCGTCCACTGCGCCGGCATGTGCGGCGGCATCGTCGGCGCGCTGTCGGTCGCGCGCGGTGCACGGCCCGCGCCTGCCTTCCCGGTGCCGGTGCGCACGGTGGCGACGCGCAGCCTCGCCCCGGCGGCGGGACACGTGGCCGCCTACAACGCCGGACGCATCGCCAGCTATGCCGGCGCGGGCGCGCTGGCGGGCGGGCTGGCCGGCGGCGCCGCCAGTCTGAGCGGGCTGCCGGCGCTGCAGGCCGGCGCCTACGTGCTGGCGAACCTGATGCTGGTGGCGCTGGGACTGTACCTGATGGACGCCTGGCGCGGCCTGGCCCTGCTGGAGCAGGGCGGGCAGGCGCTGTGGCGCCGCCTGTCGCCGCTGCTGCGCGAGATCGGCCCGCTCGACAGCGCGGGACGCATGTTCGCCGCCGGCGCGGTGTGGGGCTGGCTGCCCTGCGGGATGGTCTACAGCATGCTGGTGACCGCCATGCTGAGCGGCTCCGCGCTGGATGGCGCCGGCGTGATGCTGGCCTTCGGGCTGGGCACGCTGCCGATGCTGGCGGCGATCGGCCTGGCCGGGGCCAGGCTGCGTACGCTGTTCCAGATGCGCCGGGTGCGCCTGGCCTGCGGCCTGCTGATCCTCGCCTTCGGCCTGCTCGGCCTGGCGCGCGCAGCCGGTGTCGTGCCGGCCGCCGGCATGGCCGCGCACTGGATCGGCGTGCTGTGCCTCGCGCCGGGAGCCGGGGCATGAGCGCGGTGCTGGCGGAGATCGCGGCGCCGGCCGGCATCGGCCGGGGCGCGCCCGAGGGGCGGGCAAGGTCGGGCGCCGGCTGCTTCCATTGCGGCGCGCCGGTGCCGAACGGCAGCAGCTGGCAGGCCCGGATCGACGGTGCGGCGCGCAGCATGTGCTGCCCCGGCTGCGCCGCCGCCGCCGAAGCCATCGTCGCCGGCGGTTTCGCCGACTACTACCACGCGCGCACCGAATACGCCGCCCCGGTCGCGGATGCGGCGGACGAACCCGAGCTGGCGCTGTTCGACCAGCAGGGCATGGATGGCGAGGGCAGCTTCTCGATCGAGGGGGTGCGCTGCGGCGCCTGCGTCTGGCTGGTCGAGCGCCGCCTCGGCCAGCTGGCCGGCGTGCGGGAAGTCTCGCTCAACGTCGCCCTGGGGCGCGTGTTCGTGCGCTGGGATCCGCAGCTTTGCCGCGTCAGCGGCATCGTGCGCGCGCTGCGCGCGATCGGCTACAGCGCGGCCCCGTATGATGTGCAGCGCCACGACCAGGGAATCGAGCGCGCTCGCCGCCGCCTGTTCCGCCAGCTGTTCGTGGCCGGCCTGGCGATGATGCAGGTGATGATGTATGCGGTGCCGGTCTACCTGGCCGAGGACGGCAGCATGGATGCCGACATGCGCGCGCTGATGGGCTGGGCCTCGTTCGCGCTGACCCTGCCGGCCGTGTTCTATTCGGCACTGCCGTTTTTCGAGGGCGCCTGGCGCGACCTGAAGCGCGGCGTGCCGGGCATGGACGTGCCGGTGGCGCTGGGCATCGCGGCCGCCTTCGCCGGCAGCTGCGTCAGCCTGGTGTCCGGCAGGGGCGACGTCTATTTCGACTCGATCACGATGTTCGTCTTCCTGCTGCTCGGCAGCCGCTACCTGGAGCTGGGGGCGCGCCGCCGCGCCTCGCAGGCGCTCGACGCGCTGCGCCGCGGACTGCCGGCGTCGGCCTTGCGCCTGCGCGGCGACCCCGGCGCGCGCGATACCGAACTGGTGCCGGCGTCGACCCTGGCGGTCGGCGACCTGGTGCTGGTCACGCCGGCCAAGGCGGTCCCCACGGACGGCGTCGTGGTGGAGGGCGAGACCGATCTCGATTTTTCCCTGCTGACCGGCGAAAGCCGCTCGCGCCGCATGGGTCCCGGCGACACGCTGCCGGGTGGCGCCGTGAATGCCGGCCAGGCGGTGGTGGTGCGCGTCACCTCGGTGGCGCGCGACAGCACGCTGGCGATGCTGGTGCGCCTGGTCGAACGGGCCGGCCTCGGCAAGCCGGCCATGGCCTTGTGGGCCGACCGGGTCGCCGCCTGGTTCGTGCTCGGCCTGCTGCTGCTCACCGTGGCGGTGTACCTGGTCTGGAGCAGCGTCGATCCGGCGCGCGCCTGGCATGCCGCGGTGGCGGTGCTGGTGGTGTCCTGTCCCTGTGCGCTGTCGCTGGCCACCCCGACCGCGCTGGCGGCGGCCACCGACCGGCTGCTGGGGCGCGGCGTGCTGGCGGTCGCGCCGCACACGCTGGAAACCTTCGAGCGTGCCACCCACGTCGTGTTCGACAAGACCGGCACGCTGACCCTGGGCCGCGTGGTGCTGCGCCAGGTGGTGCCGGTCGGTTCGCTCGACAGCGACCTGTGCCTGCGCATCGGCTCGGCGCTGCAGGCCGAGAACTCCCATCCGGTCGGGATCGCGGTCCGTGCGGCGATGCCGGGGCATGGCCTGGTGGCGGGCAAGCTGCGCGCCGAGATCGGGCGCGGTTTCGAAGGCACGATCGACGGCGTCGTGTACCGGATCGGCACCGCCGAATTCGCGCAGGAACTGGCCGGCGGCATGGTGCGCTGCGCGGCGCCGACCGGCACCAGCACCGCCTGGCTGGCCTGCGAGGGCCACTGGCTGGCGCGCTTCGACCTGGCCGACGGCCTGCGCCCGGAAGCCTCCGAGGTGGTGCGGCGCTTCCAGCGCGCCGGCAAGACCGTGATCCTGCTCAGCGGCGACGACCAGGCCGCGGCCAGCGCGGTGGCGCGCCAGCTCGGCATCGCCAACGCTTTCGGCGACCGGCTGCCGGCCGAGAAGCTGGCCTTCGTGCGCGAACTGCAGCAGGAGGGCGCGGTGGTGGCGGTGGTGGGCGACGGCAGCAACGATGCCGCCGTCCTGCGCGGCGCCGACGTGTCGTTCGCGATGGGGCGCGGCACCGAACTGGCCCAGGTGCATGCCGACGGCGTGCTGCTGGGCGACAGCCTGCTGCCGCTGGCCGACGCTGCCGACACCGCGCGCCGCACCATGGCCATCATCCGCCAGAACCTGGTCTGGGCCTCGGTCTATAACCTGGCTGCGATCCCGGCGGCGGCGACCGGGCTGCTCAGCCCCTGGCTGTCCGGCATCGGCATGGCGGCCAGCTCGGCAATCGTGGTGCTGAACGCGCTCCGCTTGCGAAAGGAATGACATGGAAGCGCTGTATCTGCTCGTTCCACTCAGCGTGATGCTGGTCGCGCTGGCGGTGTGGATATTCTTTGGCGCGGCGGAGAGCGGCCAGTTCGAGGACCTGGAAGGACCGGGGATGCGGATCCTGGTCGATGACGACCGGGGGGAGCTTGCATGCGGCCCGGCGCAGCCGGCCGGCCCTGAACGCGCGGACGGCGCGCCCGGCGCCGTCTAGACCGGTGCGGGGTGGAACCGTCCACCCCGCGGGACTGGAAACTACATCGACGGGCCGCGCCCGGTGTGCTGGTCTTTCTCGAGCTGCTGCTGGCATTCGATGCACAGGCGGACGGTCGGGGTGGCCAGCAGGCGTGCCTCGGCGATGTCGCGGCCGCAGGATTCGCAGATGCCGGCGCCGCCCGACTCCAGCTTGCCGATGGCGACGTCGATCTCGTGCAGCAGGGCGGATTCGTGCTCGGCCAGGTGCTGCTCGTTGTGGCTGATCATTTCGGACTGCGGCGCGTCGTCGCTCTGGCCCTGGTGGGCGAGCGGGGCAATGCTCGGGGCTTCGTCATCCGGCGCACCGGTGCGGGCGCGGACCGCGTCGAGCAGGTCCTTGCGCGTCTGGTGCAGGCGCTGGCTCAGTTGTTCGGATACGGAGTGCGATAGAGGCGGCATAGCGTTTTTCCTGGTGAGGTGCCGCCCAAGCCGCCTGGGCTGGGGGCGATGAAGGAAAAGCCCTTCCGAGTGAGGCGGGCCGTCTGTCGTGAACCTTGTTTCGTCTCACAGTCGCATCGTTGATTTCCCGGAACGACCAGCTGCGCACGCGGCCACAACACATCGTTCACGTAGCTCGTCCGATGCTGAACAATTTGATTCACATCAAGGATTTTTGCAACGCAAAAAACGACACTCCTGATTGTCATTCATCAAGGTATTTTCAGGAGAGCATCTTGGACACCAGTCTAAACTATAACTACAAGATCGTGCGCCAGTTTGCCATCGCGACCGTCGTCTGGGGCGTGATCGGCATGGCTGCCGGCGTCTTCATCGCGGCGCAGCTGGCCTGGCCCGCGCTCAATTTCGACATCCCCTGGCTGAGCTACGGCCGACTGCGCCCGCTGCACACCAACGCGGTCATTTTCGCCTTCGGCATCTGCGGCCTGTTCGCCACCTCGTACTACGTGGTGCAGCGCACCTGCCAGGTGCGCCTGTTCTCCGACAGGTTGGCCAGCTTCACCTTCTGGGGCTGGCAGGCGGTGCTGGTCTCGGCCGCGATCTCGCTGCCGATGGGCTTCACCCGCGGCAAGGAATACGCCGAGCTGGAATGGCCGATCGCGCTCCTGATCACGGTCGTCTGGGTGGCCTATGCGGTGGTGTTCTTCGGTACCCTGGTCAAGCGCCGCGTCAAGCACATCTACGTGGCCAACTGGTTCTTCGGTGCCTACATCCTGGCGGTCGCGGTCCTGCACGTGGTCAACGGCGCGGTGGTGCCGGTGTCCGCGATGAAGTCGTATTCCGTGTACGCCGGCGTGCAGGACGCGATGATCCAGTGGTGGTACGGCCATAACGCGGTGGGCTTCATCCTGACCGCCGGCTACCTCGGCATGGTCTATTACTTCATCCCGAAACAGGCCGAGCGCCCGGTGTATTCGTATCGCCTGTCGATCGTGCACTTCTGGGCCCTGATCTTCACCTACATGTGGGCCGGCCCGCACCACCTGCACTACACCGCGCTGCCCGACTGGACCCAGTCGATCGGCATGGTGTTCTCGCTGATCCTGCTGGCGCCGTCGTGGGGCGGCATGATCAACGGCATCATGACCCTGTCGGGCGCCTGGCACAAGCTGCGCTCGGACCCGATCCTGAAGTTCCTGATCGTCTCGCTGTCGTTCTACGGCATGGCCACCTTCGAGGGCCCGATGATGTCGATCAAGACCATCAACTCGCTGTCGCACTACACCGACTGGACCGTCGCCCACGTGCACGCCGGCGCCCTGGGCTGGGTCGGCTTCATCACCATGGGCTCGATCTACTACCTGATCCCGCGCCTGGCCGGTAAAAAGCAGATGTGGAGCATGCAACTGGTCGAGACCCACTTTTGGGTCGCCACCATCGGCATCGTCCTGTACATCGCCTCGATGTGGATCGCCGGCGTGATGCAGGGCCTGATGTGGCGCGCGGTGAACCCGGACGGCACCCTGACCTACACCTTCGCCGAAAGCGTCAAGGCCACCTATCCCTACTACGTGATCCGCTTCACCGGCGGCTTCCTGTACCTGTCGGGCATGCTGCTGATGGCCTTCAATACCTGGAAGACGCTGAGCGGTACCCGCAGCGTGGACGCGACCATCCCGACCGGCCCGGCCAGGCCGCACCTGAACCACGCCCAGCCAGAAGCTGCGCACGCCTGAACCTCCGGAGCACAATATGAAATTCACGCATGAATGGATCGAGAAGAACCCCTGGCTGCTGATTGGCCTGGTGCTGCTCGTGATTTCCTTCGGCGGCCTGGTCGAGATCGTGCCGCTGTTC
This sequence comes from Massilia sp. UMI-21, assembly GCA_015277795.1. Classification (NCBI taxonomy): domain Bacteria; kingdom Pseudomonadati; phylum Pseudomonadota; class Betaproteobacteria; order Burkholderiales; family Oxalobacteraceae; genus Massilia; species Massilia sp. UMI-21. The sequence continues at coordinate 3,593,004 of CP063848.1, read as the reverse complement.
TTCCAGAAGTCGACCACCGAACCGGTGGCGGGCCTGAAGCCCTATTCGCCGCTGCGCCTGGCCGGCCGAGACGTCTACATCCGCGAAGGCTGCTACAACTGCCACTCGCAGATGATCCGGCCGTTCCGCGCCGAGACCGAGCGCTACGGCCACTACTCGGTGGCGGGCGAATTCGTCTACGACCACCCGTTCCAGTGGGGCTCGAAGCGCACCGGGCCGGACCTGGCCCGCGTGGGCGGGCGCTACAGCGACGAATGGCACCGCACCCACCTCGACAATCCGCGCGACGTGGTGCCGGAATCGAACATGCCGGGTTATCCGTGGCTGGCCAAGGCCAAGCTGAACCCGGAAGACATCATCCCCAAGATGCGCGCCATGCGCCGCATCGGCGTGCCGTACAGCGAGGCCGAGATCGCGGCCGCACCGAGCGAGGTGGCCGGCAGGAGCGAGCAGGACGCGCTGATCGCCTACCTGCAGGGCCTGGGCACCCAGATCAAGACGAGGAACTAAGAATGGCACTCCAACAGATCTTTGACGACGCGAGCAGCGTCATGACCGTCATCAGCTTCACGACCTTCCTGGGCATCGTCGGCTGGACTTACGTGCTGCGCAAGGGCAGCGATTTCGACGCCGCGGCGCGTCTGCCGTTCGCAGACGAGAACGACGCGGCAGGGGAGAGCGACCGTGGCTGATTTCTTCAACGAGTTCTGGCACTGGTACGTGGCCGTCATCACGGTGCTGTCGATCCTGGGCTGCGGCATCCTGCTGTGGTCGCAGTCGAGCTACCGCGTCAAGCTGCGCGCCGACGGCACGCCCGAGCAGACCACCGGGCACGTCTGGGACGAGGACCTGACCGAGTTGAATACCCCGATGCCGCGCTGGTGGATCGTGCTGTTCTGGCTCACCATCGTGTTCGGCTTCGGCTACCTGGCCCTGTATCCGGGCCTGGGCAGCTACGCCGGCAGGCTGGGATGGCATTCCACCGGCGAGTACCAGGCCGAGCTGAAGCAGGCCCGGCTCGACTTCGGTCCGGTGTTCGCAAAATACGCCGGCCAGGACCTGAAGGTGGTGGCTGCCGACCCGCAGGCCCACGCCATCGGCGAGCGCCTGTTCCTGAACTATTGCGCCCAGTGCCACGGTTCGGATGCGCGCGGCAGCAAGGGCTTCCCGAACCTGCAGGATCGCGACTGGCTGCACGGCGGCGAGCCGGCCGCGATCAAGCAGACCATCCTGCACGGGCGGGTCGGCAACATGCCGCCGATGGGCGCGGCGCTCGGCACCGACAAGGACATCGAGAGCGTGGCGCATTACGTGCGCAGCCTGTCGGGCCTGACGGCCGACCCGATCAAGGTCTCCTTCGGCAAGCCCAAGTTCGCCGCCTGCGCGGCCTGCCACGGCGCCGAGGGCAAGGGCAACCCGGCCCTGGGCGCGCCCAACCTGGCCGACAAGACCTGGCTGTACGGCGGCAGCGCGGAAACCGTGATGGAAACCATCCGCAAGGGCCGCACCAACACCATGCCGGCCTTCGGCGAGTTCCTCGGCGAAGAAAAGGTGCACGTGCTGGCGGCCTATGTCTGGAGCCTGTCGAACGCGCCCGCCCAGCAACCCATCGTCACGGCGCAAGCAAAATGAATGCCCCCGACCAGGCGCCGCGCGAAGCGGTCATCCGCATGTACGCGGCGCGCGAAGACATCTACCCGCGCGAGATCAAGGGCCGCTACGCCTCGCTGCGCTGGGCCTGCGTCTGGCTCACGCAGCTGCTGTTCTACGGCCTGCCCTGGATCCAGATGCACGGCCGCCAGGCGGTGCTGTTCGACCTGGCCAGCCGCAAGTTCTACCTGTTCGGCCTGGTGCTGTGGCCGCAGGATTTCATCTACCTGGCCGCGCTGCTGATCATCTGCGCCTACGGGCTGTTTTTGGTGACGGCGGTGGCGGGCCGGGTATGGTGCGGCTTCGCCTGCCCGCAGACCGTCTATACCGAGATCTTCCTCTGGATCGAGCGCAGGTTCGAGGGCGCACGCAGCGCCAGGATCCGCCTCGACCGCCAGCCCTGGACGCTCGGGAAGATCGCGCGCAAGGGCGGCAAGCATGCCGCCTGGGGGCTGGTGGCGCTGTGGACCGGCTTCACCTTCGTGGGCTATTTCACGCCGGTGCGCGAACTGAGTTTCGACATCGCCTCCTTCGGCCTGGGGCCGTGGGAGACGTTCTGGGTGCTGTTCTATGGCTTCGCCACCTACGGCAATGCCGGCTGGATGCGCGAGCAGGTCTGCAAGTACATGTGCCCGTATGCGCGCTTCCAGAGCGCGATGTTCGACAAGGACACCCTGATCGTCACCTACGACGCGGCGCGCGGCGAACCACGCAGCGCGCGCCAGGGTGCGCCCGGCAGCGGCGACTGCATCGACTGCAGCATGTGCGTGCAGGTCTGCCCGACCGGGATCGACATCCGCAAGGGCCTGCAATACGAGTGCATCGGCTGCGCCGCCTGCGTGGATGCCTGCAACGGCGTGATGGACAAGGTGAACCGTCCGCGCGGCCTGATCCGCTACGCGACCGAGAACGCGCTGGCCGCGGGCTTGAGCCTGGCGCAGGTGCGCCGGCGACTGCTGCGTCCGCGCGTGCTGATCTATAGCGCCGTGCTGGCGATCCTGGGCGCCGCCATGGCGAGCTCGCTCGCGCTGCGCAATCCGCTCAAGCTGGACGTGATCCGCGACCGCGGCTCGATGGGGCGCGAAGTGGACGACGGCATGATCGAGAACGTCTACCGGCTGCAGGTGATGAACACGCTCGAACAGCCGCAGCGCCTGCGCATCACGGTGGAGGGGATCGCCTCGGCGCAGGTGGTGGACGGGGACCTCATCGACATCGACGCCGCGACCACGCGCGCGGTGCCGGTGCGGGTGCGCATTCCAGGGGGCGAGGGCAAGCCGGGCTCGAACCGGATCGCCTTCACCCTGGCGTCCGACCAGAGCGCCGCATTGCGGGTGACCGAAGAAGCCGCATTCATCATTCCGAAATGAAGAAGGAGAACGACATGCAAGCCAATCTGCGCCTGGGACCGGCCACGCCCTGGTACCGGCACCGCTGGCCCTGGTTCCTGATGATCGGCCCGGTGCTGGTGCTGGTCGGCGGCGTCGTCATGATGTGGCTGGCGACCAGCCGCCCGGATGCGATGGTGGTCGGCGACTACTACAAGCAGGGCAAGGCCATCAACCAGGAACTGCGCCGCGACCGCGTGGCGACCCGGCTCGGCCTGAGCTTCGATGCCGGCTACGATGCCGCCGCGGGCCGGATCACGGGAAGCCTGCGCAGCCATGGCGCGCCGGTGCGGGCGCCGTTCCACATCCGCCTGGCGCACCCGACCCAGCCTGGGCGCGACCGCGTGCTGGAAGCACTGCCGGACGGGCAGGGACGTTTCGCGGCAGCCGCGCCGGCGCTGGAGCCGACGCACTGGCAGGTGGTCGTCGAAGGCGGGGCCGGGACCGAGGCCTGGCGCCTGGCCGGCAGCTGGAGCCCTGCCAGGCAGGCGCGCCTGCTGATCCACGCGGACGTGCAGTGAGCCGGGCGCCGTGAGCACCCGCGCAGCGGTGGCCTAGCGCGCTTTGCCCGGTTGCCGGGCTACTTGCGTCGCCTCAGTCGGCCCGGAAGCCCCGTCCCGTCGCCGCCCAATAGATGCCGCCATACAGGTGGTGCAGGAAGACCGGGTCGCGGTACGTGGCCGCGATGTGGCCCAGCGCGGTGTAGAAGGCGCGCCCGCCCTCGTAGGGCTGGTACCAGCTGATCGGGTGGAAGCTGCCCATGCCCATGCCCGTGCCCTTGCGGTCGGGCCAGGTCGTCTCCGGCCGGTAGCTCGACTCGTCGACCGTGAGCAGGTAGCGCAGCGTGCTGGACGTGGCGGGGCCGAACTCGTACCACTCGTCGGTGAACAGGCTGCGCGGCGCGAAGCGCTCCATGCCCGGAAAATTGCGTTCGCGCACCTGCAGCACCGCGGTCTGCACCGCCGGGTGCACGCGGAACATGTGTCCGACCATCCGGGTGTACCACGGCCAGCCGTACTCGGTGTCCGCCGCGCTGTGCACGCCCACGAAGCCGCCGCCCTTGCGGATGTAGCGCTCGAAGGCGGCCTGCTGGGCGTCGTCGAGGATGTCGCCGGTGGTCAGCAGGAACACCACGGCCTGGTACTTGGCCAGCTCGGCATCGTTCATCACGCGCTTCGCATCGGCGGTCCAGAAGACCTCGAAATCGTGCAGCTTGCCCAGTTCCTGCACGGCGCCGACGCCCGCATGCACCGCATCGTGGTGCCAGCCTGCGGTCTTGGTGAACAGCAAGACCTTGAACTGCTGGGCATGGGCCGGCAGGACGGCAAACACCGAGGCCAGCAACAGGGGTCGCAGGATGAAAGGAAATTTCATTTTGTTCGCCTCGATGAAAGAATATTTCATGCCCTGGAATGCTGTGCGCCGCAACCAGCCGGTGTCTTGCAGTCTAGCAAAGATGGCGTACTTAGACGGCTGAGGCGTGCGCGCATTGTTCGTTTGCGCTCATCCATGTTAGATTCCTCGCCGGCAAGCTCGGCGCCCGGCGCCGGCTTCGTCACTACGACAACGACCAAGGACACCAGACCAAGATGCCAAGCTTCCACCAGCGCAGCCTGCGCGCCGTCATCGGCGCATTGTTCATTCCGGCGGCGATTGCCGTCGCCGCCATGCCGACCGTGGCCGTCGCGGCGCCGGCCGCGCATGCCGTCGCCGCCAAGCCGAACAAGGCGTTCGACACCTGGGCCGAGCAGTTCGCCGAAGACTGGGTCCGCATGAACCCGCAACTGGCCACCGCGACCCAGTACTTCAGCGGCGCCGAGCAGGCCAGGCTGGACCGCGAGCTGACGCCCCTGACGCGCGCGCAGCGCCAGAAGATGCAGGCGCTGGCCCGCACCGGGCTGGCACGCCTGGACAAGTGGATGGCCGGCCCGCTCGCCGAAAACCAGCGCGTATCGGGCGCCGTCATGCGCTGGTCCTTGCAGAACGCGGTCGCCAACGAACCCTTCGATGACCATAATTTCATCTTCTCGCAGTTCAGCGGGGTGCAGGTCGGGCTGGTCAACTTCATGACCACCACCCATCCGCTGCGCAACCCGCAAGACGTGGACAGCTACCTGGCGCGCCTGGAGCAGGTCGGCGCCCGCATGGACGAGGCGCTGGTGCGCGCCCGCGCGGCGGCGGCCAAGCAACTCATCCCGCCGCGCTTCATCCTCGAGCGCGCCCAGTACCAGGTCGAGACCTTCCTCAAGCCGGCGGCCGACGAGAACGTGCTGGTCACCTCGCTGGCCCAGCGCACCGCGAACATGGACGGCTTGACGCCGGAAGCGCGCAGCGCCGCGCTGGCGCGCGCCGCCCGCATCGTCGAGGCGCGCATCCGCCCGTCCTACCAGCGGGTACAGGAATTCATGGCCGAACTCCATCCGCGCACCGGCGACGTGGCCGGCATCTCGCGCCTGCCGAACGGCGCGCAAGCCTATGCGCGCGCGGTCGAGAACTTCACCAGTACCAAGCTCACCCCGAACCAGATCCACGAGATCGGCCTGCGCGAAGTGGCGCGCATCGAAGGCGAGATGGACCGCCATCTTCGTTCGCTCGGCCTGACCGAAGGCAATATCGAAACCCGCATGAAGCAGCTGGACGCGCGCTTCCAGCCGAAAGGCGAGGGCGATCCGCGACCGGCCATCCTGGCCAGCTACGCCGAGATGGTGAAGGACGCCGAGCGCAGGAGCGCCGCGCTGTTCAACCTGAAGCCGCGCGCGCCGGTCGACGTGCGCCGCGAACCGCCGCTGACCGAACCCTCGGCCGCCGCCCACTACACGCTGCCGGCGCCGGACGGCACCCGCCCGGGCATCTTCTGGGTGCCGCTGCGCGGGCCGAGCTTCGACATGATCCGCATGCGCAGCCTCTCGTACCACGAGGCGGTGCCCGGCCACCACTTCCAGCTGGCGATCCAGCAGGAACTGACCGGCATCCCGAAATACCGCAGCCAGCGCATCTTCAGCGGCGGCAGCGCCCATTCCGAGGGCTGGGCCCTGTATGCCGAGCGCCTGGCGGCCGAGCAGGGCTGGTATGAAGGCGACGTGCCCGGCCTGCTGGGCGCCCTTGGCTCCGAGCTGTTCCGCGCGCGCCGCCTGGTGGTCGATACCGGCCTGCACACCAAGGGCTGGACCCGCCAGCAGGCGATCGACTACGGCATCGGCGCGCAGGAGGTCGAGCGCTACGTGGCCTGGCCGGGCCAGGCCAACGCCTACATGATCGGCATGCTGCGCATCCTCGAGCTGCGCGACAAGGCGAAGCAGGAACTGGGCGACAAGTTCTCGCTGCCGGGCTTCCACGACCTGGTGCTGGGCGCCGGCTCGGTGCCGCTGGACGTGCTGGGCGAACTGGTGGACGGCTGGATCGCGAAGCAGAAGCAGGCCTGACGCGGCTCGACCGCGGCGGAGGGCCGAAGAAAACCGCGCTATACTGCCTCGATGCGCATCCAGCTTTTCTCCGACCTGCACCTCGAACGCTACCCGCATTTCCTGCCCCGGATCCATGACGACACCGACGTCGTCGTCCTGGCCGGCGACATCGGCTCCTACCAGTCCGGCTCGCGCCTGATCGACCATGGCGACATCGACTTCGGCCTGGCGCGGTTTTCTCCGCTGCGCCCCGGCGCCCCGCGGGCGCGGGTCCTGTACATCCCCGGCAACCACGAGTTCGACGGCCTCGACTACGACGAGGCCTACCTGCGCCTGCGCGCCAGCTGCGCGCGCCTGGGCATCGAATGGCTGGACCGCGAGACCCTCGTCATCGGCGCGGTGCGCTTCGTCGGCACCACCCTGTGGAGCGACTTCGACGCGCTGGCGGGCCAGGAGCCGGATCTCGCGAAGCAGCTGCAGCGGCGCGAAAAGGCCTTCCGCGCCGCGAATTACTACCTGTCGAAGAACACCACCCTGAAGAACGGCGAAAAAGTGCTGGCCGAGGGCCTGCGCGCCATGTCGCTCGATTGCCAGGACTGGCTGCGCGGCGCCCTGGCCACCCCTTTCGAGGGCAGCACCGTGGTGGTGACCCATTTCGCGCCCAGCCTGGAGAGCGCCGACCCGCGCTACGGCCTGACGCCCGGCACCGCCGGCTTCTGCAATGCGATGGATGCGCTGTTTCCCCAGGCCGATGTCTGGATCCACGGCCACCTGCACTGCGCCAACGACTATGTGGTGCGCGGCGAGGAGGGCGGCCGGCCCTGGGCCTGCCGCGTGGTGGCCAATCCGCTCGGCTACCTGAGCAAGGGCGAGCAGGACGCCTTCCGTCCCGATCTCGTCATCGCGCTCTAGCGGCCGCGCGCTCGGGCCTTCCGGCCGGTCTGCTACACTGGCCGACTCATCGAACCAGCATCGCGCACCCGATTGACCCAGCTTCCTGCCCCAGATGACCTGCCGCCCGTGCTGGCCGGTCCCATCCTGCGCCGCCTCGCGTCCGACCGTCTGGTGCTATGGCTGGTCGGCAGCGCGCCGCTCGACCTGAGCCTGGTGCTGGCGCCGGATTCCGGGCCACCCCGGCGCCTGGCGCTGGATGCGCGCCATTGCCGGGTCATCCGCGTCGGCCGCCACGCCTGCATCCACCTGATCGATGTGGCACTGCCCGAGCCGCTCCCGCAAGACACGATCATCGCGTACGACCTGCTCGTCACCCGGGACGATGGCAGCGAGGCCGGCATCGCGCAGTGGGCGCCGCACCTGCTGCATGCGGGCGCGACGCGGCCGGACATGGTGCTGCGCAGCCGCAGCGACAATATCCTGTTTGGCTCGTGCCGCAAGCCGCACCATCCCGCGCGTGACGGTCTGGCGCGCGCCGACGCCCTGGTGGCCGATCATGTCGAGCGGCCGGGCGAGCGGCCCGCCATGCTCATGCTGTGCGGTGACCAGGTATATGCCGACGATGTGGCGGGGCCGATGCTGGCGGCGATCCATGCGCTGATCCGGCGCCTCGGCCTGTACGGCGAATCCCTGGACGGCGCAGTGGTCGCCGACAGCGAGGCGCTGTACCGCCATCCGGCCAGTTACTACCGGCGTGAAGAATTGCTGCCTGCGTTCAGGTCCAACGAGGCCTTGCGCGACCGCTTCTTCGGCGGCAAGGAAAAGCCGATCTTCACCACCGCCAATGCGCACAACCACCTGGTCGGCCTGGCCGAGGTGATGGCCATGTACCTGCTGGTCTGGTCGCCCGTGCCATGGCGGCTGGTGGCGGACGCGCCGGCGCCCGCCCTGGACCCGCGGTTTGCCGACCGTTGGCGCCGCGAGTCGGCGGCGCTGGCGGGCTTTTGCCGCGACCTGCCCAGGTCGGCGCGGCTGCTGGCGCACGTGCAGACCCTGATGATCTTCGACGACCACGACATCACCGACGACTGGAACCTGTCGGCCAGGTGGGAGACCACCGTCTACGCACATCCGTTCTCGCGCCGCATCGTGGGCAATGCGCTGATCGCCTACCTGCTGTGCCAGGGCTGGGGCAACCGCCCGGAGGTGTTCGGGCCGGCGCTGGACGAGATGGCGGCGCTGGCCGCCACCGGCGCTGCCGACCAGCGGCTGGACGCCACGGCGCAAGATGCGCTGATCACCCGCCTGCTGTCGTTCCGCCAGTGGGGTTTCGTGGTCCGGAGCGCGCCCACGGTCATCGTGCTCGATACCCGCACCCGGCGCTGGCGCAACCGGCGCCGGCCCGGGCATCCGTCTGGCCTGATGGATTGGGAGTCGCTCACCGAGCTGCAGCACGAACTGCTGGACGAAACCGCGGCCGTCATCGTCTCGCCGGCGCCCATGTTCGGGGTCAAGCTGATCGAGGTGGTGCAAAGGCTCGCGACCTTCGCCGGCCTGGCCCTGAGCGTCGACGCCGAGAACTGGATGGCGCACCGCGGCGCGGCCAGCAGCATGCTCAATATCTTCCGCCATTCCCGCACCCCGGCCAATTACGTGGTGCTGTCGGGCGATGTGCACTACTCGTTCGTCTACGATATCAAGGTGCGCGAGCTGCCCGAGGCGGATGTTCCGGACCGCAGCCCGCACGTCTGGCAGATCACCAGCAGCGGCATCAAGAACGAATTCCCGCGCCGCCTGCTCGACTGGCTCGATCGCCTCAATCGCTGGTTGTATTCGCCGCGCTCGCCGCTGAACTGGTTCACCCAGCGCCGCGATCTCGCCATCACGCCGCGCCTGCCCGAGTGGCGCCGGCAGGGCGAGCGGGTCTGGAACGGCGCCGGCATCGGCCAGGTATGGCTCGATCCGCATGGGCGGCCGCTGCGCATCGTGCAGCACGACGCCGACGGCCGGCCCTCGACCCGGTTCCTGGCGCCGGAGCAGGACGCATCCGCCGCGGCGGCTGCCGGGCAGCCATCGAGGAAACGCTGATCAAGCGACCGGTTGCGGACCGTGTTCTTCGCAGCAGCGCCGCTGCGCCGCCGTCAGCCCATCGGGCTGCACACCTCGGTGCCGGCGGCCATGGCCTTGAGCCTGGCCGGGTCGAGCAGGGTGACTTCGCGCTTGTCCACCTGCAGCCAGCCTTGCTTCTTGAAGCGCGACAGCAGGCGGCTGATGCTTTCGATGGTCAGCCCGAGGTAGTTGCCGATGTCCTCGCGCGACATGCGCAACTGGAAACTGTTCGGCGAATAACCGCGCGCGGCATAGCGCGCCGACAGGTTCACCAGGAACACCGCAAAGCGCTGCTCCGCGCGCATGTTGCCAAGTAACAACATAACGTTCTGTTCGCGCGTGATTTCCTGGCTCATGATGCGGTGAAAATGGCGCAGCAGGGCCGGCACATGCCCGAACAGCTCTTCCAGGCGCGAGAACGGGATCTCGCATACCTCGCTGTCTTCCAGGGCCACGGCGTCGCAGTGGTGGGTGCCGCTGATCGCGTCCATGCCGAGCAGTTCGCCGGCCATCTGGAAGCCGGTGATCTGGGCCTCGCCGGCCGCGTTCACCTGGTAGGTCTTGAAATGGCCGAAGCGTACCGCGTACAGGTTGCGGAACGGCTCGCCCATGGCGTACAGGCGCTCGTCGCGCACCAGGCGCCGGCGGCGGCCGATGATCTGGTCGAGGCGGGTGATGTCGGCATCCTCGAGTCCCATCGGCAGGCATAGCTGGTGCATGCTGCAGGCGCTGCAGCTGGTCTTGATGGCCTGGATGCTGATCGGTGCTTCGCCTGGAAGCGAAATGGGGTGGCTCATGGCGGGGAAAAGTCGGAATGCGGACGCAGCCATTATAGACGGCTGACGGGCTCCCGGGTTTCATTTTCCGGGAGCAAGCAGGGTGGCTGCCGCCACCCTGCGGCATTGCGCTACAGGTGATGCCGGTGTTCGGCCTTCATCCGGTAATAGGCCTGGCGGCCCTTGGCGCGCACGGTCGCGGCGATCTGCGCCGCCTCCTGCGCCGCCTGGTTCACGGTGGCAAAGGCATTCGGATCCGCCCTGAGGGCCTCGACCGCCTGTTGCGACTGCGCCGTGCCGGCCAGCGCCAGCCCGAAGGTGGCCGCTACCGCCAGTTCGGCGCCCAGGGTGTCGAGGGTCGGCGCCACCACGTCCGGGCCCGCCTTGGCTGCCGCCGCCGCCTCCACCGTGGCCTGGGGCGTCGCCAGCGCGCGCGCCGTGCCCATGTCGCCCGCGACCCGCGCCAGGAAGTCGAGCGCGGCCCGGCTGCCGGTCCGGTTGGCCAGGTCGCCGAGCCGGATCAGGGCCGTGTTCTTGGCGTTGAACACCGCACGCCCGGCGCGCGGGCCCTGCACGAAGTCGATCAGCGGCCCCACCGCGATCTCGCTGCCGATGTAGCCGAGGGTGGCCACGATCTGCGTCAGGAACTCCTCGTGCTGCTCGGGTTCGTTCACCAGCCAGTCCAGCAGCAGGCGGGCGTCCGCTTCCACGAACTGCGACGCCAGCTCCCAGGGCACGCCTTCGATCCAGTGCTGCGACACGAAGTCGCGCACGTCGCCTGGCGCCTGCAGCCCGCCCGCGTCGCACGCGCAGCCGCCGGCGGGCATGAGCGTGCCGGTGACGTTGAGCGGGCCTGCAAGATAGGCCGCCGACTCCGCGTCGTTGACGACGTTGTGGTCGACCCCGACGGACGGGTACATGACCGCGCGCAGGTCGTCGGTGCGATGGCCGAGGCCGCAGTTGTGGCCATACTCGTGCACCCAGATCAGGCCTTCCTGGTCGGGGGTGAAACGCACCGCCGCCACGTTGACCGAGGCGCTGCCGACCGGGGCGCAGCCGATGATGCTGTCGCCGGGGCCGCCGCACCAGCGGATGGCCTGCACGATCTTGATCCCGCTTCCGGCGCTCAGCAGCGCGTTCAGGTCGGCCGCGGTCTGGATGGTTCCGGGGACCGTCGTCGGCAGCACCCGTACCGCGCCGTTGCGCACGAAACGGACCGGCGTCGCGAGGTCCGGGCCGGAATCGTCGTTCTCGAGGATGGCGCCCATGTCGGCCAGGATCCGGTCGGCCTCGGCGTCGCTCAGGGCCACGCTGCCGTGGCGGTGCACGGTGACCGAGACCGTGCGCGGCCCGCCCGCATCCGGATTGACGATCAGGTAGTCGGCATACAGCGGGGTGTCCGCGCTCGATTCGATGTCGACCCAGATGTCGACCCCGCCGGCGCGCGGGGCGACATTGTGCAGGGTGTAACGGGCCGAGCCGATGAGCTTGCCGGCGTCCGGCCCGCCGGGCGCGCCTTCGCCGATGGCCACGAACACCTGGGAGCGGGGCGTGACGGCGTCCCAGCCGAGGCGCAGCACCCATTGGCCGCGCCGCTGGCCCCAGTCGTGGCGGTAGGTGAAGCCGGTGCCGGCGAGCGCGGGTTGCGGCCCGGCTGCGCCGGCCTGCGGCCCGGTCGGGACTTCGGCTTCGGCCTCGCCGTAGGGGGGCTGGTAGGCCGGGGTGCCGGCCGGCTCTCCCGGCGCAAAGGGGCGCGCGAGTTGCAGGGCTGCGTCCCGGTCGAGACGGTCGTTTGGCGACATGCTGCTCTCCTTGTGTGCGTTGGCGGATCGGGACCGAAGATCGGGCCCGATCCTCAGCCCGCGTGATGCTGCCGGGCCCGAATCGACAGTCAATATAGACGAGTGTTCCGGCTGCGCATGGCCGATCTGCCGCGTCATTAATATGGATCAGTGGCATGGATCAGTGGCTTCCAGGTTTTTGATGGTGAGAAAAATCGGGGAGCCCGGCACACGCAACGCGGCCATCACGACGCGTCGACGCATCAATTCGGGTTCAGCAAGCGTGCGGGCCCATCCTGCATGCTAGATTCTGGTCACACCAACGGAATACGACGAGCAAAGGAGTCTGCATGTTCGGCCTGGCCGCCTTGGATCTTGCACGCGTGCAATTCGCGTTCACGATGTCCTTCCATATCCTGTTTCCGGCAATCACGATCGGCATGGCCAGCTACCTGGTCGTGCTCGAACTGTGCTGGCTGCGCAGCAAGCGCCAGGTCTACGTCGACCTCTACCACTACTGGCTCAAGATCTTCGCCGTCACCTTCGGCATGGGCGTGGTCTCCGGCATCGTCATGGCCTACCAGATCGGCACCAACTGGAGCTACCTGTCCGAGTTCGCCGGCAGCATCATGGGCCCGATCCTGTCCTACGAGGTGCTGACCGCCTTCTTCCTCGAGGCCGGCTTCCTCGGCGTGATGCTGTTCGGCTGGACCCGGGTCGGTCCCGGCCTGCACTTCGCCGCCACCTGCGCGGTCGCGGTCGGCACTCTGATCTCGTCGACCTGGATCCTGGCCGCCAACAGCTGGATGCAGACCCCGCGCGGCTATGCGATCGAGGGCGGGCGCATGGTCCCAAGCGACTGGCTGGCGATCGTCTTCAATCCCTCCTTTCCCTACCGCCTGCTGCACATGGTGATCGCGGCCTATCTCACCACGGCGCTGATCGTCGGCGCCTCCGGCGCCTGGCAGCTCCTGAAGCGACGCGACAACCCGGCGGTGCGCAAGATGCTGTCGATGGCGATGTGGATGGTCCTGATCGTCGCTCCCATCCAGGCCGTGGTGGGAGACTTCCACGGGCTCAATACGCTGGAGCACCAGCCGGCCAAGCTGGCGGCGATGGAAGGGCACTGGGAGAACGAAGGGGACAAGGCGATTCCGCTGCTGCTGTTCGGCATACCCGACATGGAACAGGAAAGGACGAAGTTCGCGGTCGGCATCCCGTACCTGGGCAGCATCATCCTGACGCACTCCTGGAGCGGCCAGATCCCGGGCCTGAAGGAGTTTCCCCGCGAAGACCGGCCGAATTCACTGATCGTGTTCTGGAGCTTCCGCCTGATGGTGGGCCTGGGGCTGCTCATGATCGCCCTGGGCGCATGGAGCCTGTGGCTGCGCAGGGGCGGGCGGCTATGGACGAAACGCCCCTTCCTGCGCTTCGCCCTGTGGATGGGGCCGGCGGGCCTGGTCGCGATCCTGGCCGGTTGGACCACCACCGAGGTCGGGCGCCAGCCCTGGGTGGTGTACGGCGTGCTGCGCACGGCCGACGCCGTCTCGCCGCACGGCGCCGGCTCGCTGGCCCTGACGCTGGCGCTGTTCGTGGTGGCCTACCTGTTCGTATTCGGCACCGGCACGGTCTACCTGCTGCGCATGATGCGCAAGGGGCCGCAGCGCTTCGAGCTGCACCGGCCGCCGCAGGGCGGTCCGGGCGAACAACGCACGCCGATGCGCCCGCTCTCGGCGGCGGATGTCGGCAACGACGACGATGCCGCACCGGACGGCGCGGCGCCATCCAACGACCAGCACGGGGGCTAGGCATGGGCATCGACACCACCGTCATCTGGGCGGTCATCATCTTCTTCGCCGTCTTCATGTACGTGCTGCTGGACGGCTTCGACCTGGGCATCGGCCTGCTGTTTCCCTTCACGCCCAAAAAGAACGACCGCGACACCATGATGAACACGGTGGCGCCGGTCTGGGACGGCAACGAGACCTGGCTGGTGCTGGGCGGGGAAGGGCTGCTGGCGGCCTTCCCGGTGGCCTATTCGATCATCCTGTCGGGGCTGTACCTGCCGCTGATCTTCATGCTGGTCGGCCTGGTGTTCCGCGGCGTGGCCTTCGAATTCCGCTTCAAGGCCAAGGAACACGAGCGCCACCTGTGGGACAAGGCCTTCATCGGCGGCTCGGTGGTGGCCTCGTTCTTCCAGGGCGTGGCGCTGGGCGCCTTCCTGGACGGCATCACGGTGTCGGGGCGCAGCTATGCGGGCGGGCCGCTCGACTGGATCGCGCCCTTCCCGCTGCTGGCAGGGCTGGGGGTGATGATCGCCTATACCCTGCTGGGCGCCACCTGGCTGGTCATGAAGACCGAGGGCGAGCTGCATGCCCGCATGGTGCAGGTGGCGCGGCCGCTCGCGCTGCTGCTGCTGGCGGCCATCGTGGTGATCAGCATCTGGACCCCGTGGCGCGATCCGGCGGTGGCCGCGCGCTGGTTCAGCTTCCCGAACATCCTGTTCCTGGCGCCGGTGCCGGTGCTGGTGCTGGTCTTCATCGTGCTGCTGCTGCGCGCGCTGGCGGGACAGGGCGACAACTTGCCGCACCGGGTGCCCTTCGTGGCCGCGCTGGCCCTGATCTTCCTCGGCTACAGCGGCATGGCGATCAGCATCTGGCCGCACATCGTGCCGCCCGCGATCTCGATCTGGGAAGCCGCCTCGCCGCCGAGCAGCCAGGGCTTCGCGCTGGTCGGCACGCTGTTCATCCTGCCCATCATCCTGATGTACACGGCCTGGTCCTACTGGGTATTCCGGGGCAAGGTCAAGGCCGACGCGGGGTACCACTGATGGACCGGCCGCACCGGCGGACGCGCCCGGGCGTGCCCCGCCGCGAATGGATGCGGCGGCTGGCCTGGCTGGTGGCGCTCTGGCTCGGCGGCGTGTTGACGCTGGGGGCGGTCGCCTATGTGATCCGGGTGTTCATGCATGCGCTCGGCATGCGCTAGCGCGGCATACGCCTGGCGAAACGCGCCGGCCAACCGTGCGCGGCCTGCCGCAAGGGAGGACTACACTCTTCGTAACGCTTTGCTAACAGGAGTGCCGCACCGTGTCCCTTTCCGACGCGCCGCCGATCGACCGTCCCGCCGGCCCTGCCGTCGGCCCTGCTGCCGACCCTGCTGCCGACCCTGCTGCCGACCCTGCTGTATTCACTGCCGTCGCCATGCCGCTGTCCGGTGAAGACCAGGCGCGTGCCGACCTGTACGCGCTGCTGTCGCGCCTGCTGCTGGCGGCGCCGGGCGCCCGCCTGCTGGAGGCGCTCGCGCACGCCGACCCCATCCTGTCGGCCGGGGGCGATCCGGCGCTCGAGCAGGCCTGGGAGGCGCTGACGCTCGCCTCCGGCGTCATGGACCCGGACGCCGTCTCCGAAGAATTCGATGCCCTCTTCGTCAGCGTCGGCATGCCGCCGCTGAACCCCTACGGCTCGCGCTACCTGTCCGGCTACCTGAACGACGCGCCGCTGGCGGCCCTGCGCGCCGACCTGGCGCGCCTCGGCATCGGGCGGGTGCGCGACGCCGGCGAATTCGAAGACCACCTGGGCGCCCTGTGCGAGACGATGCGCGTGCTGATCGCCGGCGCACCCGCGCAGTCCGGCACGATCGCGCGCCAGCCGGTCGAACGCCAGCAGGCCTTCTTCGAGGCGCACCTCGCGCCCTGGTATGCGCGCTGCCTGGACGACATCGCGGGCGCCGACGGCGCCAACTACTATCGGCTGGTGGCACGGCTGGCCGCCGCCTTCCTCGCCATCGAAGCGGAGGCCTTCGCGGTCGGGGCGGCGTCCCCGGAAGCATCGGCCCTGGATCCGGTAATTTGACCAACATCAGCCAATACGAGGCACAGGCATGGAACAGCATCCGCAAGCACAGGAAACCGGGCAAGACGGCACGCCGGCAGGGAGCGGCCCCGGCGCGCCGGACCCGACCCGCCGCAACTTCCTGAAGGCCGCGCCGCTGGGCGCACTGGCCGTGGTGGCAGGCAGCGCCGGCGCGGACGAAGCGCCGGCCGCGCCGGCGGCGGCGGCGCCCGCGGTCAAGCGCGGCTACCACGAAACCGCGCACATTCGCCGTTACTACGAGACCGCCGCCTACTGGTGACACCAGCGTGGGCGCAACCGGAGAGCCAGCATGTCCTTAGTAAAATCCGTCCGCGACAGCGGACTCAAACGGCGCCGCTTCCTGGTGGGGGCCGGCGTTGCCGCCGGGGCCGGGGCCCTGGCCCGTCAGCTGCCGCTGAACGTGATCGAACCGGCCAGGGCCGAGCAGGAGGTGCCCGGCGCCCCGGTGCCCACCGAGATCAAGCGCACCATCTGCAGCCACTGCTCGGTGGGCTGCTCGGTCGACGCGGTGGTCGCCAACGGCGTCTGGGTGCGCCAGGAAGCCGCCTTCGATTCGCCGATCAACATGGGCGCGCACTGCGCCAAAGGGGCCTCGGTGCGCGAGCACGCCTTCGGCGAGCACCGCCTGCGCTACCCGATGAAGCTGGTCAACGGCAAGTATCAGCGCATTTCCTGGGACCAGGCCATCAACGAGATCGGCGACAAGCTCATCGAACTGCGCCAGAACGCCGGGCCCGACGCGCTGATGTTGATCGGCAGCTCCAAGCACAACAACGAACAATCCTACCTGCTGCGCAAGTGGGCCGCATTCTGGGGCTCCAACAACTGCGACCACCAGGCGCGCATCTGCCACTCGACCACGGTGGCGGGCGTGGCCCAGACCTTCGGTTACGGGGCCATGACCAACTCGTTCAATGACCTGCACCACAGCAAGGCGGTGCTGTTCATCGGTTCGAACCCGGCCGAGGCGCATCCGATCTCGATGCTGCACTTCCTGCACGCCAAGGAACTGGGTGCGAAGATGATCGTCATCGACCCGCGCTTCACCCGCACCGCGCGCTTCGCCCACCACTACGTGCGGGTGCGGCCGGGCACCGACATTCCGCTGGTGTGGGGCATACTCTGGCATATCTTCCAGAACGGCTGGGAAGACAAGGAGTTCATCGCGAACCGTACCTACGGCATGGAAGACGTGCGCAAGGAAGTCGCCAAATGGACGCCCGACAAGGTCTCGGACGTCACCGGCGTGCCCGAAGCCACGGTGCGCATCGCCGCCGAAATGCTTGCCACCAACCGGCCCTCGTCGGTGGTCTGGTGCATGGGCATCACCCAGCACCACGTCGGCACCGCCAATGTGCGTGCCCTGTCCATCCTGCAATTAGCACTTGGTAACATCGGCAAGCCGGGCGGCGGCGCCAACATCTACCGCGGCCACGACAACGTGCAGGGCGCCACCGACGTCGGTCCGAACGGCGACTCGCTGCCGGGCTACTACGGCATCGCCGAAGGCGCCTGGAAGCACTTCGCCGCGGTCTGGGGCGTCGACTACGAATGGATCAAATCGCGCTTCGGCTCCAAGGAGCTGATGGAAAAGCCGGGCATCACGGTGTCGCGCTGGTTCGACGCGGTCAACGAGAAGCCGGAATACGTCGACCAGCCGAGCAACCTGCGGGCCGTGTTCTACTGGGGCCACGCGCCGAACAGCCAGACCCGCCTGCCGGACATGAAGGCGGCCATGCAAAAGCTCGACATGCTGGTAGTGATCGACCCCTATCCGAGCATGACCGCGTCGATGCACGGGCGCACCGACGGGGTCTACCTGCTGCCGGCCGCCTCCCAGTTCGAGACCTCGGGTTCCTGCACCGCCTCCAACCGCAGCATTCAGTGGCGCGAGCGCGTCATCATGCCGCTGTTCGAATGCAAGACCGATCACGAGATCATGTACCTGTTCGCCAAGAAGCTGGGCTTCCACAACGAACTGTGCAAGAACATCAAGGTCGTGCTGAACGAGCCGGTAATCGAGGACGTCCTGCGCGAGATCAACCGCTCGTGCTGGACCATCGGCTACACGGGCTGCTCGCCCGAGCGCCTCAAGCTGCACATGGAGAACAAGCACACCTTCAACCCGACCACCATGCGGGCCGACGATGGACCCTGCAAGGGCGACTACTACGGACTGCCGTGGCCGTGCTGGGGCACGCCGGAAATGAAGCACCCGGGCACGCCCATCCTGTACGACACCAACAAATCGGTGGCCGAAGGCGGCCTGCCGTTCCGCGCCAACTGGGGCGTCGAGCACGACGGCGAGTCGCTGCTGGCGGCCGACGGCAGCGCCACCAAGGACAGCCAGCTCGATACCGGCTACCCCGAATTCGACCATGTGTTCCTGAAAAAGCTCGGCTGGTGGGCGGAGCTCACCCCGGCCGAGCAGGCGATGGCCGAGGGCAAGAACTGGAAGACCGACCTGTCCGGGGGCATCATCCGGGTCGTCATCGCGCACGGCTGCGCACCTTTCGGCAATGCCCGCGCGCGCTGCAACGTGTGGAACTTCCCCGATCCGATCCCGGTCCACCGCGAGCCGCTGGCGACGCCGCGCCGCGACCTGGTCGCCACCTACCCGACCTACGACGACAAGGCCAACTTCTGGCGCCTGCCGACCTTGTACAAATCGGTGCAGGCGGTCGACTACTCCAAGGAATTCCCCCTGATCATGACCTCCGGTCGCCTGGTCGAGTACGAAGGCGGCGGCGAGGAGACCCGCTCCAATCCCTGGCTGGCCGAGCTCCAGCAGAACATGTTCATCGAGCTCAATCCGCGCGATGCGGCCCAGATCGGCGCCCTTACCGGCGAGTATGTGTGGGTCGAGACCCCGACCGGGGCGCGCCTGAAGATGATGGCGATGGTCACCGAAAGGGTGCCGATCGGACTGGTGTGGATGCCTTTCCACTTCGGCGGCTGGTGGATGGGCGAGGACCTGGAGCGCCACTATCCGGAAGGCGCCGCGCCGACCGTGCGCGGCGAAGCCTGCAACACGGGCTGGACCTACGGCTACGACACCGTGACGATGATGCAGGAAACCAAAGTATCGCTGTGCCGGGTGCTGCGCGCCTAGCGCAACCGGAACGTGAACCGCAGAGCAGAGGAGGCAGTGATGGCGGCGAGGATGAAATTTATTTGCGACACAGAGCGCTGTATCGATTGCAACGGCTGTGTGACGGCCTGCAAGAACGAGCATGAGCTCGCGTGGGGCATCAACCGGCGCCGCGTGGTGACGATCAACGACGGCATCCCCGGCGAGCGCTCGGTGTCGGTGGCCTGCATGCACTGCACCGACGCGCCCTGCCTGGCGGTGTGTCCCACCAACTGCATCTACCACACCGAGGACGGCATCGTCCTGCACAGCAAGGACCAGTGCATCGGATGCGGCTACTGCTTCTACGCCTGTCCCTTCGGCGCCCCGCAATTCCCGGAAAGCAGCGTCTTCAACCACCGCGGCAAGATGGACAAGTGCACCTTCTGCGCCGGCGGCCCGGAACCGGACACCTCGCAGGCCGAATTCGAGAAGTATGGCCGCAACCGCATCGCCGAGGGCAAGCTGCCGGCCTGCGCCGAGCAGTGCGGCACCAAGGCCCTGCTGGGCGGCGAAGCCAACCAGATCGCCGACATCTACCGCCAGCGGGTCGAGACCCGCGGCTATGGCCCGGAACTATGGGGCTGGAAGATCGCCTACGGCCGGCCCAAGCGCGGCGGCCAGATCAAGGTCCAGGGCGACTATCCGCGCGAAAACCAGCTGCTGGGCGACACCCAGAACGATCCGGGGAGGTTCCCGCAATGAACAAGCTACGCTACCTGGTCCTCGCGCTGCCGCTGGCGCTGAGCGGCTGCCTCGAGGTCGACCAGTTCCCCGGCTGGCTGCACGGCGAGTACGCCGGCAAGCCGGACGACCGCCACTACCAGACGCGCTTCCACGGTGACCGGCTGGCCTGGTCGGCCAGCATCCTGAACCGCGGCCTGAAGCAGAACGAGTACAACCGCGCCAACCCCTGAGGAGCCGAGCATGCGAGCCAATCTGTCCGCCCTGCGCGCCGTACCGGCACGGCCGCTGCTGTCCCGGCTGCCGCTTTTGCCGCTTCTGCCGGCGCTGCTGGCGCTGCTGGCGTTCGCGCTAGCGATGATGTCGCCGGCCTCGGCCGGGGTACCGAACGAGAAGGCCAAGCCCGCGTATGCCGAAGAGCAGACGGTCATGCAGATCGAGCACGATTCCGTGGTGCCCGAACCAGGCTTGCTCGACGCCGCCTCCGGCCGGGTGCACATGGACCGCAACTATCTCGGCGACTACGGTGCAAAGGGCGAGCTGAACGTCATCCTGCAGCGCGGCGGCAATACCTGGCGCCACCTGCGCAACGGACCGATCGCGACCATCGCCGGCATCATCCTGCTGGCGGTGCCGCTCCTGATCTTCGTGTTCTACCGCGCCATCGGCCCGGCCCGCGAAGAGCCGGCCACGGGACGACGGATCAAACGCTTCAGCGCCTGGGAGCGCCAGGTGCACTGGGCCACGGCCTACAGCTTCATCGCGCTGGCCATCACCGGCATCGTCATCATGTACGGGAAAGCGATCATGCTGCCGTGGATGGGGCATACGGTGTTCTCGTGGGTGGCGCTCATCTCGAAATACCTGCACAACTTCGTCGGGCCGCTGTTCATCGTCTGCTCGGTGCTGATGTTCATCACCTTCTTGCGCCGTAATTTCTTCAATCGCCAGGACTGGCAGTGGGTCAAGCAGGGCGGCGGCCTGGTGTCGCACAAGCACGTGCCGGCCGGGTTCTTCAATGCGGGCGAGAAGGCCTGGTTCTGGCTCGGCGTGACCTTGCTGGGCCTGGTCATGTCGATTACCGGCCTGGTGCTGGACTTCGGCAATTTCGGCCAGACCCGCTACATCATGCAAATTGCCAACTACCTGCACGTGGCGGGCGCCACGCTCTACATAGCCGCCGCCATGGGACACATCTACATCGGCACCTGGGGCACCCCGGGCGCCTACCAGGCCATGCGTGAAGGCACGGTCGACGAATCCTGGGCCCAGGCCCACCATGGAATCTGGTACGAACAGGTCAAGAACGGGACGGCCCCGGGCACGCAGCCGGACGGCGGCGTGCCGCGCGGCCCGGCGCCGCGCCCGGGACCGGCCCACTGAACAGCGAGGAATGTCATGACACCATCCACACCCGCAAGCGGCTTGCCGCTGGCGCCCGTGCTCCTGATGCTGCTGTCGGCTGCGCTGGTCTCAGGCTGCGACCGCGGCCGCGAGCAACGCGTCGACGGCATCGTCCAGACCAAGTATCCCGGCCAGGTCACGGCGGGCGGCGCGACCAGCGGCACGATCCTCGCCCAGACCGCCAGGCCGACCACCGACGCCGTCTATGCCGGTGGCACGCCGGGTATCGCGGGCGGTTCCGGCGGCAATACCGCAGGGGCGGAGGTCGGCGGCAGTACCCGCGAAACCGGCCAGGGACCGGCGCGCGGCGTGAGCAATCCGACCGGCGTCCAGCCCGGCACCCAGGGGCAGATGCCGGACTACGGCAAGCCGGCGCGGCCCGCGCCGGGAGAAGCCGAGGCGCCATCCGCGACCAACGTCGCGCCGAATCCGCCGGCAGCGGGGAAAGACTTGGGCAAGCAATGAACACATTACGCGCATCGCGCTGCTTGCTGGCGGCCTGGCTGCTGTCCGGCGCGAGCTGGGCCGCACAGCAGCAGCCACAGCAGACACAGCAGACACAGCAGACACAGCAGACACAAGCGCTGCAGCAGCCGCAGCCAACGCAGACTGTCGAGCAAGCCCGGCAGCAAGCGCAGCTGACCCCGGCCCAGCAGGAGGCCGCCGCCAAGAAGGCCGCGGCCGACGCCAAGGCGGCCAAGGAAAAAGAGCAGCTGGCGGCGGCGATGGACCGGCTGTCCGACCGCTGGCGCTCACAGGCGGCCGCCAAAGGCTGGCGCATCCAGCCGCCACCGGCGACCGCGGCCCTGCCGCCGGCGACCGCCTTGGGCGACTTGCCACCCGGCGCGGTCCGCGATGCCGCCGACGCAGGCATGGTGCCGCCGGGCGTGACGCCGCCGGGAGCCGGCATGCCGGCCGCCGCGCCGGCCCATGCGGCCGGGGGCGCCGCCACCGCGCCGGCCACCGGCGCCGCGCCGCGCAGCCCGCAGGCGCTGAACGCGGCCAGGACGCCCATCAAGAGCGAGAAGCTGGGCACCGCGCCGCCCAGCGAAGACGTCAAGACACGCCAGACGCCGTCGCTGCCAAGAGGGACCGCCCCGGCGGTTCAAAAAGAGCACAGTCCCGAGACGGCGAACAAGCAATGAAAATGGGAAGCCTGCCGATCGCGGTGATCATGCAGCGCCGCAGCCTTGCGCACCCTTGGGCCGACGAAGCCTGGGAGGCGGTCGGCGTGGTGCCCGACCGCGGCGAACTGCCGCGCATGCAGGTGCTCAGCACGAGTTCCGAGCGCGACTATTACCTGGTCTCCGGCCTCGAGCTCGAGCTCTACACCGACGAGAACGACGGCTACTACGAAAACTGCATGGCGCCCGAATCGAAGGTATTCGTGCTGTGGCGCATGGAAGAGGGCAGGGCCATGCCGGTGCGCGCCTCGGTCAGCTACGTGGAGGGCACCCGCATGTTCGATTCCGGCGAGCAGGCCGATGGCGTCGCGATGCCGGCAGAAATCTATGCCTGGGTAGCCGGCTACCTGCGCGAGCACTACCAGCCGAAACCGCGGTCGCGCCGGGGCCGCGAGCACGGATGACTGGAGACGCGATGCCGAATGAAGGATTCTTGCGGCGCTGGTCGCGGCTGAAGTCGAGCGGCGGCGACGCCGAGCCGGTGACCGCGCCGCTCCATGCCCCTGCCGCCGCCCCTGCACCCGCCCTGCAGCCCGAACCGCCTGACGCTCGCCGTCAGGACGGCGCGCCGCCGCCGCAGCCACCCTTGCCGACGCTGGAAGACGTCGCCCGGCTCACCCCGGACGCCGATTTCTCCGCCTTCGTGGCAAGGGGTGTCGACAAGTCGGTGCAGCGTCTGGCACTCAAGAAACTGTTCAGCGATCCGCATTTCAATGCGATCGACGGTCTCGACATCTACATGCGCGACTACAACCAGGCCTCGCCGCTCACGCCGGACATGCTGGCTTCGCTCAAGCATGCGCCAGGCGTCCTGGACCGGCTGCTGGGCGACCGGCAGGAGGCCGAGGCCGGGCCGGCCGACGCGCTGGCGCTGGAAGATGCGCCGGGGCCGCAAGCCGGACCGGAGCAGGAGCAGGAGCAGGAGCAGGAACACTACACGATACCGACGTCCACACAACAAGGGAACGCATGAACATCCGCTTTACCGACAATCCGCCGATCGATCCGGTACGGGAAGGCCGCGACGCGCAGGCCCGGCGCGCCGCGATCCAGGCCGCCGACGCCATTCCGGTGTTCGAGCCCGCCGTCACGGTGGATTACCGCTCGGCCGGCCGCAGCCTGGTGGTCGGCTCGGCCGCGCACGCCCTGCCATTGGCCGACCGGATCGCAGGCGTGCTGCCGGTCACCGTCCTGCTGCTCGACAGCCAGGACGAGTTCCCGCTGCGCCCGTATCCGGTGCACCAGGCCCGCACCGTGGCGGTCGCCGGCTGGCTGGGCGCCTTCGAGGCGCGCTGGCAGGCGCCCGGCCAGGCGGTCGGACAGGGCCGCTTCGACCTGGTGCTCGACCTCTGTCCGAGCCGCCTGATCCCCAGCCACCAGCGCCCGCACGGCTACTACGCGCCCGGCGACGGGGAAGCGGCCCGCCTCGCCGCGGGCGAGGCCATGCTCGACATGGTCGGCGACTTCGAAAAGCCCAAGTATTTCGCCTACAAGGAGCGCAGCTGCGCCCACGGCCGCAACGGCCAGAAAGGCTGCAGCGCCTGCATCGAGATCTGCTCGGCCCAGGCGATCGCCGACGACGGCGACCGGATCAAGGTCAACCCCTACCTGTGCGCCGGTTGCGGCGCCTGCTCCACGGTCTGCCCGACCGGCGCCATCAGCTACGCCTTCCCGCCGGCCGCGCTCACCGGCAAGCGCATGCAGGCGGCCCTGCGTTGCTACCGCGAAGCGGGCGGCGAAGACCCGGTGTTCCTGCTGCACGATCCCGAGCATGGCGCGGAGCTGCTGGCTGCGCTGGGCGACGCGGTTCCCGGCCGGGTGATTCCGCTGGCGTTGCAGCACACCGCCTCGACCGGCATCGACGTCTGGTTCGGCGCGGTGGCCTACGGGGCAGCCGGCATCGCGATCCTGACGACCGGCAACGAAGCGCCCCAGTACCTCGCCGCCCTCGACCAGCAGATGACGATCGGGCAAGCGGTGCTCGATGGCCTCGGTTATGACGGCCCGCATTTCCAGTTGCTGCAGGCCGGCGCGCCCGAAGAGCTGGCCGTGGCCCTGCGCCACGCGCCGCGCGGCCGGGTGCCATCCGAGCCGGCCGTGTTCCACCTGGCGAACGACAAGCGCAACACGCTCGACTACGCGCTCGAGCACCTGCACCGCCATGCGCCGCTCAAGCCGGAGGCGGTGACGCTGCCGCCGGGCGCTCCGTTCGGCGCGGTCGAGGTGAACCGCGGCGCCTGCAGCCTGTGCATGTCCTGCGTCGGTGCCTGCCCGGCGGGCGCGCTGCAGGACGGGCAGGGTGCGCCGCTGCTGCGCTTCATCGAGAAGAACTGCGTCCAGTGCGGCCTGTGCGCCAGCACCTGCCCGGAGAACGCCATCAGCCTGGCGCCGCGCCTGTCCTTCGCCGAGACGCGCGGCCAGGCGGTGGTGCTCAACGAGTCCCGGCCCTTCCACTGCATCCGCTGCGACAAGCCCTTCGGCACCCTGCAGATGGTCGAGAACATGCTCGGCCGCCTGGCCTCGCACCCGGCCTTCAGCGGCCACCTCGACCGCTTGCGCATGTGCGGCGACTGCCGCGTCATCGACATGATGGAGCCGCGCGACGAGATGCGGGTCACCAGCCTCAAGCGTAGCTGAACGGGGTGCTCCGGGCCGCGCAAGGCGGCTCGGCCGACCGCGCGTTCGACGCAGGCACGCGCTCACACGGCGCATCCGCAAGTGCGACGCGCGCTCGGCAAGCCGGCCACGCGCCCCGCACCACCCTACATCGACGCCTGCAAACATGGCAGAATGGTCACACCAGGCATGACACCCAGCAAACAGGAGACACCATGACGCCAACCCAGCGCTTCATCCAGGCGCGCGACTTTCTGCTCCAGCACCGGCTCGACTATGCCACCGCCTACCGCGACTACCGGGCGCCCCAGCTCGACGCGTTCAACTGGGGGCTGGATTATTTTGACCAGATGGCAAAAAATAATCACGCGCCGGCGCTCTGGGTGGTGGAAGAGGACGGCTCGGAGCAAAAGATCAGCTTCGCCGACATGGCCTCGCGCTCCTGCCAGGTGGCCGAGTACCTGCGCCTGTGCGGCGTCAAGCGCGGCGACCGGGTCTTGCTGATGCTGCCGAACCGGGTCGAGCTGTGGGAAATCATGCTGGCCGGGATCAAGCTCGGCGCCGTGCTGGTGCCGACCACCATGCTGGTCTCCGGCGCCGACCTGCAGGACCGGCTCGAACGCGGGCGCGTCAGGCACGTGATCGCCCAGGCCTCCGAAGCGCACAAGTTCGACGGCATGGCGGGCAGTTTCACCCGCATCGCCGTCGGCGGCAACGAGGCAAAAAAACCGGACGGCTGGCACGACTTCGAGGCTTGTCGCGACGTGGTGTCGGTGTTCGATCCCGAGGGCGAGACCCGCGCCACCGATCCCTTGCTGCTGTACTTCACCTCGGGCACCACGGCCAAGCCCAAGCTGGTGTTGCATAGCCACCAGAGCTATCCGGTGGGCCACCTGTCGACCATGTACTGGATCGGCCTGCAGCCTGGCGACGTCCACTGGAACATCTCGTCGCCGGGCTGGGCCAAGCACGCGTGGAGCTGCTTCTTCGCGCCCTGGAATGCCGGCGCCACCATCTTCGTCTACAACTACGAGCGCTTCTCGGCCAGGGCGGCGCTCGACACGGTCCAGCGCTGCGGCGTCACCTCGCTGTGCGCGCCGCCGACGGTCTGGCGCATGATGATCAAGGAAGACCTGAGCGCCTGGAAGCCACCGCTGCGCGAACTGGTCGGCGCCGGCGAACCGCTCAATCCGGAAGTGATCGAGCAGGTGGAAAGGGCCTGGGGCATCCGCATCCGCGACGGCTTCGGCCAGTCGGAAAGCACCTGCCAGATCGGCAACCCGCCGGGCCAGCCGATCAAGCCCGGCTCGATGGGCCGGCCGCTGCCGGGCTATCGGGTGACATTGCTCGACATCGACGACCGGCCCGCGCCGGAAGGCGAGATCGCGCTCGCGCTCGACCCGGCGCCGCAGGGGCTCATGATGTGCTACGAGGGCGACGACGAGAAGACCGCCGCCGTCATGCGCGCCGGCCACTACCACACCGGCGACACCGCCACCGTCGACCAGGAAGGCTATTACTTCTACGTCGGCCGCAACGACGACGTGTTCAAGTCCTCGGACTACCGCATCAGCCCCTTCGAGCTGGAGAGCGTGTTGATCGAGCACGAGGACGTACTGGAGGCGGCGATCGTGCCGAGCCCGGACCCGCTGCGCCTGTCGGTGCCGAAGGCCTTCGTCACCCTGCGCCAGGGCGTGGCCCCGAGCCGCGAGGTGGCGGCCGCGCTGTTCGCCTTCGCGCGCGCGCGGCTGGCGCCGTACAAGCGCATCCGCCGCATCGAGTTTCGCGAGCTGCCCAAGACCATCTCGGGCAAGATCCGGCGCGTCGAACTGCGCAGGGAAGAAGCCGGCCGCGCCGACGACGCCGCAGGGCAGGGCGCCGAGTACCGCGAAGAAGACTTTGCCGGCTGAAGCCTGCCGCGCACCGGCGAAGTGTGCGGCGGGCCGCGCGCGATTGCCGCCATAATGGTGGTCAACCCAACAACACGCTCGCGCGCGCCGCGCGTTCCGACCTCGCCGGCTTCACCGCCCACGCTTCGATGACCAACACCAAACGCTCCGCCCAGCCAGAACCCGCTTATGAAGTCAGGAAGTCCCCCGTCCACGGCAACGGCGTCTTCGCCCTCAGGCCGATCGGCGCCGGCGAACGCATCATCGAATACCGGGGTGAGCGCATCAGCTGGGACGAAGCGACCCGGCGCGCCGAACAAGCCGGCGGCCCGATCAACCACACCTTCTACTTCACCCTGGCCGATGGCCGCGTGATCGACGGCGGCAGCCGCGGGAACGCCGCGCGCTGGATCAACCACGCCTGCTCGCCCAACTGCGAAGCCTTCGAGGACGAAGGCCGCGTCTATATCCATGCGATGCGCGACATCGACGCCGGCGAAGAGCTGAACTACAACTATGCGCTGATCTATGACGAGCGCCACACGCCGGCGCTCAAGAAGCTGTTCGCCTGCCGCTGCGGCACGCCCGGCTGCACCGGCACCATGCTGGCGCCGAAAAAGCGCAGCCGGAGCGGCGCCGGCAAGCGCAGCAGCGAAACCGCCACCGCCTGAAGGAAGCCGATGAAGCCCGTTGTCCGCAGCCTGCTGGAAACCGACCTGTACAAGTTCACGATGTGGCAGGCGCTGCTGCACAGCCACCCGGGGGCGATCGGCGAATACGAATTCCTGTGCCGGAACACGCCGGCCTACCCGCTCGCCGAGCTGAAGGTCGAGGTCGAGTGCGAACTCGACCACCTGTGTTCGCTGATGTTCCTCGATCACGAGATCGCCTATCTACGCGGTCTGCGTTTCATCAAGAGCGACTTCGCCGACCTGCTCACGCTGTTTCGCTTCCAGCGCAAGTTCATCCAGGTCGAGACCGACGGCCCCCACCTGCGCATCCGCGCCACCGGGCCGCTGGTGCACGTGATGGGCTTCGAGATCTTCGTGCTCTATATCGTCAACGAGCTGTATTTCCGCCGCTTCGACCAGCAGGCGGCGATTGCCGAAGCGCGCGTACGCCTGCAGCAGAAGATCGACGAGCTGCGCGCCTTCGAACGCGAGCCGAAGCTGGCCACGTCGTTCGAATTCTTCGACTTCGGCGTGCGCCGGCGCTTCTCGGGCGAGTGGCATGACGAAGTGGTGGCGACCTTGGCGCGCGAGCTGCCGCAGTTCTTCAAGGGCACCTCGAACGTCTACCTGGCGCACAAGTACGGGCTGGTGCCGATCGGGACCATGGCGCACGAATACCTGCAGGCCTACCAGGCCTTCGGCGTGCGCCTGCGCGACTTCCAGAAGGCGGCGCTGGAAGACTGGGTGCAGGAGTACCGGGGCGACCTCGGCACCGCGCTCACCGACGTGGTGGGCATGGATGCTTTCCTGCGCGACTTCGACCTGTATTTCGCCAAGCTGTTCGATGGCTTGCGCCACGACTCGGGCGATCCGGTGGAATGGGGCGAAAAGGCGCTGGCGCACTACGCCCGGCTGCGCATCGACGCGCGCACCAAGCGCCTGGTGTTCTCCGACGCGCTGACGGTGCCGAAGGCGCTCGCCCTGTACCGGCACTTCGCCGACCGCACCACGCTGGGTTTCGGCATCGGCACCAAGCTGACCAACGACACGCCCTACCAGGCGCTGAACATCGTCATGAAGCTCACCCACTGCAACGGGCAGCCGGTGGCCAAGCTGTCGGATACGCCGGGCAAGTCGATGTGTACCGACCAGACCTTCCTGGCGTATCTGCGGCAGGTGTTCCAGCACCCCGGGGAGGGGTAGGGGGGGCTCAGGTCCTGGCGGCGATCAGCCCGCGCTGCCGGGTCTGGGCAGGCTCTTCCAGCTGGAAGGTATTTACCACCGCCGCCAGTTCGGCCGCCTGGTTCTGCAAGGATTGGGCCGCCGCGGCCGCTTCCTCGACCAGCGCGGCGTTCTGCAGCGTCATCTCGTCCAGGTCCGCGATGGCCAGGTCCACCTGCTCGATGTCGGCGCGCTGGGCGCCCGTCGCGCTGCTGATCCGCCCCATGATGTCGGTGACGCTGTGCACGCCTTCGACCACCTGGCGGATCGTTTCGCCGGCTTCGCCGACCAGCGCGGCCCCTACGCCGACCTTGCTTACCGAATCCTCGATCAGGACCTTGATTTCCTTCGCCGCGGCGGCCGAGCGCTGCGCCAGGTTGCGCACTTCGCTGGCGACCACGGCAAAGCCGCGGCCCTGCTCGCCGGCGCGCGCGGCTTCGACCGCCGCGTTGAGCGCCAGGATGTTGGTCTGGAAGGCGATACCGTCGATGACCGCGATGATGTCGACGATCTTCTTCGAGGAGGCGTCGATCAGTTGCATCGTGGTGACCACCTGGTCCACCGCCGCGCCGCCCTTGACCGAGATGTGCGAGGCCGCGGTGGCCAGCGCGCTGGCCTGCGCCGCGTAGTCGGCATTCTGGCGCACCGACGCGATCAGCTGTTTCATCGCGTGCGCCACCTGGGCCAGGGCGGCGGCCTGGGTCTCGGTGCGGTTCGACAGGTCGAGGTTGCCGCTGGCGATCTGGGAAGAGGCCGAGGCGATCGCGTCGGTCCCGCCGCGCACCTTGCCGACGATGCCGCTCAGTCCATCGCGCATGGCGCTCATGGCGTACAGCAGGCTGTTCGGGCGGGCGCGGTCCGTGTCGACCGGCCGGTGCAGTTCGCCGCCGGCGATCGCGCGCGCCACGCTGGTGGCGTAGGCCGGCTCGCCGCCGAGCTGGCCGACCAGGCTGCGCACCAGCACCGGCGCCACCAGCACGCACAGCACCACCGACAGCGCGCTCAGGCCGGTGATCCAGTAGCGCGTACCCGCCGCCTCGGCGTTGGCTGCGCGTACGGCCTCGGTGGTGTGCGCCTGCAGTTCCTGGAGCAGGACCTCGATGTCGGCCACGATGCTGCGGCGCAGCGGGCTGCATTCCTCGACCAGGAACGTGGCATACCCCTCCAGGTCGCCGGCGGCACGGTAGTTGCGGGGCCGTTCGAGCTCGCGCGCCATCGCCAGCATGCCTGCGCGCACTTTGGCGTATTGCGGATTGCCGCGCAGGACCGGATCGAGGCGGGCGAGGGCGGCCAGGTAGTCGGCCTTGCGCGCATCGACCAGGTCGAGTTCGCGCCTGGCCGCGGATTCGTCCTTGAAGATGTAGGCATTGCGCGCGGCGATGCCGGTCTGATCCAGCGCTTCGCGGGCGGCGTACAGCGGTTCGAGTTCGCTGTTCCTCACCGTGTCGGCCGTTTGCAGGGCGTGCTCGATGGTGTTCACGCGCGAGACCGAGAAGCCCGCCAGGATGAGGGTGACCGACAGGATCAGGGCGAATGCCGCATACAGTCTGGTTGCAATGCCCGCGTGCTCGAAGGATGCCATGGGTGCCTTATGAGGTAAATGAACAGGAAGTTATTAATTGAACAAATTTATTTAAGCAATTTGGGTCCGATTCTGCACTTTTGATTTCTTTATTGCAATTGAAATTGTGTTATTTGTCTATATCGTAAACTTATCTTTCAAAGGCAGCTTTAGGATGAGGGATTTCGTCATTTCGGCTATACTTGGAGGCATAACCAGGACCGCAAATGCAGAGCAAGTTCATAGAAGAGGACCCGATCCTCACGACCAGTGCCGCAGCCCGCATGCTGGGGGTTGCCACCAGCACCGTACAGTTATGGATGGAAAGTGGCGCTATTCCATCGTGGAAAACTCCGGGTGGCCACCGCCGCACCCGCCGGAGCACCATCCAGGCAATGCTGGACCGCGCCGGCCCGCTGTCGGGCGCCCTGTCCGGCGAAACGTTGGTGCAGGACCCGACCGACCCCGAATTCATCCTGCAAGGCGGCGAAGGCTTCCCTGTGACCACGGAAGAAGCGCGCCGACTGGCCGCGCTGGCGGCCTCGGGCCTGGTCGACAGCCCGCAGGAAGAACGCTTCAACCGCATCGTCCGCCTGGCTGCCACGGTCACCGCCTCGCCCATCGCGCTGGTCTCGCTGCTGACCGCGCGCCGCCAGTGGTTCAAGGCGCGTATCGGACTGGGGCCGCAGGAAACCCCGCGCGAGTGGGCGTTCTGCTCGCACGCCATCCTGCAGGATGCGCCCTTCATGGTCGAAGATGCGGCCACCGACGAGCGCTTCCGCGAGAATCCGCTGGTGCTGGCCGAGCCCCACATCCGCTTCTATGCCGGGGTGCCGCTGCGTGATCGTTCCGGCTTGCCGATGGGAACCCTGTGCGTGATCGACCGCGAGCCGCGCCGCCTGCGCTCGGCCGAGCTGCAGGCGCTGTGCGACCTGGCCGATATCGCCTCTTCGGAATTCCAGGCCAAGGCGGCCTGAGCAGGGAGCTTCGCGGATCGTAGCGACGAAGTATCGGCCGCGTACAGCCGTGGGGCCAGGTACACCGTCCACTTCCTGAACGGCCACCTGGAAACGATCATGCCGGGCGCGCTTGCCTGGCTAGAATTGTCCGCCCGCCAGCTTCCACAGCTGAGTCGGCAGGGCCGGGGGCGCGTCCGGTTTGAAGAAGGCCGAATCCTGGATGTGTGAGGTGGTCACATAGACCGTGCCGTCCGGCCCCTGGGTGAAGGTGTCCGGCCAGCGCAGGCGGTCGTCGCGCACCAGGATCTCCGGCTTGCCCTGCGGCCCGGCGTCGAGATCGCGCAGCTTGACCGCATCGTCTTCGACCGCGGAGAGCAGCATCTTGTTGGTGCCGCGCGGGATCAGCAGGCCGTCCGACACGCCGTTCTTTCCGTATTCCTCGACCTGGCCGCCAATATCCTGGCCCTGCAGTCCCTTGCCGGTCAGGTGCGCCGTGCCGACGCGGTACAGGGTGTCGCCCTTGATCGCCTGCCAGTACAGCCAGTGGCCGTCATCGGACACGGCGATGCCGTCGGCCGAGAATTCGACGCCGCGCCCGTCCGGGCGGCGCAGCTCCTTGCCGTCGGCCTTCACGTTCAGGCCTTTTTGCATCTGGGTGGATGGGTGGCCGTCGAGCAGGCGTACCGTCTTTTCCGCCTCCAGGTCGACGACCAGAATGGCGCCGACCACGCCCGAATCGGTGATGAAGGCGTATTTGCCGTCGCTCGAGAAGCGCACGTCGTTCAGGTAGGAGCCTTGCGGGGCGGCGGCTTCGTCGAAGACGATGCTGCGCACGACCTTGTCCTGGCCGAGGTCGACCTGCACCAGTTTGGCGCCGCCCGACACCAGGTGCGCCTGGGCGGGAGCGGCCGGGTCCAATACCCACAGGCTGCCGCGTCCGTCGGCGACGATGCTTTGCACGCAGACCCAGTGCTTCTCGGGCGGCAGTTCATCTTTCCGGGCATTGCGCCAGGCGTTCCAGTCGTGGTCCGGGTAGGGACGCAGGGCGCCGTCCCTGCCCAGTTCGGCCACCGATACGGCGCTGTCCTCGGTCCAGCGCGGGAAGTTGACGAAAATGCGGCCGTCTTCCGAGACCGACACGCCGGTAACCTGGTGTTCGAAGGCGGCCACCTGTTCGATGGTCCATGCCGTTGCTGGCTTGCTCATGCTGCTCCTCTCATGGATGGTGCTGCGTTCCGGCGGCGCGGTGCGCGCGCGGCCTTGCTGGTCGGGGAGCCGCGCGCTTCCGCACGCTTCTGTTCCCGCTTGTTTTGCCGTTCCCGTTCCCGCTCCTGCTCCTGGCGCAGCCGCTGCTGCAGCAGCGCCAGCACCGCGGCTTCTTCCGGCTGCAGCGCATGCAGCTCTTCCGTCAGCTCCCGCTCGGTGCGTTCGCGCAGCCCCTCGAGCACGGCGCCGTCGAGGTAGGCGTCGAGCACCACCGGGTGCACGTAGCACTTGCGGCAGACCGAGGGCGTATTGCCGAGCTTTTCGGCCACCGACTCGATGGCGCGCACGATGTTCTTCTTGGCCTGGGCTTCGGAGTCGAACTTCTCGAATTCCTGCAGGGCCAGCGCAGCCAGCACGGTGCCCGACCAGGTGCGGAAGTCCTTGGCGGTGTAGTCCTCGCCGGTAATGCCGCGCAGGTAGTCGTTGACGTCGCTCGAGTCGATCGTGTGGGTGTCGCCCTCGTCGTCCACGTACTGGAACAGCTCCTGGCCGGGCAGGTCGCGCGAGCGCCGGATGATGCGCGCCACGCGGCGGTCGTGCACCTGGACCTTGTGATAGACCCCGCTCTTGCCACGGAAGCGGAACTCGACATCGCTGCCGTCCACCTTGGCGTGGCGGTTGCGCAGGGTCGTCAGGCCAAAGGACTTGTTGGTGCGGGCGTACTCCTCGTTACCGACGCGCATCATGGTCGCTTCGAGCAGGTAGACGATGGTGGCCAGCATCTTCTGGCGCGGCATGCCGGGCAGGGACAGGGCGCGG
The DNA here is from genome assembly GCA_015277795.1 of Massilia sp. UMI-21. Classification (NCBI taxonomy): domain Bacteria; kingdom Pseudomonadati; phylum Pseudomonadota; class Betaproteobacteria; order Burkholderiales; family Oxalobacteraceae; genus Massilia; species Massilia sp. UMI-21. The sequence goes on along the minus strand of CP063848.1, from coordinate 3,559,783 downwards.
TCGACCTCCTGCCGGATCGCGGGGAGCGCCTGGCCGAAACTGAGCATGCGCTCGTACTTGACCTCATCGCGCGCAGTGCGCCACTTCGGGTGGTAGCGGTACTGCTTGCGGCCCCTGGCATCGCGCCCGGTGGCCTGGAGGTGGCCGTTGGCTTGCGGGCAGATCCAGACGTCGGTCCAGGCCGGCGGAATCACCAGCGACTTGATGCGTCCCAGCGTCGCCTCGTCCGTGACCGGATCGCCGCCGGCGTCGAGGTAGCGAAAAGCGGCGCCGGCCTTCTCACGCCGGATACCGGGGCGGTCGTCGTGGACGTAGCGCAGGCCGGCCGCCTTCGCGGCTGCGGGCGGATCGCTGGGCGGCTTGTCGGCAGTGTCGTTCTGTTCGCTATGCATGTAGGGCGTCCCTCCAATCTGGTCGCCCGATCCTACGCCGAACCGGGCAGGGGCGCCGTTCGGAAACTAACGCAAGCCCGCCTCGGTGTCGGCCACGGGCGAGCCCTGCCCGGGATGCCGGGAGCGCATGCGCGCGTTTTCCGCGCGACCGGCTGGCGGTGCGCGCGTGCGGTCGGAGCGGCCGATCAGGAGCGGGCCGGGGCCGCGCCCAGCTGCGCGAGCAGCTCGCTCAGCTGGACCGTATTGACCGGCTTGACCATGTAGTGATCGAAGCCGGCCGCGTGCGCGGCTTCGCGGTCTTGCTGGCGGCCGTAGCCGGTCGCGGCGATCAGGGTGGCCCCGGCGGTCTGCGGCAGGCGGCGCAGACGGCGCGCCAGTTCGTTGCCGTCCAGGTCGGGCAGGCCGATGTCGAGCAGGCAGACCTGGGGCGAGAACACCCGGGCCACCTCGAGGGCATCGACGGCGTTGTGGGCGACCTCGACCCGGTGTCCGGAGGCGCTCAGGAACAGGTTGAGGGTGTGAGCGGCGTCGAGGTTGTCGTCCACCACCAGCACGCGCAGCGGCGCCACGGCGGTGGCGGCGTGGCGCACCGCTTCGGCCACCGGCGACTCGCTGTCCTGTTCCAGGCGCGGCAGCCGTACGGTAAAGGTGCTGCCCTTGCCCAGGCCCGGGCTGGTGGCGCCGACGCTGCCCCCATGCAGTTCCACCAGGCTGCGCGCCAGCGCCAGTCCCAGGCCGAGGCCGCCCTGCGAACGGTCCGGAGTGCGTTCGGCCTGGGTGAACAGGTCGAATACCCGGTCCACCAGGGATGCATCCATGCCGATGCCGTCGTCCGACACGGCCAGCACGTAGCTGTCGCCGTCTTCCACCAGGCGCAGCTGGATGTGGCCGCCCTCGGGGGTGTACTTGGTGGCGTTGCCCAGCAGGTTGGACACCACCTGCACCAGGCGCTTGTGGTCGCCCTTGACCTGGGCCGCCGAGGGGGGCAGGTCGAGCACCACCTGGTGGCGGCGCGCGGCGATCAGGGGCCGGATCTGTTCGGCGGCGTCGTCCACCACCGTGCGCAGGTCCAGCACCGAGGTCGAGATCGAGACCAGGCCGCGCGTCACGCGCGAGACGTCCAGCAGGTCGTCCACCAGGCTGGTCATGTGTTCGACCTGGCGCGCGATGATGGCGCAGGTCTGGGTGATCTGGGCGTTGTCCGAATGCAGGAGCTTGAGCAGGTGGGCGCCGGTGCTGATCGGCGCCAGCGGATTGCGCAGCTCGTGGGCCAGCATCGCCAGGAACTCGTCCTTGCGCTGGTCTGCCGCGCGCAGTTCGCGTTCGGCCTGGCTGCGCTGCGCTTCCTTGGCCTGCAGCGTGGCCGCCATTTCATCGAGGGCCGCCGCCAGCCGGCCGATTTCCTCGTTGCCGTAGGTGATGCCGGTACGCGCTCCCAGGCTGCCGGCGGCGATGCGGCGCGCGGTGTCCATCAGCTTGCGCACGCGCTGCACGATCAGGATGTCGCCGGCCAGCCAGGCCGCCAGCAGCGCCAGGATGGTGGTGACGACCAGGCCGAGCAGCGACATCAGCTGGGCTTCGCGTGCCGCCGCGGTAATCGTCTCGACCGGAACGCCGATCGTCACCGTGTATTCCGACAGCGAGGGGCCGCCCACCCGTGCGAAGGCGTGCAGGCGCTCGATGCCGTCCTCGGCGCGCAACAGCAAGGGATGCTGCGCCGGGTCGCGCATCGCCGCCAGCAGGGCCGGACTGATCTTCTTGCCGAACCAGCGCTCGGGGTCGGGGCGGCGCGAGATCAGGAGGCCGTTGGTGTCGGCCGTCTCCAGCATCGAGCCGAGCGGCAGGTTGATGTCGTTGACGAAGGTGTCGAGCCCGGCCAGGTCCATGGCCGAGAACACCACCGCGACCACGCGGCCGCTGCGGTCGGTGACCGGATAGGTGAGGTTGATCGTGTGGCGGCGAATGACGCGCCCGAACACATAGTCTCCCGCGATGAAGCGGCGCTCGGCGATGGCGCGCCGGAAGTGGCGCCGGTCGCCCAGGTTGACCGGGTGGAGCAGGGGCACCGCGCTGCAGGTGACCTCGCCGTCGAGGCGGATCAGGCCGAAGTTGACGTAGCCTTCATTGCGGTCCAGCACGTCGGCCAGCAGGGCATTGCAGCCGTCGGTAGGGCCCATCAGGGCGGGAACACTGACCAGGTCGACCAGGATCTGGCGCGCGCGCTCGAGCGACTGCGCCTCGTTGGCGGCCGCCAGGTTGGTCAGGCGCTGCAGGTTTTCCTCGGAGGCGCGAATGGCAGCCTCGCGTTCGCGAATGCCTCCCAGCACCGTCATCACGGCGATCGGGGTAATTGCCAGCGCCACCAGCAGCATCAGGCGGCTGCGCAGGCTGTTCAGGCGTAGGCGCTGGAGCAAGGGATTCATCAACATCTCGGCGTAAGGCGCGTTGGGCGGTGCACCAGATCGGTGCATGCGTTTCCCTATTGTACTAAAAGGTAGAGGGCTAATGCGCAAGGAATATTTATTCCGCGGGTCAAGCCTGATCGTCATTACTTGACACCTAAAGCATTCGTCCATGTAAGATAGGGAATCACCAGACTGGGAGCGGGGATGAACATCGTGTGCGTGGGCGGCGGCCCGGCCGGCCTGTACTTCGGACTCTTGATCAAGAAGCGCCATCCGGACTACGCGGTCACGGTGGTCGAGCGTAACCGGGCCACCGACACCTTCGGCTGGGGCGTGGTGTTTTCCGACCAGACGCTGGGCAACCTGGCCGGCGCCGACGAGGAGAGCGCGCGCGCCATCCTGCAGTCCTTCAACCACTGGGACGATATCGCGGTCCACTTCAAGGGGCGCAGCGTCAGCTCGGGCGGTCACGGTTTTTGCGGTATCGCCCGCAAGCGCCTGCTGAACATCCTGCAGGAGCGCGGCGCGGCGCTCGGGGTGCGCCTGGCGTTCGAGCACGAGGTGCGCGACGAGGCCGAACTGGTGCGCGCCTGCGAGGCCGACCTGGTCGTGGCCTGCGACGGCGTCAACAGTGCCGTGCGCAAGCGCCATGCGCAGGTGTTCCGGCCCGAGGTGGAAAGCCGTCACTGCCGTTTCGTCTGGCTCGGCACGCGCAAGAAGTTCGATGCCTTCACCTTTGCCTTCGAAGAGACCGAAAACGGCTGGTTCCAGGCGCACGCCTACCAGTACGATGGCGACACCTCGACCTTCATCGTCGAGACGCTGGATGAAACCTGGCGGGCCGCCGGCCTGGAAACGATGGACCAGCAGGAGGCGCTGGCCTTCTGCGAGCGCCTGTTCGCGCGCTACCTCGACGGCCATCCCTTGATGGCCAACGCCGCCCACCAGCGCGGATCGGGCATGTGGATCCGGTTCCCGCGCATCGCCTGCGAGCGCTGGGTGCATTGGCAGGAGATCGATGGCCGCCGCGTGCCGGTGGTGCTGATGGGCGATGCCGCCCACACCGCGCACTTCTCGATCGGCTCGGGCACCAAGCTGGCCCTGGAAGACGCGATCGAGCTGGCGCGCTGTCTCGACGATCCGGCCATGCCCATGGAACAGGCGCTGAGCGCCTACGAGGAAGCGCGCCGCGTGGAAGTGCTCAAGCTGCAGAGCGCCGCGCGCAATTCGATGGAATGGTTCGAGAACGTCCGGCGCTACACGGCGATGGAGGCCGAACAGTTCGCGTATTCGCTGCTGACCCGCAGCCAGCGCCTGTCGCACGAGAACCTGCGCCTGCGCGACCCGGACTACGTCGCCGGTTTCGAGCGCTGGTTCGCCGGGCGCGCCGCGACGCAGGCCGGGGTGCCGGCGCCGGAGGCGCCGACGCCGCCGATGTTCACGCCCTATAAAGTGCGCGGCGTGCTGCTGAAGAACCGCGTGATCGTCTCGCCGATGGCCCAGTATTCGGCGTTCGACGGCGCGGTGGGCGACTTCCACCTGGCCCACCTGGGCGCCCGCGCGCTCGGCGGCGCGGCGCTGGTCATGGCCGAGATGACCTGCGTCAGCGCCGACGCGCGCATCACGCCAGGCTGCCCGGGCCTGTACACGCCGGAACATACGGCTGCCTGGAAGCGCATCGTCGACTTCGTGCATGCGAATTCGGACGCGAAGATCGGCGTGCAGCTCGGCCATGCCGGCGCCAAGGGCTCGACCCGGCTGATGTGGGACGGCATCGACCAGCCGCTCGAAGCCGGCAACTGGCCGCTGGTGTCCGCGTCTTCCCAGCAGTACCTGCCGGGCGTGTCGCAGCTTGCGCGCGAAGCCAGCCTGGCGGACCTGGAACGCATCAGGCGCGACTTCGTGCGTGCCACGGCGGCGGCCGCGCAGGCCGGCTTCGACTGGCTCGAACTGCACTGCGCCCACGGCTATCTGCTGTCGAGTTTCATCTCGCCGCTGACCAACCGGCGCCAGGACGCCTATGGCGGCAGCCTGGAAAACCGCTGCCGCTATCCGCTCGAGGTGTTCGCGGCGGTCCGGGCGGCCTGGCCCGAAGACAAGCCGATCAGCGTGCGCCTGTCCGCCCACGACTGGGTCGAGGGCGGCATTACGCCCGACGACGCGGTCGCGATCGCGCGCCTGTTCAAGGCGCTCGGTGCCGACATGATCGACTGCTCCTCGGGCCAGGTCAGCAAGCAGGAAAAGCCGGTCTACGGGCGCATGTTCCAGACCCCGTTCGCCGACCGGATTCGCAACGAAGCCGGCATCCCGACCATCGCGGTCGGTTCCATCTACGAGGCCGACCACGTGAACGGCATCGTCTCGGCCGGACGCGCCGACCTGTGCGCCGTGGCCAGGGCGCACCTGGCGAATCCGGCCTGGACCTTGAACGAGGCCGCGCGCATCGGCTATCGCGGCGCCAGCTGGCCGCGCCAGTACCGCCCCGGCAAGCTGCAGCTCGAGCGCAACCTCGAACGCGAACGCCAGCTGCAGGCCTCGGGCGGCGGCCTGAGTGCGCAGCAGCTGGCCGCACGCCTGCTCGAAGGCTGAACCAACCATTTCAGGAGTCACCCCATGCATTATCTACCGGGCGAAGCGCACCGGCTGCCGGGCAGCCATGCCAGCCTTGCCGCCTACCAGGCAAACCACTTCGAGTACGCCGTGCAGGACCGGGTGGCCACCATCCTCCTGAACCGGCCGGAGCGCAAGAATCCGCTCACTTTCGACTCCTACGCCGAGCTGCGCGACCTGTTTCGCGCCTTGGCCCATGCCGACGACGTCAAGGCCGTCGTCATCGCCGGCGCCGGCGGGAACTTTTGCTCGGGCGGGGACGTGCACGAGATCATCGGGCCGCTCACCAGGCTCGACATGCCCGGCCTGCTGGCGTTTACCCGCATGACGGGCGACCTGGTGAAGGCCATGCGCGCCTGCCCGCAGCCGATCGTCGCCGGCGTCGACGGCGTGTGCGCCGGCGCCGGCGCGATCCTGGCGCTGTCTTCCGACATCCGCTACGGCACCGCGCGCAGCAAGACGGCCTTCCTGTTCACCCGGGTCGGCCTGGCCGGCTGCGACATGGGCGCCTGCGCGCTGCTGCCGCGCGTGATCGGCCAGGGCAGGGCGGCCGAGCTGCTCTACACCGGCCGTGCGATGCGAGGGGAAGAGGCCGAACGCTGGGGCTTCTTCAACCGCCTGTGCGAGCCGGATGCCCTCCTGGGCGAGGCCCGGGCTTTCGCCGCGCTGCTGGCGAACGGGCCCACGTTCGCGCACGGCATGACCAAGAAGATGCTGCAGCAGGAGTGGAACATGGGCGTGGACGAAGCCATCGAGGCCGAGGCCCAGGCCCAGGCGATCTGCATGGCCACCAACGACTTCCACCGTGCCTACCACGCCTTCGTGGCCAAGGACACGCCGCGTTTCGAGGGGGATTGAGATGCTTGAACCCGACTACCTCGACTGGCCCTTCCTGGAACCGCGCCACCGGACGCTGGCGCTCGAGCTGGACGCCTGGGCCGGCGCGCACCTGGCGAAGGCGCACCCCGGCGATGCGCAGCTGAAGGGAACGCACGATGTCGACGCCGCCTGCCGCGCGCTGGTGAAGGAACTCGGCGGCGGCGGCTGGCTGCGTCATGCGGTCGGCGGCGCCGGCCGGGCGATCGATACCCGCGCCATCTGCCTGATCCGAGAGACCCTGGCGCGGCATGCCGGCCTGGCCGACTTCGCCTTTGCCATGCAAGGCCTGGGCAGCGGGGCGATTTCGCTGTTCGGCACCGCCGCGCAGCAGGAAGCCTGGCTGCCGCGCGTGGCTTCCGGCGCGGCCATTGCCGCCTTCGCGCTGTCGGAACCGCAGGCAGGCTCCGACGTCGCCGCGCTGCAGTGCGCCGCGCGGCTGGAGGGCGACAGCTACGTGCTCGACGGCGAGAAGACCTGGATCTCGAACGGCGGCATCGCCGACTTCTACGTCGTGTTCGCGCGCACCGCCGACGGCGGCGGCGACGGTGGGCGCGGTGCGCGCGGCATCTCCGCCTTCATCGTGGAGGCCAGCGCGCCGGGCCTGCAGATCGCCGAGCGCATCGCCGTGATCGCGCCGCACCCGCTGGCGCGCCTGCGTTTCGATGGCTGCCGGGTGCCGCGTGCCAACCGCATCGGCGAGGAAGGGCAGGGCTTCAAGGTGGCGATGGCCACCCTGGACGTGTTCCGCACCTCGGTGGCGGCGGCCAGCCTCGGCTTTGCCCGCCGGGCGTTGGACGAAGCGCTGGCGCGCGCGCGCGAACGGGCGATGTTCGGCAAGACCCTGGCCGACTTCCAGCTGACCCAGGCCAAGCTGGCCCAGATGGCGACCGGCATCGACGCCGCCGCCTTGCTGACCTACCGCGCGGCCTGGATGCGCGATGGCGGCAAGCGCGTCACGAAGGAGGCCGCCATGGCCAAGCTCAGCGCGACCGAGACGGCGCAGGGGGTGATCGACGCGGCGGTGCAGATGTTCGGCGGGCAGGGCGTGGTCAGCGGCGAGACCGTCGAGACCCTGTACCGCGAGATCCGCGCACTGCGCATCTATGAAGGCGCGAGCGAGGTCCAGTTGCTCATCATCGCGCGCGAACTGCTGGCACGGGAGGCGCCATGATCGAGACGCTGCAACCGCCGGGCTGGGTGCGCCCGAAGGGCTACGCCAACGGCATCGCCGCGCGCGGCCGCCAGGTCTATGTGAGCGGCATGATCGGCTGGGATGCCGAAGGACGCTTCCACACCGACGACTTCGTCGGCCAGGCGCGCCAGGCGCTGGAGAACGCGGTCGCCGTGCTGCGCGAGGCGGGCGCGGGCCCCGAACACATCGTGCGCATGACCTGGTATGTGCTGGACCGGCGCGAATACCTGGAAGCCGGCGCGGCGCTCGGCGCGGCCTACCGCGCGATCATCGGCCGCCACTACCCGGCCATGAGCGCGGTCCAGGTGGCCGGCTTGATGGAAGCGCGGGCGCGGGTCGAGATCGAAGTGACGGCGGTGATACCAGACTGAGGAGGATCGCTTTTTCGTTGTAGCAATTGGGGAATTGCAATACCATCCGGAGCTTGCGGTGCGTCGCACCGAGCTTCCGTTCTCCTGTAAGGACCCGATTGCATGAAGATGTCTCCCTTGCCCCTGTTGCTGGCCGCCTGTTTCACGTCGACCGTGCTGGTCCCGGCCCAGGCCGCCAAGCCGCCCGCCGCGGCCCCGAAGGCCCAGCTGAAAGTGGACTACCAGAAGTTCACGCTGCCGAACGGGCTCGAGGTGATCTTCCACATCGACCGCTCCGACCCGGTCGTGGCGGTCAACCTGACCGCCCACGTCGGCTCGGCCCGCGAGAAGGCGGGGCGTACCGGCTTCGCCCACCTGTTCGAACACCTGCTGTTCCTGGAATCGGAAAACCTGGGCAAGGGCGGGCTCGACAAGATGACCGCGCGCATCGGCGGCTCCGGCGCCAACGGCTCGACCTCGCAGGACCGCACCAATTACCTGCAGACGGTCCCCAAGGACGCGCTGGAAAAGATGATCTGGGCCGAAGCGGACAAGCTCGGCTGGTTCATCAACACGGTGACCGAGCCGGTGCTGGCCAAGGAAAAGCAGGTCGTCAAGAACGAGAAGCGCCAGGGCGTGGACAACGCCCCCTACGGCCACACCCGTTACGTCATCAACAAGGCCCTGTACCCGCTCGATCACCCGTACAACTGGCAGGTGATCGGCTCGCTGGAAGACCTGCAGAACGCGACCGTCGACGACGTCAAGGAATTCTTCCGCCTGTGGTACGTGCCGAACAACGTGACCCTGGTGCTGGCGGGCGACTTCGATCCGGTGCAGGCGCGCAAATGGGTCGAGAAGTATTTCTCGGAAATCAAGCGCGGCGCGCCGATCGAGGCCATCGCCAAGCGCCCGGGCGTGGTGAAGCAGACCGTCAAGCTGGCCCACGAAGACAATTTCGCCAAGCTGCCCGAGCTGACCATGGCCTGGCCGACCGTCGAGGAGCTGCATCCGGACGCCTACGCGCTCGAAGTGCTGGCCGAATACCTGTCCCAGACCAAGCGTGCGCCCTTCTACCAGGTGCTGGTGGAAGACAGCAAGGTGGCGCCAAGCGTCCAGATGGGCAACCAGACGGGCGAGATCGCCGGCCAGTTCATGCTGCGCGTGCGCGCCTTCGAGGGCAAGCCGCTCGACGCGGTCGCGCTGGAAGTCGACAAGGCCTTCGCCAAATTCGACAAGGAAGGCATTTCCGAGCGCGACCTGAACCGGATCAAGGCCGGCCTCGAGACGCGCTTCTACACCGCGGTCTCCAGCGTGCTGGGCAAGTCGGCGCTGCTGGCCGAGTACAACTACCTGAACGGCAATCCGGGCCACGTTGCCGAGAGCATCAGGAAGACCCTGGCGGTGACGCCGGCCGACGTGCGCCGCGTGTACGACACCTATATCAAGGACAAGCCCTATGTCGCCACCAGCTTCGTCCCGAAGGGCAAGCTGGCGCTGGCCCTGAGCGGCTCGGCCAAGGCCGACGTGGTCGAAGAGAAGGTGGTGCAGGGCGCGGAAGCCGCGGTGGACCCGAGCGCCAACGCGGACTACACCCGGTCCCCGTCCAGCTTCGACCGCAGCAAGGAGCCGCCTTACGGCGCTGCGCCGGCGGTGAAGGTGCCGCAGGTGTGGGATACCAGGCTGTCCAACGGCATGCGCGTGGTCGGCATCGATAACCGCGAAGTGCCGCTGGTGCAGTTCGACATCGCGATCGACGGCGGCCTGCTGCTCGACGGGGCCGACAAGGTGGGCGTGGCCAACCTGATGGCGCGCATGCTCACGCAAGGAACGGCGAACAAGACCCCGCAAGAGCTGGAAGAAGCGATCCAGCAGCTGGGCGCGACGATCAATGTATCGGCGCGGACAGAAGAAGTACGCCTCAGCGTGAACACGCTGGCGCGCAACTTCCAGCCGACCATGGAACTGGTGCAGGAAATTCTGTTGCAGCCGCGCTGGGACGAGAAGGAATTTGCCCTCATCAAGCAAAGCGTCCTGAGCCAGATCCGCCAGCAGGACGCCGAGCCGAATGCGCTGGCCAGCAGGAACTTTGCCAAGCTCATCTATGGGAAAGACGACCCGCGTTCGCGCAACATCCTCGGCACGGCCGAGAGCGTCAACGCGATCGGCATCGACGACCTGAAGGCCTATTACGCGGCCAACGTATCGCCGTCGGTGGCGCGCATGCATGTCGTGGGCGCCTTGCCGAAGGCCGCGGTCGCGGCCTCGCTGGCGGGACTGGCCCGCGAGTGGAAGGCGAAACCGGTGGCGCTGCCGGCCGTGGCAAGGCCGGCGAGCGCCCCGGCGCCTGCCAGGGTCTACTTCGTCGACGTCCCGGATGCGAAGCAATCGGTGCTGCAGGTCGGCTATCGCGCGCTGGCGGTGACCGATCCGGACTATTACCCGGCCACCGTGAGCAACTACATCCTGGGCGGCGGCGGCTTCGCTTCGCGCCTGACCCAGCAGCTGCGCGAAGGCAAGGGCTACACCTACGGCATCAACTCGAGTTTCTCCGGCAGCAAGAGCGCCGGCCCCTTCGTGATCGCCAGCGGGGTGCGCAGCAACGTCACGCTCGAGTCGGCCCAACTGGTCAGGCAGATCCTGCAGGACTACCCGGCCACCTACTCGGCGGCCGACCTGGAGACCACCAGGAACTTCCTCGTCAAGAGCAATGCGCGCGCGTTCGAGACGGCCGGCGCCAAACTGGCCATGCTCGACAACATGAGCAAGTACGGATGGCGCGCCGACTATGTCAAGGACCGCGAGCGCATCGTGCAGTCGATGACGCTGCCGCAGGTGCAGGCCCTGTCGCAGAAGTACCTGGATCCGTCGAAGATGGTCTGGCTGGTGGTGGGCGATGCGAAGACCCAGCTGCCGCGCATGAAAGCGCTGGGCTTCGATGAGCCGGTGTTGATCGCGAAGTAAGCCGGCAGCGGCGCGGGCATGTCCAGGATGGTGGCCGGGTCCGGGCAGCCCGCGCGAGCGCCAGCCCCGACCCGTTTCTGCTACGGTGGTGCCAACTGCAATCGACGGAGGCACCATGAACAAGCAGATCGTACGCGTCATCGAAAACGTCGAGGCCGCCCAGCGCGCGCGCCAGGCGCTGCTGGAGGCCGGTTTCGACCCGGACGGGATCGACATCAGCCATACCGGCGACGAAGCCGGTCCTGCCGAAGCCAATTTCACGGTCGGCGATTCGCCCGCGGTCAAGGGGGGCACCGACTACAAGGATGTGTACACGCCGGGTCTGGAGATCGGCAAGTGCGTCATCACGATCACCGCGGACGAATCGCGGCTGGACAAGGCGGCCTCGATCCTCGAATACCACGGCGCCAGGGATAACGACCCCGCACACCGCCACTGAGGCGGCCCGGGCGGCCCGTGCCACCCGCCGCCGCGCTCAGCTCCAGCTGAGGTCGGTTTTGCTCAGCGGCAGCTGACGCACCCGCTTGCCGGTCGCGGCAAAGATGGCATTGCACACGGCCGGCGCCAGCGGGGGCAGGGCGGGTTCACCCAGGCCGGTCACCGGGTTGTCGGTCTTGATGAAGTGCGTCCCGATCCTGGCCGGTGCGTCCGGCATGCGCAGCAACCCGTAGTCGTGGAAGTTGCTCTGCACGATGCGGCCCCCCTCGATGTTCAGCTCCGGGAACATCAGGGTCGACAAGCCGTCGATCACCGACCCCTCCACCTGGTTTTCCGCGCCCGACAGGTTGACGATCTGCGCGCCGATGTCGGCTGCCACCACCACCCGGTCCACCTTCAGCTTGCCCTCGCGCGACACCGTCACCTCGGCCACCTGCGCCACATAGCTGCGGTGGCTGAAGTGGAAGGCGATGCCCTGGCCCTGGCCGCGCGGGAAGCGTTTCTTGCCCCAGCCGGCGCGCTGCGCCACCTCGCGCAGCACATGGCGCATGCGCTTGACGTCGTAGGGCTGGCCGCGTTCGACGCTCGCCGGCACCAGGTCCTGGTCGCCCAGCAGCTCGAGGCGGAAGGCCAGCGGATCGCGTCCAGCGGCATGCGCCAGCTCGTCGATGAAACTGTGCAGCACCCAGGAAAACACGCAGCTGCCAGGCGCCCGCCACGGCCCCATCGGCACCCGGGTTTCCAGCATGGTCTGCTCGACCAGGCAGTTCTTGATCCAGCGGGCGGGGAACTCGTCGGCGGACAGCTTGCCGCCGCTGCCGGGCTGCAGCACGCTCTTGCCCTTGCCCTCTTGCTCGACGCGGTTGGCGAAGGTGACGAAGTGGTTGTGCCAGGCCAGCGCGCGGCCAGCGGCATCGACCGCGCCGCGCAGGAAGTGGAAGCCGCCCGGACGGAAGTGGTCGTGCTGCAGGTCGTCCTCGCGGGTCCAGGTCAGCTTGACCGGCGCCGCCAGCTTGTGCGCGATGGCGGTCGCCTCCACGATGAAGTCCGAGCTCAGGCGCCGGCCGAAGCCGCCGCCGCTGCGCAGGATATGCAGGCTGATTCTTTCTTTCGGAATGCCGAAGGTGCTGGCCACCAGGGCCTGGCCGGCGCCCGGATTCTGGGTCGGCGCCCACAGTTCCAGCGCGCCGTCTTCCTTGAACCAGGCGGTGCAGTTCTGCGGCTCCATGCTGGCGTGCGAGATGAAGGGGTAGCTGTAGGCGGCTTCGACCACCCTGGCGGCCTTGCCGAGTGCCGCCGGCAGGTCGCCATCCTGGCGCAGGGTCTGCGCGCCGGGCTTGTTCGAGGCGGCCAGGGCCTGGGCCGTGAAGTCGGCCCAGCTGTGGGTGGCGCCTTCGCCTTCGTCCCACACCACCTGCAATTCGCGGCGCGCACGCATGGCGGCCCAGGTCGAGGTGGCGACGATCGCCACGCCCGGGCGCAGGCCGTTCAGGTTGGGGGTGCCCTCGACGATGAAGGCATCTTTCACGCCCGGCATGGCCTTGATCGCGTCCAGGTTGGCGCTGAGCGGCTTGCCGCCGAACACCGGGCACTTGGCGTAGACCGCGTACAGCATGCCGGGCAGGCGCACGTCGATGCCGAACAAGGGGCTGCCGTTCACGATGGCCGCGTTGTCCACGCCGCCGACGCGGGTGCCGAGCAGCCTGTAGGTGGCCGGATCTTTCAGCGCCACCGCACCCGCGTCCGGTAGCGGCAGGCGGGAGGCAGCGTCGACCAGCGCGCCATAGCCGAGGCGGCGCTTGCTCGGGCCGTGGATGACGGCGCCGTCTTGCGCCGCACAGTCGGACGCCGGCACGCCCCAGGCGTCGGCCGCGGCCTGGACCAGCATCGTGCGCGCGGTCGCACCCAGGCGGTGGAAGTGCTCGTAGTTGGTCGGGGTCGAGGTCGAGCCGCCGGCGCCTTGCGGCCCGTAGCGGGCGGTGTCGAGGTCGCCCTGGACGACGCGCACGTTCTTCCAATCCACTTCGAGCTGCTCGGCGATCACCATCGGCAGCGAGGTCTTGATGCCCTGGCCGATCTCCGGCTGCTTCGAGATCAGGCTCACGCGGCCGTCGCGGCCGATGCGGATGAAGGCGTTCGGGGTGAAATCGGGGCCGCCGGCCGCGCGCGCGGCCGCCGCCAGTGCGCCGTCGGCGGACATGCCGAGCATGAAGGCGGCGCCGGCCGCGCTGCCGCGCAGGAAGCTGCGGCGCGCCGAGGAGCGCGGTGCGTTGCCGGGTGCCTTCATGGCTTGCCCTTTCCGCTGGAAGCGATGGCGGCCGCTCGGTGGATGCCGGCCCGGATGCGGGTGTAAGTGGCGCAGCGGCACAGGTTGCCCGCCATGGCCTCGTCGATCTGGGCGTCGGTCGGGGTCGGATGCCGCTGCAGCAGATGGCAGGCGCTCATGATCTGGCCGGCCTGGCAGTAACCGCACTGCGGCACGTCGAGTTCCTGCCAGGCCAGTTGCAGCGGGTGCCGGGCCTGCGGGTGCAAGCCCTCGATCGTGGTGATCTTCTGCTTGCCCAGGCTCGCCACCGGTGTCAGGCAGGCGCGCGCGGGCGCGCCGTCGATGTGCACGGTGCAGGCGCCACACTGGCCGAGTCCGCAGCCGTACTTGGTGCCGACCAGGCCGAGGGTGTCGCGCAGGGCCCACAGCAGCGGCGTGTCGGGTTCGACGTCGACGGACTGCGCCTTGCCGTTGATGTGCAGCGTATAGGTAGTCATGAAGGCCCTTCTTGGTAGCGGAAGAAATACGGCATGCGGAGAATCCGACATGCTAATCGAATCCATCGGCCGCAACAATATTGACAATTTCTTCGCGGAATGAGACGGTCTGGCTACCCGGAGTATGTAATACTTTGTCATCCTGCTGATCAGTTTCGTGACATCTCATGACCAACCCGGGTCGACCCCTGACGTCGGCGAATCTCAAGCTGCGGCTGGCCTCGGTGGCCGCCGTGCTGGTGTTTGCCGCCACCCTGCTGGTAACGCTGTCGACGCTGTCGGTTGCCGAAAGCGGCATGAAGGCCGTGATCGGCGACCAGCAATACACCCTGTTGTCGGGGGCCGCGTCTTTCATGGACGACCGCCTGGCGGAGCGACTCGGACAGGTCGAGGCGCTCGCCGCCGTTGTTCCGCCGCGCTTGCGCACCGACTGGACCGGGCTGCGCGCTTTCCTGGCCGAGCGGATGCGCCTGTGGGGCAGCGACGAATACCTGAACCTGGTCGTGTTCGACGCCACCGGGGAAATGCGGCTGTCGCTGCGTGAGCTGCCCGGGCCGGCCGCGCTGAATGCGCGCGGCACCGATTACTTCGAACGGGTGCTCGACACGCGCAAGGGCGTGATTTCGCGGCCGATCCGCAGCCGGCTCACCGGCAACCACATCGTGATATTCGCCGCGCCGGTATTCGGCGAAGACGGGAAACTGGCCGCGGTCCTGACCGCCAGCGTGGACCTGCGGCGCTCCGGCTTCCTGCGCCAGATCAGCACGCTCAAGCCCGGCAAGACCGGCTACCTGTTCCTGATGACGGCCGATGGGGTGGTCATCGACCACCCCGACCAGACCCGCCTGTTCCAGCACGTTGCCACCACCCCGGGCAACAACCCGGGTACCGAACGCGCCCTGGCCGGTTTCGAAGGCTGGCTGGAAGCACGCAGCAAGGACGGTACCGATTCGATCTATGCCTACAAGCGCCTGCGCACGACCGGGTGGATCATGGCGGCGCGCTATCCCAGCGCGGAAGCCTTCGCGCCGATGGACGCGATGCGCGAAAACGCCTTCTTCAGTGCCGGCGGACTGGCGCTGGCGGCCGGCCTGCTGGCCTGGGTGCTGGTGTTCCGGCTGCTGTCGCCGCTGCAGGACCTGCGCGACAACGTCGCGGCGATCCGCGAGGACGGCGCCGACATCGATGTGCTGCGCGATGGACGCCGGGACGAAATCGGCGAGCTGGCAAGCGCCTTCCATGCGCTGATGGACGAGCGCGAGCGGGCCGAGCGCGATCGCGCCGCCAGCGAGAAGCGCCTGCGCCTGATCACCGACAACCTGCCGGTCTTGATCTCCTATATCGACCGCGACCATTGCTTCCGCTTCGGGAACGCGACCTTCGATAAATGGTTCGGCGTCACGCCCGACGAGCTGGTCGGGATGCCCCTGGCCAGGCTCATGGGGTCGGAAACGGCCGCCGACATCTATCCGCATCTCGAGCAGGCCTTCAGCGGTCGCTCGGTCACGCACGAGGTGCGCATTCCCGTGCGCGGCGACCCGCGCATCCTGCAGGCCACCTATATCCCGGATCACCAGCCCGACGGCAGCGTGGCGGGCGTGTATGCGCTGGTGCACGACATGACCCACGTGAAGGAAGTCGAGGAGCAACTGCTGCAACTGGCGCGGGTCGACACCCTGACCGGGATTGCCAACCGCCGCATGTTCGGCGAGGCCTTGCAGCACGCACTCGAACGTGCGCGCCGCAGCGGCAAGCCGCTGGCCCTGGCCTATCTCGACATCGATCGTTTCAAGAAGATCAACGATACCCATGGCCATGGGGTCGGCGACGAGGTGCTGAAGGAATTTGCGCGCCTCCTGGCCGTCGGCGTGCGCGCCACCGACACGCCGGCGCGCCTGTCGGGCGACGAATTCGTGGTCATCCTCGAAGAGATCGGCACCCGCCTGGAAGCCGAGCGGATCGCGGCGAAAATCGTCGAGAACATGCGCTTGCCGTTCCGCACGAGCGCCGGACCGGTGCAGGTGTCCACCAGTGTCGGCCTGGCCCTGTCACAGCCGCGCCAGGACCAGGAGCAGTTGCTGGCGGCAGCGGATAGCGCGCTGTATGCGGCGAAAGGGAAGGGCAGGGACGGCTATGCCTTCTTCGACGGATAGGCGGCTGCGGCCGCAGGGACGCCCCGGCCGACGACGCGACTACAATCCTTGCGGATAGGTTTCCGGCGCTTCGCCGGTATGCCACCCGCTGCTCGCATCGAGCGGCGTCACCGCGCTGGTGCGGTCGATGTGGATCACCGCGTCGAACTGGCGCGCCAGCTGGGCCATGAAATAATGGCTGTGGCGCTCGCTGCGCGGCAGGTAGAGCACGCCGATGGCCCGCTCCAGCCGTTCTTCCATCAGCACGTCGCGGGCGGGGCCGGGTTCGCGCAGCGGCAGGAAGAAACGCGCCATGCCGACGCTGTGCAGCAGGTGTTCGTAGCTGCCGGGCATGCCCGGCCGGACGTGCTTGTGGCGGGCCGGACCGTCCCACTCCGATGCGGCCGTCACCCGGCCGTCGTAGGTGGAGAAGCCGATCAGGCAGGCATCCGGGCCATAGGCCTTGCGCGCCAGTTCGCCGACATTCCACTCGCCCTGGCGGCCGATCTCGGTGGCGCGCGCGTCGCCGATGTGCGAGTTGTGTTCCCAGACCACGATCTTGGCCGGCTTGCCCGCGCGCGACAGGTGGCGCGCCAGGGCATCGAGGGTCTCGGCCATGTGGCTGTCGCGCAGGTTCCAGGACGAGATGCGGCCGCGGAACATGGTGCGGTAGTATTCCTCGGCGTTCTTCACCAGCCGCGCGTTCTGCTGGGCATAGAAGAAGGCGTCCTCGGCGTCGGCGCCGTCGGCCTGCATGTAATCGAACGCGCGTTGCTGCAAGCCTTGCAGCGCCGCGTTCACGCCCTGCTGGCATGATTCGGACAGGCCGACGCTGGCGGCATAGCCGTATTGCTGGCTGTCCTGGTCGTAATGGTCGAAGCAGGCATAGCGGCGCCGGGTTTTCTCGGCGGCGACAGGGTCGACCTGTTCCAGGTAGCGCAACACTTCCTGGATCGAGGTGAACAGGCTGTACAGGTCGAGCCCGTAGAAACCCGCTCGCTTCGACCCGGCAGCGGCGTTACGTTTGCGCAGCCACTCGACGAACTGCAGCACCGAGGTGTTGCGCCACATCCAGGCTGGAAAGCGCGCGAAGCCGGACAGCGCAGCCTGGCCATCGGGGTCGCTGCCTTCCCCGCGCACGTAACGGTTGACGCGCCAGGCGTCGGGCCAGTCGGCTTCGACCGCGACCGCCGTGAAGCCCTTCTCGTCGATCAGGCGCTGGGTGATGCGCGCACGTTCGTCGTAGAACTCGGCGCTGCCGTGGGTGGCCTCGCCCAGCAGTACGAAACGCGCGTCCCCGACGAGCTCCAGCAGCGGGTCGTAGTCGGACACGCCGCCGGTCAGCGGCCGGGCCGCGGCACGCAGCGCGCCGATGTCGTGGGCGGTGACGGTCGCCATGGCGCCATCGTCGGATCAGTGCAGGTAGCGGCTGCCGGACTGCTCGGGCTGCGGAAGATGCGGCGCCTGGCTGCCTTCATCGGCATGCTTCGAATGCAGCATGGGATCGCCGATGTTGTCCGTGACCCGGTAGGTCTTGGCGCGCGTGCTTTGCAGCAGCAGGGCCAGGCCGGCCAGGCCGACCAGCAGGCCGCCGGGCGAACGCCGCATCAGGCTGAGCAGGCCGAGCATGCCGCCGCCCACCAGGGCCGGATGGGGCGCGTCCGCACCCGCACGGTCGTTGCGGGAACCGCCAGCGAGGCCGCGCAGCCATCCGGACAGGCCGCCGCCTTCGCGACTGGCCGCGTAGTAGCGATCGGACTCGTAGCTGTTGTAGCGTGCCGGCGAGCCGCCGCTGCGGGTGTCGTCGCTGTCGCGCTTCGTGGCGTATTCGCTGGCGTATTCCTCGCCGTGCGCTTTGGCGTGGGCCTTGGCGCGGCCGGCGCCGTGCTCGAGGCGCCGGGTGGCTTCCTGCACGCCGTGACGTGCGCGGTCGAGCATCGGTGCGGTTTGCGTCTGCAGGCGGTCGGCGCCGCGCGACAGTGCGTTGGTGGCGCTGTCCTTCAGGTCGACCAGGCGGTCGCCGGCGCTGTGCAGGGCGTTGTCGACCGTGGCCCCGGTGCGTGCGCCGGCCGTGCGCAGGGCGGATGCCGCGCGCGAACGGCGCGCGGAGCCGCGTTCGGGATCGAGCAGATACATCAGCAGCGCACCGGCCGCTGCCGCGCTCAGCCACTTGCCCACGCTGCCCACATCGGTTGCCGTCTCGGTTGGAATTGGTTTCATGTCCGCTCCTTTCTGTTGTTCTGATTGCCCCGCTGCGCGCCATCCGGCATGGTCGCCCATGCCTGCGCCAGCAGGTCCTGCACTTCTTCGTCTTCGGTCTGTCCGAACTTGCGGTAGTACTGTCCGACCGCATGAAAGCGCTCCGGCGCCAGCGGGCAGACGACTTCGTCGGCTTCCCTCTCGAGCCGCCCGATCGTGTCGGGCGCGCCCACCGGCGCCGCCACGACCAGCCGCGCCACGCGGTGTTGACGCGCGACCCGGATCGCCGCCAGCATGCTGGCGCCGGTCGCGATGCCGTCGTCGACCAGGATCACGCAGCGTCCTTCGAGCTGCGGCGGTGCCCGTCCGCCCCGGTAGCGGCGCTCGCGCCGTTCGAGCTCGGCCAGCTCGCGCGCCGTGATGCTGTCGAGCTGTTCCTGCGTGACACCCATCAGTCCGGGCACGCCCGGCTGCAGCACGCGCACGCCGCCGCTGCCGATCGCCCCCATCGCATATTCCTCGTTGTAGGGCATGCCCAGCTTGCGCACCAGCAGCACATCGAGTTCGGCCCCGAGTGCGCGCGCCACCTCGAAGGCCACCGGCACGCCGCCGCGCGGCAGGCCGAGCACGACGAGCCCGGGCTGGCCCGCGTAGTGGCGCAAGCAGTGCGCCAGTTGCCGGCCGGCGTGGGTGCGGTCCTTGTAGCCTTCGGTATCCTGCATGGTGCGTCGAAGAATAGCGAACGTAAAAACGTACAACCTGGAACGTGAGGCGGCCGCGCCGCGCCGCGGCAGGGCGCCGGCCCGATGGTCGGGCGGCGTGCTTCAGTGCCCTGCTTTTTTAGGCAGACTCAACTGCAGAACGCCGTCTTCGGGCCGTGCCTGTGCCGCACCGTCGTCGACCTCGGTGGGCAGGGCGAAGCTGCGCATGAACCTCGTGCGGTACGTTCAGCATACACCACGGTTTCCCGGTCGCGGCGTTCGTTTGTCGGGCGGCATTCCGCCTCGATGGTGGTGTCGACGCACCGGGAGCGGTGGCGCGTCCGCTGCCGCTCATCCGAGCAGGCGGCGATGGAAACGCAGGTGGTCTTCGACGAAGCTGGAGATGAAGTAGTAGCCGTGGTCGTAGCCTTCGTGGCGGCGCAAGCTCAGCGGTTGGCCGGCGCGGGCGCAGGCTGCCTCGAAGGCGTCCGGGTACAGTTGCTCGGCCAGGAATTTGTCGGCCAGGCCCTGGTCGATCAGGATTCCGCCCGGGAAGGGCGCGCTGTCCATCTCGGCCATCAAGGCGCTTGCATCGTACTGGCGCCAGGCCGCCTCGTCAGGGCCGAGATAGCCGCTGAAGGCTTTCCGGCCCCAGGGGCAGCGCATCGGCGCGGCGATCGGTGCAAAGGCCGATACCGATCGGAACAGTTCCGGGTTGCGCAGCGCCATCATGAGGGCGCCATGGCCGCCCATCGAGTGGCCGAAGATGCCGACCCGGGCCGGGTCGGCCGGCAGCAGCGCCGGCACCAGTTCGCGCAGTTCAAGGATATGGCTGTACATGCGGTAGTGGCGCGACCATGGCGCTTCGAGGGCGTCGACATAGAAGCCGGCGCCGGCGCCGAAGTCCCAGCTCTCGGTTTCCCCGGGCACTCCGGCCCCGCGCGGACTGGTGTCGGGTGCGACCAGGATCAGCCCTTCCTGCGCCGCCACGCGCTGGGCGCCGGCCTTGGTCATGAAGGTCTCTTCGGTGCAGGTCAGGCCCGCGAGATAGAACAGCACAGGCAGGCGCTTGCCTTCGGCGCCGGGCGGCAGGTAGACCGAAAAACGCATCGGCAGGCCGATGGCCGCCGAGTCGAAACGATAGAAGCGCTGGAGGCCGCCGAAACAGGCGTGCTCGCTGAGGAGTTCTGGCATGGTGTGCTGGATGAGTGGACGATTGCGCAAGTATGCCTTGCGGCGTGCGCGCTTGCCAGACAGACGCATTCGCGCGCGCCGCGCCGGACCCGATGCCGGGCCCGGTGCTCAACCGCCGCCGATACCCTCGATCACCTTGCCGGTGCCGCCGCAGTTCGGGCAGGGCTTACCGTCGGACAGCTTGCCGGTGCCGGCGCAGGCATCGCACACGTCTTCGCCGGTGCCGGGGGTGCCGGCTTGTGCGTCGTCGCCGGGGTTCAGGTCTGGATCGGGGTGCATGCTCATGGCGTCCTCGCGTGGTTTGGTTGGGCCCATTGTAGGCGGCGGCCACGGGAGGCGGCGCAACGCTGGACCGGCGCCACGCCCCGAGCACGAAAACGAAAGCTGCAATTTGATTTGTATCTGACATTGACATTGTTTGCGCTTCACCCATACTTCGATGCAGCCTCACACACCCCGATCCGGAAAGGCCAGGCGCATGATGAATCCTCTTCGCACCGCCCTCAACAAGCCAGACGGCGCCGCCGGCGCCGATTCCCGGCGCGACCTGCGCCAGCGCGACATCGTCGACGACGGCATCGCACTGATGCGCACCGCAGGCACCCTGTCCGCGCTCGAGTACCTCAAGTCCCGCTCGGTCGAAGGGCGCATCATCGCCCGCGTGCTGCTCGACCCCGCGCGGCGGCGCGGACTGGCGGCGGCCTGATTCGCCAGAACGCCGGCAGGGACGCTTGCGGGTCAGGCAGGCCGGGCTTATGCACAAACGTTTCTCAAGAATAATTTTGTGCTTGCGCCTCGCATGCGCGCGACAGGAGCGCGTAAACCCTTGATTTACGGGCCTATCGCGATTGCCTTCCCAATAGGCAAATTGTTGAAAGCCGCACAGATGGCCGCATTCGGCGTGTCAAGCCCCCGCTTTTCCACATAGTTATTCACAGACTTTGTGGATATCCGGAAAACTTTTTAATTATTAGAGACTTAGCACTTCATCTGCAGGTAATCCATGAGCCGATCGTGAGAAGGCCGGGCGTCGCTTGCCGGCGCAGGCTGCTTGTCCGCCGGATTCCCCGCTTGCGCAAGATAACTGGATAAATGTACAGTGTGGCATTTCCCGATTTTGCCAGCCATGAACGCCGTCCCCGACCAGCCTGCCACCGACGATCCCTTTGCCGGCCTGAATGCCGAACAGCGCGCCGCGGTCGAGCACGACATGGGCGCCCCGACAGTGCGGCCGCTGCTGGTGGTGGCGGGAGCGGGATCGGGCAAGACCAATACGCTGGCGCACCGGGTGGCGCGCCTGATCCAGTCCGGCGCCGATCCGCAGCGCATCCTGCTGCTGACCTTTTCGCGGCGCGCGGCGGCGGAAATGGGCCGGCGCGCCGGCGGCGTGCTGCAGCGCCTGCTCGGGACGGGCGGGGTCGGCGGCGGCCATGCGGCGCCGGCCGCGCTGCCCTGGGCCGGCACCTTCCACGCCATCGGCGCGCGCCTGCTGCGCGAGTACGCCGGCCGCATCGGCCTGGACGACTCCTTCACCATCCACGACCGCGGCGATTCCGAAGACCTGATGGGCCTGGTGCGCCACGAGATCGGCCTCTCGCAGCTCGAAAAACGGTTTCCGCTGAAGGGCACCTGCCTGTCGATCTACTCGCGAGTGGTCAACACGCGCGCGCCGCTGCAGGAAGTGCTGCAGTCGACCTTCCCATGGTGCAGCGAATGGGAAGAACGACTGAAGACCCTGTTCGGCGCCTACGTCGACGCCAAGCAGGAGCAGAACGTGCTCGACTACGACGACCTGCTGCTGTTCTGGGCCGAGATGGCGGCCGATCCCGAGCTGGGACCGGAGCTGGGCGCGCTGTTCGACCATGTGCTGGTCGACGAGTACCAGGACACCAACCGGCTGCAGGCGTCGATCATCACCGGCATGAAGCCGGGTGGCGAGGGCGTGATGGTGGTCGGCGACGATGCCCAGTCGATCTATGCCTTCCGCGGCGCGACGGTGCGCAACATCCTCGACTTCCCGAAACAGTTCACGCAAGCGGCCGAAGTCATCGCCCTGGAGCGCAACTACCGTTCGACCCAGCCGATCCTGGATGCCTCCAACGCCGTCATCGCCGGTGCGCGCGAACGTTACGCCAAGACTCTATGGACCGACAAGCCGTCCAGCCTCAAGCCGCAGCTGGTCCTGATTCCCGACGAGGCCGAACAGGCGCGCTGGGCCTGCAATCGCATCCTCGAGCACCGCGAGGCCGGCATTGCCCTGAAATCGCAGGCGGTGCTGTTCCGCGCCGCCAGCCACAGTGCGGCGCTGGAGCTGGAGCTGATGAGGCGCAACATCCCCTTCGTGAAGTTCGGCGGCCTGAAGTTCCTGGAGGCGGCCCACATCAAGGACGTGCTGGCGGTGCTGCGCTTTGCCCAGAACCCGAACGGGCGCATGGCGGGTTTCCGCGTGGCCCAGCTGATCCCGGGCATCGGCCCCGCCACCGCCACCCGCCTGCTGGATGCGGTGGGCGAGGCCGGCGATCCGGCGGCCGCGGTCGAGGCCTTCGCGGCGCCGCCCAGGAGCAGCGCGGACTGGGACGGGTTCAGTGCGCTGTACCGCCGCCTGCGCACCCCCGGGCTGCGCTGGCCGGCCGATATCGAACTGGTCAAGCAGTGGTACCTGCCGCACCTGGAGCGCATGTACGACGACGCCGGGGTGCGCGCCGCCGACGTCGAGCAACTGGCGCTGCTTGCCGGCGGCCATGCGACGCGCGAGAGCTTCCTGGCCGAGATCACGCTCGACCCGCCGGAGGCGACCAGCGACCGCGCCGGCGCGCCGCTGCTCGACGAAGACTACGTGATCCTGTCGACCATTCATTCGAGCAAGGGCCAGGAATGGAAGTCGGTGACGGTGCTGAACGTGGTCGACGGCTGCATCCCGTCAGACATGAGCACCGGGAACAACGACGATATCGAAGAGGAGCGGCGCCTGCTCTACGTGGCGATGACGCGCGCCCGCGAGCACCTGCAACTGGTGGTGCCGAACCGCTTCTTCATCAAGCAGCAGGCCGCGACCGGCGATCGCCACGTGTACGCCTCGCGTAGCCGCTTCATCACGCCGGCCATGCTCAGGCATTTCGAAGAGACGACCTGGCTCAGCGCGGACACGCCGCAGCTGCGCAAGCCGGTGCCGGAGAGCGTGCGCATGCTGGTGCGCGAGCGCGCCCGGAACGCGTGGAAATGACGGGAGATCGGACCATGTTGGCGACTTATCCCCCGCACCGGCTTTTTGTAGGAATTTGCCCCACACCCCCACACAATAGGAAAGTGATGCTTCGCTAAGTCCTTGATTTGTAGAGATTTTCAATTTGCCTGCGGAACGGGCAATGTGTTGAAACCCGCATCATTACTGGACTTTTGGCTTGTCAAGTAGTGCTTTTCCACATCTTTATCCACAGTTATTGTGGATATTGAGGAATATCCAATGAAATCAATCGCTTAGCTGTTGAGATTGATGCGTGTCAATGTTTAACGCTGGGGCCAGCAGGGGCAGCGCCATGAGTGCGGCCATGTCCAGAACAATTTCAACCACGCAAGCCTGCGTGCGGGAGGGGACGCGGTGTCAAGCGCCATGTCCCGCCTCTGCCTTGAGCCGTTCGAGTTCGGCCAGGAAGCGTTGCGCGGCCAGCCCGGGCGGCCAGGGCTCCCACGGCGCGCAGCCGAAGCAGGTGACCAGGGGATCCTGGTCCAGCACCGGGGCGCGGATCTTCAGCGTGCGCCGCACTTCCTCGCGCGTCCAGCCGGTCACGTGCACCGCCTCGCTCGCCGCCGCCAGCCGGTCGGCCTGCTTGTGCAGCCGGTGTTCCTTCTCGGTCCATGCCGGCAGGCCGTAGCGCACGAAGACCATCTGCTCCAGTCGCCGGGTCAGCGCGCGAAAACCCTCGCCCAGGAAGGGCTTGATCACCGAGATGGCGTCGAAGCCGAGCAGGCCTTCCTCGGCGTCGTGCAGCAGTTCGCGCAGTTCCTGTACCGGCGTGGGCCTGGGCGCGAGCGCGCGCCGCAGCAGCATGACGGTGAGCGAATGCTGGGCGACCGACAGCGGGATTTAATATCCCCCACAAACCCCATAACAAATCGCGCGGCCTCCTATGGCGAACCTGGGTGCCAAAATTGTTATGTTTAATATTTCGTATAACATTTCACGTTGGCAGCACGCGCCGCACTGGCGTTGTTAAAACGCAACACCTACAAGGTCGTATTGCGCGCATATGCGTAGGTTGAAATCTTCCAGGGCACGTCAGCTTGATCTTCCTGGGCATTGTCACGCTTGAGCCAGCACTGAGCAAACTCCGTTATGAACTACAAGCCACTTGCCGAAACGTGGTCTAAATGTTGCAAGTATCGCAAGCGTGCCGAGTATTGGTGACGCTGAATCTATTTTTAGTGCTTTTGGCTCGACATTAGAATTAGCTAAGTTCGGGATGGCGCTCTACGGCCGCCGGTACACAGATGAATTCTTACCGTTCACTTGTTCAAAAGCTGCCGTGCCGGTATGAAAGACGTTGTCGAAAAGGACGCTGGTAATTACTGATTCTCTGTGTGGTTGTAGCCTGCCCCACGGGCGAATTTGTTGGCTATTTGCTATCCGGCGATCGACATCACGCATGACTATTGTTGAAATCATGTTGTAGACATGGGGGTGAGAATAAGTTCCTTCCTGAACTAATGCTGCAACCGTTCGCATTGTGCACCATAGAATATTCCATACCTGAGGCAGTGAAAGCCGATCTAGACAGTATCTAATTGCTCCGGCTACCTTCTCTGTGTATAGCATTTGCCTTTTAAATCTGTAGCGGTCACAAAGTTCACCGAAGTAGCGTTCACACTCCGCCTCTGCAATCAGGTACCAAAGGGCCGAAGCAGATGGAGGATCGAATTTTCCTATGATCAGTTCGAGAGCGTTCATTAAAGATGCCGGGGTCATTTTGCGTTCGTCAAGGGCCAGTATCCATGTTACGTCATTGGGTAGAAACGTGAGATAGCTGTTATCTCCGATATTAGGAAACGGACGATTACAGCTTGACGGAGATGGGATGATTATTTTTTCGCTGTGCAGGTGGAGATATATTTCAGTCGTAAGACTTGGTGTTGGTGCTAGCGTTCCGATTTGGGCACTGATGGGAGCTATCGTATTCTTGTTCCATTGCTCGCCAGCGGCCGAGAGGAGGCTGTATAGAAGAAATGCGTTAGTGTAATTTAGCTGATCATAATCAATGACAGTACGAACGTTTTGAGAAGGCGCTTCTGATACCTGATCGGGGGGCAACTCCGGCGGCTTGTTTTGCCCTGCTGCTCGCCTATTAATGCAGTTGTCGCAGCGATAATGCCTATTTCTTTTTGCTACTCGCTTCACTGATTCAAAATCCGTGCGACTGGTGACATGTATAGGGTTTGTGCATTCTTCGCAACGTAAATAAAGCATATAAGCAGAGCTGTTTTCTTTTATGAGGGAATGCAGAGCTGCTCGGCTCTTTCGGGTCTGCATTGTTAACTGGGCGAAGCTTGAACACCATTTTCCGTGCTCGTTCAAAGACCAGTAAGCTAGGCATAATTCGTTGATGAAGTCATCATTGGTAAAAAAACAAAGAAGTGGCGATCGGACAATGGTCATAAGTGTCTAATTTTCGGACTGGAAAAAATTTCCTCCGTGAAACTTTGATGAGTCAAGATGTAAATTCTGAGTATACTCCGAAGACTAAGTGATGCCGGAAGGACATGCTTTCTCCCTTTGTTGGGAGATCTCTGTTGGATCCTGGGCTAGCATTTGGAAAAGTACTGCGAGTAGTTCGTACAGAAGCGGGCCTAACGCAAGAACAGCTGGCCCTTGCAGCTGGAGTTGATCGCTCTTTTGTTAGCATGGTTGAGCGAGGTGTGAACCAGCCAACTATTCGGATGATTTTTAGGTTCGCAGCTGCACTCGGGGTAGCCCCAAGCCGTTTGGTTGAGCTAACTGAGGCCAAAGTCCTTTTGTCTTAGTCGAAACCAACTCGTTGACCTCAATGCTGCAGAAGCCAGCCATTGCGCAGCGGTATCGTGGACGCCGATTTCAGAACAGCCCAATCCGCTGAGCTTGTTCGTTATCAGGTAGGTAAGTTTCCCTGCGATTTAGGATGCGAGGAACCTCGACCTTTCCCAAAGGCCCATCCGTGCCAAAGATCACCTTGCTCCAACGCTCAAACCTTTCCGAAGACCAGTGGCATTCCATGCTCATCTCGCTTCTCCGGGGAGCTGCCGCGCTACAGGTCGCGGCCGCGCACCTGCGCGCTCAGGTCTACCCCGGCTTCAGCACCGTCCAGGACCCTTCGCTAGCCTTCCAGGCGCTTGCCTTCGCCAGCGGGTTCGCTTATCTGGCGGTGATCGTGTTCTTCGTTCTCAGCGGCTGGCTGGTCGGGGGCAGCCTGCTCAACCGCCTCAACACCGATAACGCCATGTCAAATTACGCAATAGACCGGGTTACCCGGTTATGAATCGTGCTGATACCGACCTTTGGCGTCATGTTGCTGTTCGGCCTGGCCACAAGCGTACTCGACCCATCAAAGCTGTCGTTCGCACCCGACAATGCGTACTCGGTCACTGCATTGATCGGAAACCTGCTGGGACTGCAGAATGTTCTGGTGCCTGAGTTCGGAGGTAATTTTCCGCTGTGGAGCCTGTCCAACGAGACCGGGTACTACGTACTGTTCCCGCTGCTGGTGATGCTGTTCCGTACGCGTTCCATATTGCACCGCTTCCTGATCCTGGTGGCGGTCGCCGCTATCGTGCATTTGCTGAACAGCGCGATCCTGCTGTACTTCTCAATCTGGCTGCTGGGCGCAGCGTTCTCGCGCGTGCGGATCGAATGCGGCTCGTTCCTGCGCTGGGCCTACTTCCTTGGAGTCATCGGCGCGGCGGTCGTCATTCGCCTGAAAGGGAAGAGCGATATCAGTGTGGACAGCTTTGTCCAGTACCTGTTATTCAGCATGGTCTTCGTGCTGTTTCTGTCGAGCATGCAAGTCACGTGGGCACGTACGCGAGCTAACGAGTGGGTCAACCGCGTCGGGCGATTCTTTTCGGAGTTCTCGTTTACGCTGTATGTCCTGCACATTCCACTGATGGCAGCGATGCTGCACCTTGCATCGCCCGTCTTTGGCAACGCCAAGCTCGATCCTAACCGGCCGCTGCATTTGTTGGTGTATCTGCTCCTGTATGTTGGGCTCGTCGTCGGCGCCTTCTTGTTTCACCTGCCGTTTGAAGCCAGGACCTATCAGGTCCGGGAATGGATGAAGACGACGTTACGATTCCGGAGCCGCCCGGTCCGGGTTTGATTTCCGGCGCCGCCGCATAGCCAGGGCAGGGAACTGCAGGGACAAGTGGCGGCGTTGACAACAACGGACGCCACTTGTAGCATCGCGCCTATTCATGAAGCGCCTCTCCCGTCCATCGCGGTTCGTCGCCGCGGCGATCACCCTGTTCAGCATCCTGTTCATGCAGCTTGCTGTGGCGGCCTATGCCTGCCCGGCGCTGAGCGTGGAGCACAAAAGCGCGGTTACCGGTACATTCGCGCTCATGTCGGCCTACGCGCCGCCAGACGAGATGCCGCCCTGCCACGAGATGGACCCGGTGCAGCCCAGCCTTTGCGACGCCTACCACCAGGCGGACAGCCAATCGCTCGACAAGCCAGGTGTGCCGCCGCTGCAACCGTTCCTGGCCGTCGGTTTCGGCTTGCCGCTGCTGCCGCTGGACGTCGCTTACCGACCAGACTCCACCTCCGCAAATCCTCCTTTCCTGACGCGAACGACGTCACCGCCCCTGTCGATCCGCCACTGCTGTTTCCGTATCTGATCCTCCTGCTTGCCAAATCTGTTGTCGCTGTGCTGCGCGCACTGCGATGTTGTGCATTGCATCTCTGGAGGTTTCATGTTTATCCCATACACCGCGTCCGTGCTGGCGCGACATCGCGCCTGTCGATGGGGCGCACGGCTCGTCCTTGCCTCATTGATCTCCACATTGTGCGGCGGTGCCGGCGCGGCCGACAGTCCGCTGACACTGCAGGAAGCGCAGCTTCGCGCTGTAGAACGCTCCCGCCTTCTTGCCGCCAAGGACTACGCCGTCCTTGCATCGCGAGAACAGGCGGCCGCTGCCGAGCGATTGCCCGACCCGGTCCTGAAGGTCGGCGTCGACAATGTACCGGTCGAAGGACCGGACCGCTTCAGCACGACGCGCGATTTCATGACCCAGCGCCGCATCGGCCTCATGCAAGACCTGACGCGCGCCGACAAGCGGCGCTTGCGCGCAGAGCGCTTTGAGCGCGAAGCCGACAAGACATCGGCGGAAAAGACTGCGGCCGCCGCCGCGATCGAACGCGACACGGCGGTGGCCTGGCTGGAACGCTATTACGCTGAGGCGATGGCAGGGCTGGTCGCCGAACAGGAACAGCAGGCGGGCCAGGAGGTCGCGGCGGCCGAGGCTGCATACCGTGGCGGACGCGGCGCACAAGCCGACATTTTCACCGCCCGCGGCGAAGCGGTGGCCCTGGCTGATCGCGCCCGCGAGCTGGGACGGCGCGTCGCCAACGCCAAACTGGCGCTCGCGCGCTGGATCGGCGAGGCCGCGCAGCTCCCCCTTGAAGGCAAGCCGGTGCTTGACGCCGTTCCGCTCGATCCGGGGACGCTGGAGACCCAGCTCGGCCATCATCCGGAAATCGCCGTCCTGCGCAAGCAGGAAGACATTGCGGCAACCGAGGCGGCGCTGGCACGGGCCGACAAAAAGCCAGACTGGAGCGTCGAAGTCGCATTCCAGCAGCGCGGACACGCGTACTCGAACATGCTGTCTGTCGGTTTGTCCGTTCCCTTGCAGTGGAATCAAAGTAACCGGCAGGACAGGGAAGTATCGGCACGGCTGGCACAGCTCGAGCAGGCGAAGGCCGAAAGCGAGGATGCGCTGCGCGCGCACGTAGCCGAGGTGGGGGCCATGCTCAATGAGTGGCAGAGCAACCGGGAGCGTCAGGCGCGACTGGAGCAGGACCTGCTTCCGCTGGCACGGTCACGGACCACATCAGCTGTCGCGCAATACCGCGGAGGCAAGATGTCGCTCGCCGACGTCCTCGCGGCGCGGCGCAGTGAACTCGATGCGCGTTTGCAGGTGCTGGAGCTGGAGGCGGACACCGGCCGTCTCTGGGCACAGCTCCGGTTCCTGGTCCCTGCGGGCAGACAACACAATGCTAACCCGGGTACCGACGGGAGGCAGCAATGAACAGGAAAACCATGTCCATTGCCCTACTGGCGGTGCTCGTCGTCGGGGCAGGGGGGTATGGCGTCTATCGCCTTGGGATGAACAAGGGAATGGAAGCCGCGGCCGGCGCAGCCCCGGCGGCGCAGGAAGGTGCGGGCGCGGGCGCGCTCGATCCGGCGACCGGAAGGAAGGTGCTGTACTGGCATGACCCGATGGTGCCGGGGCAGAAATTCGACAAGCCAGGCAAGTCTCCTTTCATGGACATGCAGCTCGTTCCCGTATACGCCGATGCGCCCGCGGACGAGGGCAAGGTCTCGATCAGCCCAGTGGTGCAACAGAATCTCGGGATCCGCACCGCCGAAGTCACGCGGGGCAAGCTGGCGATTAGCGTCGAAGCGGTCGGCACCGTTGCCTGGAACGAGCGCGACGTCGCGCTGGTGCAGGCGCGCAGCGCCGGCTTCGTCGAGCGGCTGTTCGTGCGTGCGCCGCTCGACCCAGTAAAAAAGGTTCATCGCGCTTTGCCGGGGAACGCATCCTTGATTTTCAGGAAGAAATAAGATGCATCCCGAAATCCGTAGGCCATGCGCTTGATGACCTTGATGCGGTTGTTGACGCCTTCCAGGATCGATGAGCTCATCGGATAGATGGCCGAAGCCAGGATGCCGCGCCGGTATTTGGCCAAACGTTTGGCGAATTGGATTACCGGAGCGATTTGGCTTTGAAGGGCGAGTTTGAGCCAGGTTTTCCATCGACGAGCACCTTCCCGGACCGATGGGGCATACCAGATTTCCTTCAACTCGGTCTTGAGCAGGTAGACCGTCGCCAAAGGCTGGTTGGCAGCCAGCAGCTCCTCCAGTTTGACGGCCTGTTCGGCTTTCAGGTTGTCGCGGTTGCGCAGTAACAGCCAGCGGCTACGCTTGATGACCTTGCGGGCCTTTGATTCGGCACGCAAGGCATTGGCTTGGTCGACGCGAACCCGGTCTACCACTTCGCGGCCGAAGCGGGCCACCACGTGAAACAGGTCGTAGACGACTTCCGCGTTCGGGCATTGCTGGCGAACTTCGAGGTCCATCGCCGTGTTCATGTCCATGGCTACGGCTTCGATTCGCTGACAGCCTTGCTCTCCCAGCAGCTCGAAGAATGGTCGGATCGCTTCCCGGCTATTACCCTCTCCAACCCACAGCACCCGCATTCGCTCGGCATCCAAGGCCACAGTGGCATAGCGGTGGCCTTTGTGCAGCGCGAATTCGTCCATGACCAAGCGCTGAACGCCTTCTGCCGAGAAGTCACCATGCAGGTGTTTCAGCCGCCGATGATCGATGTCCTTGATGGTGTGCCAGTGCAGGCCGGTCAGTCGGGCCACATGGGCTATCGGGAGCAGCTGCGCCAACGCCTCGACCCAAAGGCGCACGCGGTGCGTAATGCGAGCTCCCCGGTCAAGCCAAACAATGTGCTCGGCCACCCGTGCATTGCAGTGATGACAGTCCAGCCGCCGAACCGGCACATCGAGCCAGACGCGCTTGTCCAGAACGTCACGATCGCGCACCTTACGCCTTCGGCGTTCATGCACCAGGGCACAAGGCTGGAGGCACGCTCCGCACACGGCATCACTTGCCGGGCAGGTGTCGAGAACGATTAACAGCGACCCGTCTTCTTGTTCCTGGACGGTGTCGACAATATGGCCTTCCCAAAATGAGACAGACGACATAGCATTGAGCATGGCGGTGGTTTGACAGACTGATTTGTTTGGCGACTATCAATCTACCAACATCAGACCTCCGCCACCACCTCCCGCTCAGCCAGTCAATACCGTCTTCCCCCATTTCCCGCGAAGAACCGTAAAAAAGGGCGAGCCGCTGGCGGCGGTGTATGTGCCGGACTGGGTCGCGGCGCAGGAGGAATTCCTGGCGGTGAAGCGCATGCCCGGGAACGGCCTTGATGGCCTGTTGGATGGCGCCCGGCAGCGCATGCGCCTTGCAGGAATGACCGACGCCCAGATCCGGGCTGTCGACGTCGGCGGGAAGGTGCAGCCGCGCGTGACGATCAGCGCCCCGGTCGGCGGCGTCGTGTCCGAGCTGTCGGTACGGGAGGGAACGACGGTCGCCGTCGGCGCACCGATGTTTCGGATCAATGGACTGGGCACCGTCTGGGTCAACGCGGAAGTGCCGGAAGCGGCCGCGGCGCAGGTGCGCCCCGGCACCCTCGTAGAGGCGCGCACCCCATCCTCGCCCGGCACGGTGCTGAAAGGCCGGGTGAGCGCGATCCTGCCGGAAGTGGATCCGGCAACCCGGACCCTGCGCGCGCGAATCGAGCTGGAGAACCCGGGGCAGCGGCTCGTGCCGGGCATGTTCGCGACGGTGCGCTTCACGCCGGCCGCGGGCATGGACACGCTGCTGGTACCGACCGAAGCAGTCATTGAGACGGGACAGCGCAGCGTCGTGATGGTGGCCCTCGGGGAGGGCAAGTTCACGCCGGTGGAGGTCGAGCCTGGCAGCGAGGACGATGGCAAGACCGAGATCCGCCGTGGGCTCGAGGCAGGACAAAAAGTGGTGGTCTCAGGCCAGTTCCTGATCGATTCGGAAGCAAGCCTGCGGGGCACCGCGACACGCCTGGCCGAGCCGCCGACAACTGCGCAAGCCCCGCAGGCCGCGCAACCCCGACCGGCAGATACCGGTACGGGTGCAATACGCCATCGCGGCGAAGGTAAGGTCGAGAGCGTCGACAAGGACGAAATCGTGCTCTCGCACGGGCCGATTCCAAGCCTGCAATGGCCACCGATGACAATGGGCTTCAAGGCGCCTGCCAGCGGATGGCCGGGCAAGTTCGCTGTCGGAGACTCGGTGACGTTCGAGTTCCGGCAAAGCGGTGAAGGCGAGTACGAGATCATCAACATCACCCGGACGCCCGGGGCGAAGAAAGGCCGGAAATGATCGCCCGACTGATCCGCTGGTCGATTGCCAACCGTTTCCTGGTGCTTCTGGCTACGGCAGGCATGACCGCATGGGGCATCTGGTCCCTTCAGCGCACGCCGCTCGACGCGCTTCCTGACCTGTCCGACGTGCAGGTCATCATCCGCACGACCTGGCCCGGCCAGGCGCCGCAGATCGTCGAGAACCAGGTCACCTATCCACTGACGACCACCATGCTGTCGGTTCCCGGGGCGAAGACCGTGCGCGGTTATTCGTTCTTCGGCGACTCCTTCGTCTACATCCTGTTCGAGGACGGGACCGATCCGTACTGGGCACGTTCGCGCGTGCTGGAATACCTGAACCAGGTCCAGTCCCGGCTTCCGACGCAAGCGAAGCCCGCACTCGGACCGGACGCGAGCGGCGTCGGATGGGTCTATGAATATGCGCTGGTCGACCGCAGCGGCAAGATGGACCTCTCGCAGCTTCGTGCCCTCCAGGACTGGTTCCTCAAGTACGAATTGAAGACCGTACCCAACGTGTCAGAGGTCGCAAGCCTGGGTGGCATGGTGCGGCAGTATCAGATCGTGCTCGATCCTGCCAAGCTGCGGGCCTACAACATCACGCATAACATGGTCATCGAGGCGGTGCAGAAAGCCAATCAGGAAGCCGGCGGTTCGGTGCTCGAGCTGGGCGAAGCCGAATACATGGTACGTTCGAGCGGTTATCTCCAATCGCTCGACGACTTCCGCAAGATTCCCCTGACGACCTCCGAAGCTGGTATTCCTGTGCGGCTCGGTGACGTCGCGCGAATCCAGCTGGGTCCGGAAATGCGACGCGGCATCTCCGAGCTCAACGGCGAAGGCGAGGTTGCAGGCGGCATCATCGTCATGCGCTCAGGGAAAAATGCACTGGAAACCATCGATGCGGTGAAAGCCAAACTGGCGGCCCTCAAGCCAGGTCTGCCGCCTGGAGTGGAGATCGTTCCCACTTACGACCGATCGCACCTGATCAGGGGGGCGGTAGACAATCTGCGCGACAAGCTGGTCGAGGAATTTGTCGTCGTTGCGATTGTGTGCGCAATCTTCCTCTTTCATCTGCGCTCGGCGCTGGTCGCGATCGTCACACTGCCGATCGGTATTCTGGTCGCCTTCATCGTCATGCACTACCAGGGGGTGAACGCGAACATCATGTCGCTGGGCGGTATCGCGATCGCGGTCGGGGCGATGGTGGACGCCGCCGTGGTCATGATCGAGAACGCGCACAAGCATATCGAAGCATGGAATCATGCCCATCCGGGAGCGAAGCTGGAAGGAGAGGCTCGCTGGCGGGTGATCGGAGACGCCGCAGCGGAAGTCGGTCCAGCGCTGTTCTTCTCGCTGCTGATCATCGTGCTGTCGTTTATTCCGGTGTTCACACTGGAGGCGCAGGAAGGACGCCTGTTTTCGCCGCTTGCGTTCACGAAGACCTACTCCATGGCAGCGGCTGCAGGGCTGGCCGTGACCTTGATTCCGGTATTGATGGGTTACCTGATCCGCGGGCGTATTCCCGAGGAGCACAAAAATCCGCTGAATCGCTTCCTGATCGCCGTCTACCGGCCCCTGCTCGATGGCGTACTGCGCTTTCCCAAGGCGACGCTGGTCGCTGCCGCCGTGATTGTGGCCATCACTATCTGGCCGATGACCCGACTTGGCGGAGAATTCATGCCGCCTCTCGACGAAGGCGACATTCTGTACATGCCCTCGGCGCTACCAGGGCTATCGGCGGGCAAGGTGTCGCAACTGCTCCAGCAGACCGACCGCCTGATCAAAACGGTACCGGAAGTGCAAAGCGTCTTCGGAAAGGCGGGACGGGCCGAGACGGCAACAGATCCTGCGCCACTGGAGATGTTCGAGACCACGATCCAGTTCAAGCCCAGGGATCAATGGCGGCCGGGAATGACCACGGATAAGCTGGTCGAGGAACTCGACCGCGTGGTCAAGGTGCCCGGACTCTCCAACATCTGGGTGCCACCCATCCGAAATCGCATCGACATGCTGGCCACCGGCATCAAGAGCCCGGTCGGCGTCAAGGTAGCCGGTACCAGCCTGCAGGAGATCGATCGCGTTGCTGGAGAAATCGAACGGATCGTCAAGACGGTGCCCGGCGTGTCTTCGGCACTCGCTGAACGTCTCAACGGCGGACGTTATGTCGACGTCGACATCAACCGCGACGAGGCAGCCCGGTACGGCCTAAATATCGCCGACGTGCAGAGCGTCGTGTCGGCAGCAATTGGGGGCGACAACATCGGGGAGACTGTCGAAGGCCTGCAGCGTTTCCCGATCAACGTTCGTTATCCGCGCGAGATCCGCGATTCACTCGAAAACCTGCGGCAATTGCCCGTCCTGACGCCACGCGGGGCACAGATTCGCCTGGGTGATGTGGCGGCAATTCGCATCAATGACGGCCCACCCATGCTCAGGAGTGAAAACGCACGCCTGTCCGGCTGGGTATACGTCGACATCCGGGGACGCGACATGAATTCGGTGGTACGCGACATGCAGCAGGCAGTCGCAAAGGAGCTCAAGCTGCAGCCGGGTTACTCGATCTCCTGGTCAGGTCAGTTTGAATACCTGGAACGCGCCAGTGCGAAGCTCAAGATTGTGGTGCCGGCGACGCTCCTGGTGATCTTCATTCTCCTCTACCTGACATTCAAGCGCTTCGACGAGGCGATCCTGATCATGGCCACCTTGCCGTTCGCACTTGCCGGCGGTATCTGGCTTCTCTGGATGCTCGGACACCACCTGTCGGTCGCCAGCGCGGTCGGCTTCATTGCACTTGCCGGCGTAGCGGCCGAGTTCGGGGTGATCATGCTGCTCTACCTGAAGCATGCCTGGGAAGCCCGCCTGGCTGCCGGGAAGTCATCTGAAGCTAATCTGTTGGATGCCATTCAGGAGGGAGCGGTTCAACGCGTGAGGCCAAAGGCCATGACTGTCGCGGTAATCATCGCGGGTCTGGTGCCCATCATGATCGCCCATGGCACCGGTTCTGAAATCATGCAGCGGATTGCGGCGCCAATGGTCGGCGGGATGCTGTCCGCGCCCTTGCTGTCGATGTTTGTGGTTCCGGTTGTTTATATGCTGATGCGCCGTCGGGAGCTGCGACAAGAGGATATCCCGAAACCTTCACGCAACGAGGTCAGTTATGAAAGCACATGAACGATGTCGTCCGGTCACGGACGAAAAACTCTGCTTTACCCACCTTGAGGAGAATCTCATGAAACGTTTTGCCCCACTGTCCCTTATCGCTGCATTGACCATTTCTGGCGCTGCCTTCGGCCAGGCAGGTGATATGAAGGGTATGGACATGAAACAAGGCTGCATGGACATGAAGGATATGAAGGGCATGGATATGTCGGCATGTAAGGACATGATGAAGGAGAAAACGTCCGATAGCAAAGCGCAAGGTACGCCCAAAAAAGGGGCAGTGCATAAAACGTCAGGCGTAGTGAAGGCGCTGGATCAGGCCAACGGCAAAGTGACGCTTGCACATGACCAGGTCAAGACGCTCAACTGGCCGCCAATGACGATGAGCTTCGGCGTCAAGGACAAGTCATTGCTCCAAAAGCTGGCAGTCGGCAAGAAGGTTGACGTGGAGTTCACCCAGCAAGGGTCGAACTACATCATCTCATCTGTCAAATAACGCGCGTACGACCGTTCATGCTCGTACCAAGTCATCGAGCGCAGTGACAAGCTGGGGCAGCCGCGGTCGCGGCTCTGGCATGTCATCGCGTCCGGACATGACAATCTGCCGCGCTGCGCGCAGCACCGTACAGAGCCGGGTGTCTGCATCAAGTTCGTTTCAACTTTCTAGTGTGTGCGCTTGTCGCTGCAAGCATGCTACATTGACCATATGTGCAGCAGGCTACGATCATTTTTCTTGTGCCTACTAATCGTTTCCTTACCAGTGCAGGGCATTGCGGGAGTAGCGAGGTTCGCGTGCGGCATGTCTCACCATGCTTCAGTCGTCTCCAGTACCGAGCCGGGTGCGCCATTGGCGGTTGCCGCCGCAGACGCCGGCAGTCAGGCGGTCACTCACGAACATGTCGCCGCGGCGGCGCAGGGCGCTTCTTCACCTGATGGAGACTGCGCGTCTACAAGCACGGATGCGCATGAGCGGTCCAGTTGTGGTACCTGCGCGGGCTGCAGCATTGGCGCATGCGCGCCGCCCCCCGTGGCCCTTGTGACCGCAGTGGAAGAACCGGCCAACGGACTTCAGCAACTCTCCCCATCCTCTTTTACCGGGCATATCCCCGCCCGCATCGAACGCCCACCTCGTCTTCTCACGCCAACCGCGGCGTGACGACTCTTCGCGGCTAGTGCCGGCGAACGTTTCCTGAACCTGCTGCTCAGCCCTTGCTGCGCGCCTGTGCGTCCTTGACCCATAGGGCGGCGCGCGGCCCTGCGGCTTTGTTCCACCAGCAGCGCGCGGTGCCTGCCGAGTCGGCTGCGAGCCTGGCCTGCGCACGCGCCGGGAGCGTAGGCATTGGTCTGGCACCCGCTGCACAGCCTGTCTTCGCCAGAACTTTCAATTCGTATCGGAGGACCATATGAAGTATGTAGATGTATCTGAAGCGGGCGTCAGCAGTTGGCGCCGCCGCTTCCTGCAGGGCCTTGGTGCTGTGGCTGGGCTTGCAGGCTTGAGTCCGGGTGCACTGTTCGCTGCGCAGGAGGACCGCCGGGCCCTGCGCGGCAGCAATTTCGACCTGGAGATCGGGCCGGCAGCCGTCAACTTTACCGGCGCCGACCGCATTGCCACCGTGGTCAATGGCCAGCTTCCGGCCCCGACGCTCTACTGGAACGAGGGCGACACCGTGACCATCCGGGTCACCAACCGCTTGCCCACGGTCAGTTCGATCCACTGGCACGGCATCCTCCTCCCAGCCGAGATGGATGGTGTGCCGGGACTGAGTTTCGCCGGCATCGAGCCCGGCCAAACGTTCACGTACCGCTTTGACGTCAAGCAGAGCGGCACCTATTGGTACCACAGTCATTCCGCGTTCCAGGAGCAGACCGGCCTGTACGGTCCGATCGTCGTGATCCCGAAGGGAGGGGAGCGCGTAGCTGCAGACCGCGACTACGTGGTGATGCTTTCGGACTGGACCGACGAGAAGCCCGAGCGTGTGCTGGCGAACCTGAAGAAGATGAGCGACTTCTTCAACAACAAGCAGCCGACCTTCGGCGAATTCGTGCGTGACGTGCAAACGATGGGGTTTTCCGCAGCGGTCGACAAGCGCAAGATGTGGAACCAGATGCGCATGATGCCCAACGACTTCAGCGATGTGACGGCAAGCAGGAACATCAGCGGAGCGCTTCGGTACCTGATCAACGGCGCCACGGCGGAGATGAACTGGACTGGCCTGTTCCGCCCGGGCGAGAAGGTCCGCCTGCGTTTGATCAACGGCGCGGCGACAACCATCTTCGACCTACGTATCCCGGGCCTCAAGATGACGGTCGTCTCTGCCGATGGCCAGGATGTGGAGCCCGTCACCGTAGACGAGATACGCATCTCGGTCGCGGAAACCTACGATGTCATTGTCGAACCGAGCGAAGAAAAGGCGTACACGGTGTTCGCCCAGTCGATAGGACGTTCGGGATTCGTGCGCGCGACGCTTGCGCCACGAGCAGGCATGCAGGCGCCTGTTCCCGCCGTGGACGAAGCACAGTGGCTGACCATGACGGACATGATGGGCGCTATGGCCATGTCTGGCATGCATGGTGGTGATCATGGCGGACACGGGGATGGTGCACAGCCGGCGGGCGGCGGCGCACCATCCCCTGCGGGTGTGGCCGCCGCGTCAGCCCATCAGGGGCATACGCAGCAAGCCGCTGCTCCAGCCGACACTCATGCCGCGCACGCGCAGATGTCCTCGCCGGCCAAGCCTGCCCAGCCTCCCAAGGTGACCCATGCGCGCACCGAGTACGGACCAGGCGTCGACATGCACGTCGATATGCCGCGCACCAACCTCGATGATCCGGGCGTCAACCTGCGCGGAAATGGCCGCCGTGTCCTGACCTATGCAGACTTGCGGACGATAGGCGGGACGGTCGATCCACGGGAGCCGACACGCGAGATCGAGCTTCACCTTACCGGCAACATGGAGCGGTTCATGTGGTCGTTCGACGGCCAGAAATTCTCCGAGGCTCTGCCGATCCATTTCCGGTATGGCGAACGGCTGCGCATCGTCCTCGTCAACGACACGATGATGAATCATCCGATTCATCTGCATGGCATGTGGAGCGACCTGGAGTCCGAAAACGGCGAGTTCCAGGTCCGGAAGCACACGATCAACGTGCAGCCGGCCCAACGGATCGCTTACCGCGTCACGGCCGACGCACGTGGCCACTGGGCCTTCCACTGTCACCTGATGTACCACATGGAAGCCGGAATGTTCAGGGAGGTGGTCGTATCATGAGGACGCCTACGATGAAGTCAATGCCCGCCGTCCTTATCCTGGCTGGTCTACTGTCAGCGAATGCAATGGCGCAGACTACGCCGCCATCGGGACAACACCACCAGCCGTCCCGGCCTGTCACAGGACAGGACATGTCGACGATGGACCATTCGAAGATGGGGCACGCACCGCCGGCGCAATCGAGTGCAACGCCATCGCAGCAGGCGCCGACCGCCCCGGCGTCACCAAAAGCCGTAGAAGCTGGTCACTCCGGCCACGGGAGCCCGGCCCCGGCGCCGCAGTCGACAACCTCAGTCCAGAAAGTGGAGCCCCAAACACACGATACCGGGCATGCAGGCCACGGTACGCAGCCACAAAGTGCGCCGGCCGCCAAGCCCAGTGCCGCCCCCGTCCACATGCCTGGCATGGATCACTCGGCGATGGGGCACGGTGCCAGTGCTGGCCAGACTGGGCAACCGGCTCCAGCGGCGAATGCTGCGCCCATGGGTGGGCACGGCATGATGATGGGACCGATGCAGGGAGGTAAGCCTCCTCCAGATGCGCGCGATCCGAACGCATACAACGAAGGGGCGCGGCACGCCAATTTCGGCAACCACGAGATGCACGACAACGCCCCGTTCGGGAAAGTGCTGGTCGACAAGGCTGAGGTGGCGAAAGGCGATGGCGAACGCGGCCAAAACCTGGAAGTCGAGGCGTGGTACGGCAACGACTACAACAAGGCTTGGGTGAAGCTCGAAGGCGAGCGCCGCGGCGGGGCGCTCGAAGCGGCCCGTACCGAACTGCTCTGGGACCGCGCATTCGCGCCGTTCTGGAGCACCCAGCTGGGCATACGGCACGACGCCGGCGAAGGCGGCGGAAGGGACTGGCTCGCCTTCGGGGTGCAGGGCCTCGCGCCGTACTGGTTCGAGACCGAGGCGACAGCGTACTGGCGGTCCGGAGGCGAGCTTGCGGCGCGCTTTGCGGTGAAGTACGAGATCTTATTCACTTCCAAGGTGATTCTCGAACCAGAGTTGGGTGCAAACCTGTACAGCCGGGCCGATCCCGAGCGGGGCACTGGAAAAGGCCTTTCCGATCTCGGCTTCGGACTGCGACTTCGGTACGAAATAACGCGCAAATTTGCGCCTTACATCGGTGTTACCTGGGGCCGGCAGTTCGGAGAAACCGCCGACTACACGCGTTTGCGCGGCGGCCAACGTAGCCAGACGCAGGCAGTAGCTGGACTGCGGCTGTGGTTTTGAGTCTATATAGGGTGAGGCGTTAGCAGCCCAGGGAAAGGGATGTCCTGTGGGCGACACTGAAACCAACTTTTTTTAGGAGAGCATCATGCATAAACACTACGAGAGCTGTATTGAAGCGTGCAACGATTGTGCTAACGCATGCGACATGTGTGCGGCAGCGTGTCTGCAGGAGGATGACGTAAAGATGATGGCGCGTTGTATCGCCCTGGACATCGATTGCGCGCAACTGTGCCGGTTGGCTGCGGCAATGATGGCAAGGGGCAGCGAAGCTGCAAAGCTTATCTGCGAGGCATGCGCGTCGCTTTGTGACATGTGTGCGGAAGAGTGCGGCAAGCATCAAATGCAGCATTGCCAGGAATGCGCTGCCGCATGCCGCAAGTGTGCCGCCGAGTGCCGTCAGATGGCATCCGCTTGAGTTGAATCGAGGCGACTGCCGCTGTTCTGGGCAGTCGTTTAGCACTTCTTCACACTTATGCATGACGCGAATATGCGTCGGCCTTTTTGCGCGCAAAAGAATCTTATATGGCCCGGTGTTGTAAAAACACATTTTTATTGCCAACGTGTAGACTTCTGGCTACATTGGAAAGGTGGCAATATGTATAGACAGGTTGGCTGTCGGGTCTCCGGCTCCGGCTTGGTCCCGCAGCCTCGGAAATGTGTCGGCTTCAGTTCAGTAGC
Organism: Massilia sp. UMI-21; assembly: GCA_015277795.1. NCBI lineage: Bacteria > Pseudomonadati > Pseudomonadota > Betaproteobacteria > Burkholderiales > Oxalobacteraceae > Massilia > Massilia sp. UMI-21. Next base: position 3,519,039 of record CP063848.1, on the reverse strand, counting down.
TCCTACAAAAATAAACCCGGAGGGTAAATGGCTTACAAGTACGTCCCAAGAACGACTGCCGCGCTTGCACTGATTGTTCTGCAGCAGAGCGCATATGCACAACAGCCAGCCACAGGCGAAACCGCTGAACCGGCAGGAATGCAGCGCGTTCAGGTTACCGGGAGCCGTATCAACCTGCGACAAGAACAAGTCTCCGGCGTTGGTCCGGTCACCGTGATCGATGCGGAAACCATCCAGCGCTCCGGTGCAATCTCGATCGAAACACTTTTGCAGCGACTTCCGTCCTCTGCCGGCACGGCGGGCAGCCAGACCAGCGCCTACTGGACCAGCAACGGCTACGGCACCACCCAGGTCAACCTGCGCGGCCTTGGGATCGACCGCACCCTCGTGCTCCTGAACGGTCGCCGCGTCGTGTCAGGCGGAACGGGTGCGAACAGCTCGGTCGACCTGAACATGATTCCCGTCGCGATGATCGAACGGATCGAGGTGCTGAAGGACGGCGCATCGGCCATCTACGGTGCCGATGCGGTTGCCGGCGTCGTCAATATCATTACCAAGAAGGCGATGGACGGCGTCGAAGCGTCGGTCCGTTACGGGAAGACCGAGCGCGGCGACGGCGCCGAGAAGTCGGCGGACATCGTCTGGGGCACCAGGAGCGAGCGCGGTTCGCTGATGGCATCCCTGAACTATTCCGAGAGCGAAGCGGTCAACCTTGCCTCGCGCGCGCCTTGCTCGCTCTTCGAAGACGAGGGCGAACTGGTGTGCTCGGGCAGCTCGTCCACTATCGGCGGACGCGCGCGGCTGGCGGATGGCCGCCGGGTGAATTTCAACCAGGACCCGAGCGGCAATCCGCGCGGTTTCGAGACCTACAGCGCGGCCAGGCACGCCTATAACAGCAACCCCTTCCTCAATGCAGTCAACCCGATCAAGCGCGTCGGCGCCAGCGCCTTCGGCAATGTGCGCTTGAACGACAAGGTCGACCTGTTCACTGAGCTCATGTTCACCAACCGCCAGTCCAGGCAGCTTGCAACGCCCGGTGCGATTGGCGTTTACCGGCCGATTGAAATCGCTGCAGGCCATCCTACCAATCCCACCGGTCAAAACCTGACACTCGAGCGGCGCCGCGTGGCAGAAGTCGGCCCCCGCTACTTCTTCCAGGAGACGAACACCTTCCGGGTGCTCGCCGGACTGAAGGGTGAGATCGGGGAAAAATGGGACTGGTCGGCATCCCTCAACTGGGGACGAAACACCGGCGTTGACGGCATGACGAACATTATCAACCTCGATCGTGTCGATGCGACGCTCAACGCCGCAACCTGCGGCAGGGGGCCGGCCGCAGCCCCATGCGGCAACTATCTTGGCTACGGCAACCTCAGCCCAGCGGTGCTCGAATACATCCACTTTACGACCCGCGACCATGGTGGGAACGACCAGAAGAGCTTCAATGCAAGCATCAGTGGCGAGGTGTTCTCGTTGCCAGCGGGGGCTGTCGGTTTTGCATCCGGCTTCGAGTACCGGCAGGAGCGCGGATGGCGTGACCCGGACGCCCTGATCGTGTCGGGCGCCGCCAATACGCCTGCCCAGGATGCGATCGCCGGCGAGTACAGCGCGCGCGAGGTCTTCGCAGAGCTGGCCGTCCCCTTGCTGGCCAAGCTGCCCCTGGTCGATTCCCTGACCCTGAACGCCGCGGCGCGGTACTCCGACTACAGCCTGTTCGGGTCGCAGGCCACCTACAAGCTCGGTCTCGACTGGCAGGTCATCCCGACGTTGAAAATGCGCGCCAACCGGTCGACCGCATTTCGCGTGCCGAATGTCCCTGAACTGTTCGGCGGTGTCTCCGAGGGTAACCTGACGACGACCGATCCATGCAACAACTGGAATACGTTAGATGCGAACTCCGCGGTCTACAAGAACTGCCAGGCGTCTGGCCTGCCTGCCGGATTCCGGCAATTCGGACCGTCCATTCTGACGACAGGCGGCGGCAACCAGAACCTGAAACCGGAAGAGGCGGACACGTTCACCGTCGGCGCCGTCTGGACGCCGTCGAAGGCGTTGACGCTAACGCTCGACTATTTCAACATCAAGATCAATAACGCGATCGAAACGGTCCCCGGCTCGACCAAACTCTCGGTCTGCTACAACTCGCCGGGGCTGGCACACATCTTCTGCGGGCCGCAGAGCTTTACGCGCGATCCACGCACGGGTGAAATCAACTTCCTGTCGTCGCAGCCCGAGAACGCGGCGCAGCAGCGCGTCGCCGGGATCGACCTTGGTGCCATGTATGACTTCAACCTGTTCGGGTGGTCGTCGTCGGTCACGGCGGATGTTTCCCGTCTCAGCGAGTTCGACGTGACGCCGTTCCCTGGCGGTGAGGTCATCGAGTATGCCGGCAAGATCACGGGCGGCCGCGGCAGCTACGCTAAATGGCGGTCGACAGCGTCCTTGACCACGTCGAACGGCCCATGGTCTGGGTCTTATACGGTCCAGTACATCGGCAATGCGGAGGACATCAATGCCGCGCCAAGCGATATCGGCTCCCGCGCGCCGAGCATCGCCTACCACAACGCCAGCCTGAAATATGCTTTCAACAAGGCGGTTGCACTCTCGGTCGGCATCGACAACCTGTTCGACAAGCGCCCCCCGTATATCCAGAGCTGGACAGACGGGAACACCGACACGATGACCTACGACCTGCTCGGTCGCCGCTGGCACGTTCGCCTCGGCTACAAGTTTTAGGCATCAGGTAATAGCAAGGCAGGCCGCTGCGCGTGCATAATGCGCGGCGGCCGCGCGGTGGACAGTCTGCCCTGCCGGGTAACACAACTCAAACACGAACACTATGCAAATAGCCTTCTGGGTGCGACGCGCTCATAAATGGATCGGACTTGTCATTGGGGTGCAGGCACTGCTCTGGATGATCAGCGGCCTGTACATGGTCGTCGTCCCTCTCGAGGTCGTCCACGGCGACCATCTAGCGCATGTGCCCACCGAACGGCTCAACCCGTCGGCCACCCGCATCACCCAGGCACGCCTGCACGAGCGCTACCCCGGCATTACCTCCCTCCGCATGAAGAGCCTGCTCGGGAAGGAAGCCTACGAAATCAAACAGGGCCAGCAGACCACCCTGGTGGACGCCGCCGACGGCAAAAAGCTCAGCCCTCTCGGCCGCGAGGACGTCGTCGCGCTCGCCGATGCGGCCTATGTCGGCGAAGGCAGCATCCGGGGCGTCGAGTGGGTCACCAAAGCACCTCAGGAAGTCGGTGCACGACCTGTGCCCCTGTGGGCGGTCCATTACGACGAGCCGGGTAAGACGACGCTGTACTTTTCGCCTTTTACCGGCGACCTCGTCGCGCGGCGCCATGAACTCTGGAGGTGGTTCGATTTCCTGTGGATGTTCCACATCATGGATTACGAAGAACGCGAGAACGTGAACAACACGCTCCTGCGCGTCGCCTCGATCTCCGGGCTGGCGTTCGCACTGAGCGGAGCCTGGCTGCTCTTCTACAGTTTCACGCGAAGGAAGGCGGTATGAGCCACTGGATGCGACGCCTTCACAAGTGGGTGGGTCTGATCCTGGCGATTCAGTTCGCGCTATGGACGGCCAGCGGGGCCATGATGAGCGTGCTCGACTCGGAGAAGGTTGCCGGACGCGAGTTTCGCGTCAAGCCGCCGGCGCCGCCGGCATGGCCGCGCGATGTCATGAGCACGGACGCGGTGGTGGCCGACACAAAAGAAAGCATCATGACCATCAGTTCGGGCTGGGTGCTCGACCAGCCTGTCTACCGCCTGCAAAACGACAAGCGCAGCTGGCTGGTGAGCGCGAGCGACGGAGCCGCCATCGTGGTCGACGCGCAGCTCGCCGCAAAGATCGCGCGGGCGTCTTACTCCGGCCCCGGCAAAGCCGGCGCGCCTCGGCTTTTTTCCTACACGCTGGAAGCCCGCAAGCACAAGGAACCGGTCTGGCGCATCGACTTCGATGATGCCGACGAGACGTCGGTCTATGTGTCGAGCAAGTCGGGCGCCGTGCTCGAACATCGGAATAGTACCTGGCGCCTCTTCGACTTGTTCTGGATGCTCCATATCATGGATTACAGCGAGCGGACGAACTTCAACAACCCCTTGCTGGTCGCGAGCGCGATCGGCGGCTTGTGGATGGCCTTGACGGGCGTATGGCTGCTGTTCGTGAGCGTCCGCCTGGCAGAGTTCATCCCCAGCCGCTGGCGTCGAAGCCGGACCGTGAACCTGGTCGACACTAGCGGGAGGCCGCAGCGTTCGATCGATGCTGTACAGGGCGACACGGTGTTCCAGGCGCTTGCCCGTTCCGGCCTGCAGTTGCCGTCCAATTGCGGCGGCGGACAAAGCTGTGGCCTGTGCGAAGTCCGGTGCGTCGGAAATGTACCCGCACCGACAGACGCCGACCGCGCGCTGCTGTCGCCCGCTAAGCTCGAGGCGGGTTACCGTCTGGCCTGCAACCTGCCAGTGAAGCGCAGCCTCGACATCGACGTTGGGGACGCCACGGCCCTGGCCGACGAGCGGGCAGGGGTTGTCACCAGCGTCAAACCCCTGTCACCCTTCCTGCGTGAGATAACGGTGCGTCCGAATGAACCTGTAGCGTGTCGTCCAGGCTCATACGTCCAGGTCCATGTTCCCGTGTATGAGCGCGATGCCACCCATCTCGAGATTCCCGAGGACCATCATGAGGACTGGCGGACAGTGGGCACTCTGGCAGCGCTCGCGAACGATGCGCCGGTTCGCCGTTCGTATTCGGTGGCAGTGCCGCTCGAACGCTGCGACGGGCAACTGACTTTCCTGGTCCGTTTCGTACCTGGTCCGAAGCCGGGCAGGGGATCAGGCTACATGTACACGTTGAAGGTTGGCGATGAATTGCGTTTCAGCGGCCCGTTTGGTGACTTCGCCCTCAAGGAAGGCGCGCGCGAGAAGGTGTTCATTGGTGGTGGTGCCGGCATGGCGCCGTTGCGCGCAATGATCCATGAGCTGCTGGCAAAGGGCGCAACGGAGCCACTGCACTTCTGGTACGGCGCACGCAGCCGCCGCGATGCTCCTTATGTCGAAGAGATGCGGGAGTTCGCTTTGAAGTATCCGAACTTCGATTGGAATCTGGTGTTGTCGGGAGAAAGCGACGAGCCTGGCATCCAGATTGGACTAGTGCACGAGGCGGTGCTGACGGGTCTTTTGCGCACGCACCCGACTGTAGATTCGCTGGAATTTTATGTCTGCGGTCCGCCGGCGATGCTTTCTGCGACTCGTGAAATGCTTCGAGGACTAGGCGTTGAAGACGCACGAGTGGCCTACGACGACTTCAAAATTTGAGTGTTCGTGTTGACTGTGCCTACCTTAAAACCGTCGCATCATCCCCAATAGGGACACAACGGCTTAAGAGCAATAGGATGGACGCCCCCACCGGTAACGGCATCCATGCGCCAAAGTGGATGTGGCGAGCAACCACTTGAACCGAGGGGGCGTCACATGAAATAGTGGAGCGGTGCGGCGGAATCGGACTTGCGCGAGAATTACTTGAGTGAGGCGCCCAGCCATCGATCCAGATCGTCGAGCAGTGGTGTCGCGCTGATCTGACAAACCTGCCATCTGGCCGGACCTGCATTAACGCCTGCGCCCTATTGCACATCTTCCCTGATTTGCCGCTCCATGTCGGGTGTCAGCTCGGTGGAGCGGGCGGGCAGCACGGTGTTGCCACGCTTTCCCTTGCTCTCGATATCCTGGATGAGCAATTTCATTTCAGCGATCTCCCTGACTTGGGAAGCAATGATGCTGTCCGCCAGCTTGCGCACGCGCGGGTCGCTGATGCTTGCCTTGCGAGCGTTGTTGATGGCAATCGAATGGTGGGGAATCATCGACTTCATGAACTTCACATCATCGATGAAAACCTGGCCCCGATTCGCAGCAAGCAATGCAATGCCTGCGATAGCCGCCGCCACCACGACCGTGATTTTGGTACGTGTGCCTTTGTACATCGACCACATAAAACCCAGCATCACGACGGTCATGACACAGCCCATCACCAGAGACGCGACCAGCCGGTTGACGGCGAAAAAGACATGATCGAACACGTACACCAGCTGATACATCAGGAAGAACATGATGACCACTGAGGTGACGATCATTGCCGCAAATTTTCCCCAACCCATTCCCATGTGCATATCGTGCCCTTGCTTGTCCATAAAGCCTCCTGATGTCAATGTGATCCTGATTTGCTGTAATCCTGGCGGCCGGGCCGGGCCGGGCCGGGCCCGGCCAGCTCGATGCCGCGTCGTTTAATGCGCATGCACGCCTTCGCTCTGTTCATTCGGCCCATGTCCGGCACCTTGCATCGCCGAACCGTCGTCGCGCCGAGCGCTCGACGCGCTTCCATGCGAATGCCCACCGCTTTGCTTGACAAGCTTACGATACGCAGCCTGGTCCATCGACGGAAGCCTCTGCAAGAAGGCCACCAGGCTCCAGATATCGCGGTCCTGCATGCTTTTTCCCCATGCCGGCATGCCGGACGCCTTGATACCATGCTTGATGATCCAGAACGCAGCGGCCGGCTCGACGGGATGGCGCACCAAGTTAGGCGGCGACGGATATAGGCCCCGACTGAGTTCCGTAGGCCCTTTTCCCGGTGCTTGGTGACACTGCGCACACATCGCCTCATAATTACCCGCCCCCTTGGTGACCAGCTCCTGCTCTCCAAGTGGCGGCACCTTGATGTCATCGGCACGGACGCTTATTGAACGATCGCGGGCAAACTCGATCATGGAAAGCACTGGCCTTGAGTGGCGCACGTCTGCTGCAAAACTATAGGCACCCGACCATAGGACGGCGGCAGCAACAACGACCAGGACTGCGATTGTGACAAGGGAAGTCGTCAAAATTTCCTTACCAGAAGCTTTCATTCTTCTCTCCTAGGCAATTTTCTTGGGAGGTCGAACCAATAGCAGGCGCGCCCATACGTCCAGACCGTCGCATCTGGTCATATCGAAGTTGTGGAATGCCTTGAGGTCGCGGATGCGTGTCCGCTTCCCCGCACAGTATCGGCTGCCGTCCGAAGCGCGGCGCCTGTTCAGAAAACAGGCATCGGGGCCGCGCACTGCACACTGTTGCGGTAATGGCAACCTTAACAGAACTTCTGCACCCAGGCCGCACTGTTCGCGAATGACATTTTGCGTCTTGCGCATTGTGCATAATCGTCCTCTAAGCGCCGTCTCGAGCATCGAGAGCAAAATTGCGATGAGGCTTTCTACGCCGCTGGGAAGCGGAGGGCAGCCGGCGGGCATGGCGACGCAGTTCCAGGGCAGGAAGTCGCCGACCCGATTGGCAGGATGATCGGCGATATGCGTCAGCACATGACGCACCCAGGCTTCGGGGTCGATCCCGTTCAGCTTGGACGTACCAATCAGCCCATATATGGCAGCGGCGCGTTCGCCGCCGCTGTCGGCGTCGGCAAACAGGAAGTTGCGCCGGCCAGCGCGACACGCGTAGCGCCCGCTCGGCGGCCGAGTTGTCGATCTCGATGTGGCCACCGTCGACATACCGGGTTAGCGCCGGCCAGAGCTTGAGGGCATAGAGGATTGTCGCTGCCGTATCGGATTTATCCGACAGCGTGGAGAGTGTGACGTGCAGCCAGCGTTCCAGGTGGTCGAGCAGCGGTTTCGCGTGCAACTGGCGTGCGGCACGTCGTTCGTCCGGCGGCTTGTCTCGGGTATTCTCCTCGACGGCATCAGCTCGCCGATCCGGCGCAGCGCCTCGGTGATGAGCGATCTCAGCCGTGCCACGTGCGAGTCATAAATTTGCGGCGTGCGTGTGCCCAGCACGCAGCTTCGCGGACGCGGCCAGTGTCGTACACGGCATTGAAGCCGGTATAGGCATCGGCCTGGAGCACGCCGTGGAATCGGCCAGGTGACCTTGCGGATGCTCTTCCTTGCGGCCGGGCGAGTAAGCGAACCACACCGCTGGCGGGTCAGCATCGCCGCTGGTACGGTCGTCGCGCACATAGGGTTACAGGCGCGCCGTGCGGGTCTTGCCGTTGCCCGGAGCGAGCACCGGCAGCGGCGTGTCAGCATGCAGTTTCGTTGCGGCGAAGACGTGGCGGCGCAGTGCATCGACCAGGGGACACAGCAGCGTGCCAGCGGCGCCGACCCGGCTGGCCAATAGGCTGCGTTCGAGCTCGACCCCTTCGCGAGGCGTAGATCACGCCTTGGCGGTACAGTGGCAGATGGTCGGCAAACTACGCCACCAGCACGTGGGTCAGCAAGCCAGGGCCGGCCAGGCCGCACTCGATGGCCCGGCAGGCCAGTGTGGGACGTACATGGCGAATTACGCGGAAGCCGGCTGGCACGTATGCAAGCTGCGTCGACACGTCTTCGCCCAGGTGTTTCAAGTTGCCGCCGCAGCTTGGCCAGCACCAGCTTCAGATGCTCGATCTCGGCGGTGCGCGTCGACAGCTCGGCGCCCAGATGCGCCGCACGCGCTACGCTTTGTGCCGCCCGGACTTCGCTCGCCCGCAGCATGGCTTGCAAGGCAGCGATATCGTCGGGCAGGAAGACGGCGTTGAGCATGTGTCGAAGTTTACGCGGACCACGGCAGGTCTACACATTCATTTCCGCGTTACTCCAAGCGACACGACGCCTGGCGGACAGCTTGGCATGGTATCCCTTCCATAAGCTGCCAGCGTCGAGACGCCAAGCCAGGCGTAGAATCCACGGTCGCTCGGGCGCCGACTACTTCGCCTTACGTGACGACCAGTGGACGTGAACAATCGTCCAGTGATCCCCATTCTTCTCGAGGACTGCCGTCTCCGTGCCAAACACGTGAACCGGCTTTCCGCGGGCAGTTCCCGTTGTTTCGGTTTCTTCCCACACGATCGCCGTCTTGCCATCGATGCGTTCGGTCTGCTTCAACACCTTGCGGGTCGCGCTCTTCGCGAACTCCATATCGCCACCGAGGTGGTGGCCGGCATATTCCTCACGCGAGCGTTCCACATGACCAGCCTCGTAGATCGCGACCTCAGGTGCGAGCAGGCTGGTTGCCTTTGCCTTGTCGCCACTGGCAAGGGCCGCATGGAAGGCCGCAAGGGTCTCTTTCGGCGTCGCTGCAAGACTGCCAGCAGATGTTGCGAATAGTGCTGTTGCGAGCAGGACTCCGGCCGTGGATTGGATTCTCATTGCTATTCCTTGTGGTTGAAGGTGTCTTACGACGCCGTTGGGGGGGGAGTAGAGCTCAAGATGGCGGCCGCGACAATAACGGCCAGCAGGATGATCGCCTCGACTTGCAGGACAAGTGCAAACCTGCGGGTGGCGCCTGGTTCAGGTGCCCGGGTGCCGCACAGCCGGGCGAGTAGCGCAGGCATGACGACGAAGCGGTTCATGCCGCCAAGCGCCGCCGCGCAAAGGACCAGCCCGACCTTGATGAGCAACATGGTTCCATAGGGGTTGCCGAAGACCTGGTCTGGACTTCCAACTCCCCGCCACGCGCTCAGGGCGCCGGTAACAAAGATACCGACCAGCGCGACAGTTGCCGAGGTCGAAAGCGCCTCGATGTAGCGTGCGCATTCAATACGGTTCTCCTGTCCGGGCGCGGGCTCCCGGCGCAGGGTAATCAGGCCGGCGACGATCACTTCGCCTACCCAAACGCTGATCAGGACGAGGTGTACCCAATCGACGGCGACTGCCCAGGTGAAATCTCCTGCGGCGCCGGCGTGGCTGACGATGCTGCGGCTGTACAGGAACAGTCCCAGCGCGGCGAGCCGTAGCACGGAGGCCGGCCCAAGGCCCAGGGCGCCCGGTCGTACTGCAGCCGTGACCCAGGCGACGATCAGCGCTGCGGCGCCGAGCATCCAGGCGTAGCCGTAGTGCGTTGCCGTGATAACGGACTGAACGGCAGGGAATGCCTCTGCTACCGGCACCTCCGCCATCGACGCTGCCTCGAGCCAGAGCACCGCAATATAGGACACCGTCGCTGTCGCGAAACAGGCAAGCATCGCCCTGTGCAGGCGAGGCACCATGCCGGCCGCCCAGGGCGAGCTCGCTCTGCGAAGCCAGAGTGTTGCGGCGCCGGCGCCGACGAGTATGGACACCGACAGGTTCAGGACGACCGTTGCGAGCCGCTGGGCCAGTGCAATGTCTGACTCCACGTCACTTTACCCGGAAGGCAAACTCGCCTTTGACCTTGTGGCCATCGCGCGTGACGGTGCTCCACTGGACGCGATAAGCTCCCGAGCGCAGGGCAGGGACGGTGGCAACCAGGGCTTTGGGATTGGCGCCATCAGCCGCAATCTTAGACGCCTCGACGACAGCACCCTTTTCGTCTATCAGCTTGACCTTGCTGAACGGTAGCTCGAGCGGATCGCTGAACTGCAGGCGCACCTGGGTGGGGGCCGTGGCGACCACGGCATTTGCTTGTGGCATGGAGGACTCCAGCTTCGTATGCGCAAGCGCCGAGGCGCCCAATACGCATCCGGCTGCAGCCACGATAGACACAAACAGGTTTTTTGCTTTCATTTGATTCTCCTGTTAAGGCCCTGCGCGTGTGCTGACACGCAGGACCCGATCAATGGGCCTGCTTATCAGGGAGCCTGAAGCTGAACGATCGTTACGGCGCCGTTCACCCGGTCGGCTGCAAACTTGACCTTGCTGCCGACCTTTACCTGGTCGAGCATGGAAGGGTCCTTGACGCGGAAGACCATGGTCATCGCCGCCATGTTGAGGTTTTTCAGCTCGCCGTGACGCAGCGTGATCTTCCCGGTTTCCTTGTCGACCTTCTTGACTTCGCCATCGGTCAGCTCGGCAGGCGCCGCGGCCTGGTGACCAGCATGTGCGGCATGCGCATCGTGGGAACCGTGGCCGCTGTGCGCGCCTTGCTGGGCGGTCGCGATGGAGGCCGTTGCGGTCATTGCGATAGCAATGACCAGTTTCGAAATTGCGTTCATGGTGATTCCTTTCTTGGGTTGTAGTTAGTTTTAGTTGTAGTGCTTGAAGACCTTCGTTTGACCATTGGCCTGTACCAGCAGGACGTCATACGGATCCTTGCGCGGGCCTTCCATTCCGGGCGAGCCAAGCGGCATCGCAGGAACGGCCAGACCCTTGGCCTTTGGTTTCTGTGCGAGCAGCCGCTTGATGTCACTTGCAGGAACGTGCCCTTCGATGGCGTAGCCCTGGACCATGCCGGTGTGGCAGGAGCCGAGTTTGTCCGGAATGCCGCCACGTTCCCGGTAATCGGACGGGTTCTCGACATTGACGACACGCGTGGCGAAGCCATTCGCTTTCAGGTGCTCGACCCAGGCGCCGCAGCACCCGCATGATTCGGTCTTGAACACCTCGATGATGGGGGCGGCAGCCATCGCAAATACGGGCGTGAATAATGCAGCTGCGAGTGCAACCTGGCTGAATAATCGTCGCTTCATGAGACAGTCCTTTCGTACCTGGTCGGTACCCGAGTGGTACCTGAGTTGATGTCGTATTTTGCTTAGTGATGACCCTGGTGGCCAGTCGGCTTACGAACGGTTACCTCGATGTCCGCCGGCTTCACGGCGGGCATGGCCTGGCCGCCGGCCGTCTGGCTGCGCACGGCAGCCGGCGGTTCTCCCTTCCACTCGTAGGCAACCGTGCCCGAGGGATGCTTGTACCAGCCCGGATCCCGATAGTCGCCCGGTTTCTGGTCCTTGCGAACCTTCAGGACCGTGAACATGCCGCCCATCTCGACGCCGCCGAACGGACCCTGGCCAGTCATCATCGGCAAGGTGTTTTCCGGGATCGGCATCTCCATGTCGCCCATCGAACCGCCTTTGTCGCCCATGACCATGTAGTCGGGGATAAGCTTGGTGATCTTCTCGGCGACTCCACGATGGTCGACACCGATCAGGGTCGGGACGTCGTGGCCCATGGCGTTCATCGTGTGGTGCGACTTGTGGCAGTGGAATGCCCAGTCGCCCGGCTCGTCCGCAACGAATTCGATGGCGCGCATCTGGCCTACCGCGACGTCGGTCGTGACCTCGGGCCAGCGCGACTCGGGCCGCGTCCAGCCGCCGTCGGTGCCGGTCACCTCGAACTCGTGGCCGTGCAGGTGGATCGGGTGGTTCGTCATCGTCAGGTTGCCCGTGCGGATGCGCACGCGGTCGCCCTGGCGGACGTTCATCGTGTCGATGCCCGGGAAGACGCGGCTGTTGAAGGTCCAGATATTAAAGTCGAGCATCTCGTTGACCCGTGGCGTATAGCTGCCGGGCTCGATGTCGTAGGCATTCAGCAGGAACACGAAGTCCCGGTCCACCGCGTGGTGCTTCGGATTCTTCGGGTGGGTTACCCAGAACCCCATCATCCCCATCGCCATCTGCACCATCTCGTCCGCATGCGGGTGGTACATGAAGGTGCCAGGACGCCGTGCCACGAACTCGTAGACAAAGGTCTTGCCGGGCTGGATACCAGGCTGGTTCAGGCCGGTGACCCCGTCCATGCCGTTCGGCAGGCGCTGGCCATGCCAGTGGATGCTCGTATGCTCCGGCAGGCGGTTGGTGACAAAAATACGGACGCGGTCGCCCTCGACCACCTCGATGGTCGGCCCCGGGCTTTGGCCGTTGTAGCCCCACAGATTGGCTTTCATGCCAGGGGCGATTTCACGCACCACCGGCTCGGCAATCAAGTGGAACTCCTTGACGCCATTGTTCATGCGCCAGGGGAGCGACCAGCCGTTCAGGGTGACAACCGGGTTGTACGGGCGGCCGTTAGGAGGCAGCAGCGGTGGCTGCGTCGCAGCGGTGGTCATGATCGGCGCCTCCGGCAGCGTGGCGGCGCCTGCACGGCTTACCAGCCCGGCACCGACCAGCGCCGCGGCACCGGTGAAGAAATCTCTACGAGAACTCATATTGCTAATTCCTTGTTTAATGTTCCGGGGCTGCTTCGGCAGAAGAGCTTGATGCCAGTGAGACGGAAGAGCCTCCGCTTCCGCTGATGGCAGCCTGCAGATCGGTTTCGGCGATCCAGTAGTCGCGCTGCGCTTCGATGGCAGCGTTCACGCCGGTAATCTGGGCGCGTGCGTCGGCCAGCAGCTCGAAGACACTCATCAGCATGCCGTTGTAGCGGAGCAGGGTCTCTTCGGAGATCTTTTTCTGGAGTGGGACGACTTCGTCGCGATAGTGCCTGGCGACGTCGTAGGTGGTCCGGTAGGCCGAATAGGCTTCGCGCACCTGCGAGCGGGCGACGGTGGCGGTATCCGCTGTGCGGTGCACCGACTGCATGTAGAGCGCCTCGGCCTTGGCGGTGCGCGCGCCACCCCAGTCGAAGAGGGGCAGGGCCAGTTCGATCTCGTAGCCGTTCTCGCGCGGGGAGCCCGACTTGCTCGAGTTGACGTAGCCGGCGTCGAGGACGTTCACGAATCCCGTGGCTTTCGTCAGCCCCAGCGCGCGCGCGGTCGCCTCCGTGTCCAGCTTTGCCAGGCGCACGTCGAGACGCTGCTGCATTGCGGTTGCCTCGATATTGGTGGCATCGCGCGGAGCTGCCGGCAGTTCCGGAAGCTTGTCCGGGAGCTGATAAGCCGTGTTGGTTCCCCAGACGCCCATCAGCCGCGTGAGCTGCTCGCGCGCGGCCGTTGCATTGTGGCGGGCTCGAGCGAGCTGCGCTGTTGACTCGGCGGAGAAGGCTTGCTCGCGTGCCTGGTCGAGGGCGCTGAGGTTTCCGACCTTGGCCATGCGCTGCGCCAGTTCGGCACTTGCCTGGGCTGCGTCGCGGACCTGTTCCGCATACCGCGCCGCCTGCACAGCCGCCACGGCGTTGAAGTAAGCCTTGCGTGTGTCGGCAGCCAGACGAACCGCTTCAGTCGCCGCAACGAGCTTGGCGCTTTGGAAGCGGCGCGATTCGATATCCCGGCGCAGTGGAATGGTGACCAGGCCGACCAGGTCGATCATGACGCTGCGCTCGATCTCGGTCTCTCCGCCGCCCGACATGCGCCCAAAACTGAAGCTTGGGTTGCTCATGCGGCCCGCCTGCACGAGGTCGGCCTCGGCTACACCCAGGTTGGCGAGCGAGGCACGCAGGCCCCGATTGTTGAGAAGGGCGATACGTACGGCACTGTCGGCCGACAGTGGCTGCTTCAGCATTTCAGCAAGCTCAGCCTGCGCAGGCTCGCTCTCGCCAGTTGCTTTCGAGAGACGGATGTCCTGGCCTGTGCGCTCGGCCGTCAAAGCCGAGACTGCGTCGAGGCCGCCGTCCTTCGAGAAGGTAGCGCAACCGCTCAGAACAAGGACCGCAACGCCTGCAGCAATGGCACGCAGTGAAGGAATTGGTGGCTTTATTGTCATTGGTGCCTTGGCTTAGTGATGTTTGCTGTGGTCGGCAGCAGGCTGAACGGCTGGCTTCGCAGCGGGTGCCGGCGCCGCATGTCCGGCGTGTGCGTGGCTGCTGGCTGGCGCAGGGTTGGTCTCGTGCGCGGCGCCATGCCCGGCATGCCCCGGGCCTCCAGCTACGGTGTCGTTTGCGGCTCGCCAGACCTTGTCGGGCGTAACATCGCTCTGTTCCGGTTTAGGCAGGGAAGCGCTCGTGAAGGCGGATTCGTACAGTGCAGGCGGAACGGCAACGCGTGGATCTGCCGGGTCAGGCGCGTGCAGGGATTGCTGGGCCAGTGCGGAAACAGGCACAGCCAGCAGGGCGCCAATAGTGGCAGCCCAAAGCTTGAGTTTCATGTTCAATCCTCAAAATCGGAAACGGGCGTGCGTACGCACGCGCTGATGCTCAAGAGGCGCAACGCCGGCGGCTGCAAACAGCCGGGTCAGCTCTTGTTTCGATTAAGCGGATTGGTGCCGGGGAGGGCGCTGGGGGCCGTCCTGGATGAAGCCCACGGCAAACGCGGCAGGCGAAGGGAGAACGACGTCGGAGCCGTTGAAGGAAGGAACAGCGAGATCGGTTGAAGGTGGTGCGGCTGCGCCGAGGCAGAAAGCCGAACACGCACCGCAGGAAGTGTGTGGTTGCTTCTCGACATCTGGGGCGAGCGAAGCGGCTGCAGCCGTCGAGTCAACCGCATGGCCTGCATGCTCTGTGCCATGCTGAGCATGTGCATCAGTCATGTCTTTCTGGTGAAGCACACCGGTGACAGTCGGTTCTTGCAACTGCTGATGAACCGGCGAGCAAGACATGCCAAGGCTGCCAGCAACCGCGTTGAGCGGTAGCACGGCAATCAACAGCCAGAGCAGGAATGTCTTGAGAGTGCGGGTCATGGTCTAGCGGAGTATAGCACGACAATTTTCGGCCAGTAATGGGCTTAAGGCTGAGTAAAGTGTGCATGTACGCAGTCAGGATCACCGTCGAACGCACCAAAGATGCAGATGCACCAATGTCAACATAGGGTGCGCTAGCGCACAGCAGACGCGTATTGAATCCTCACAGAATCAGCACGGACGTGCTGCATTTGTCTATTGCTGCGGCACGATGTTCAATTTGAACAAGGAGATCAGGATGAAAAAAGTACAGGCACGTATTGCTATGGTTGCGGCGGCAGTTGCGCTGACTCTTGGCGCTGCGGGAAGCACATTCGCCCAGTCCGGACAGCATGACCAGCATGCCCAGCATGGATCTGCCTCTGCCACAGCGTCGCAGCAAGGGAACATGTCCCATCAGGAAATGATGAAGACCATGCAGGACATGCATCAGAAAATGTCGACCATGCCGATGACGGGCAATCCCGACCACGATTTTGCAATGATGATGCGGTCTCATCATCAGGCCGGCATCGATATGGCGAAAGCACAATTAAAGAACGGCAAGGATCCGCAGATGCAGCAGATGGCAAAAAAAATCATTTCTGATCAAACCAAAGAGATCCAGAAGCTCGATCAGTGGATGACCAAATACCATCCGCCAAAAAAGTAAGTAGCGGTAGTAGCTCCAGGGTGCCGGGTGCCGAAAGTGCATCACGTCGGTGCCCCGATTCAGCCGGAGGAACATACCGTGGAGCGTTTGCCCATTCGTATCGTGTAGCGGAGCGTCGTGCGAAGGAGTTAGAGTTTTTGCATGGCCGCGCTCCTACGCAAAATTGTCTGGTGCACGTTGTGTCTGATGGTCACCTACCACGGGTATGCGACCGCAGCCGTCACGTGCCACACGATGACAGTCGAGATTGGAGCCGGAACCGGCGATTGTGCTGAAATGGCGGGTGAGGTCGCTGAAACCGAAGATGGCAGTTGTTGCCACGGCGAGCGGCTTTGCTGTTCCGACGCAGCCGTGGCGTACGCTCCCGTTACCGTCTTGCCGTTATTTAGCAGCCCACCCATCCCACCGGAGAATTGGCTTTCTCTACGGGCCGAGTTTTCCAGCCACGTTCCCGCAGTTCTTCACCCGCCCCCTCGAGCCTGATTCGACGGCGCCTTATCGACTCCGGATCTGCCGTGGGACCGGGGACGGGCATCGCCGCCACGAGCGCAATCCCCTGCCCGATGACCCAACAAGCCCGCATTCTCGCGCGCGGGCATTGGCGCCATCGCTCAGGGGACGCCGTCGACGTGGCCCACGTTCTTGCACGCAAGCCCATTGATACTCATCTAAGGAGCGAAACATGGAAACCGCAGCCAAGAAACTGAACCGCATCACTGTCTTTCGTCAATCCCGGGCAGTGATCCGCAACACTGCACTAGGTCTGAGCGCGCTGGTCGCCAGCGCTGGCCTCGCACATGCCGACGGGCCAGGCAGGGGCAACACCGCACAGTTCGAGAGAAACTACCTGGTATTCATCATCAACCATCACTATTCGGCGCTACGCATGACCGAGCTCGCTTCTGGTACTGATCCGATGCGCGATGCGCAGGTCGTTGCCCCGCAAGAAGGCACATCGCCGACACCCGGGTTCAGCGCGACTCCGCCCAAGGCGAGCGATGACGAAATCAGGTCGATGGCGCGCATGGGAAACCGCGTACAGCGGGAGGAAATAGGCCGTGCCCAGCACTTTTTACGGGAATGGTATGGCGTCCACTATCATCCCCAGCTCACGGCCGAGGGACGTCGGATGATTGCCAGCCTGGAGGCCACGCCTGCCGGCGCGCAGTTCAACCAGGCCTTCCTGCGGTCTTTCAGCAGCCACCACTTCAGTGCACTGGCGCCGAGTGTGCACTGCATGGTCAAGAGCGATCTTGATCATGACGGATTACGCCGGTACTGCGAGAACATCGTGATCGTTCAGAAGAACGGGATCAATGACATGCGGGAAAAGCTGTGCAAGCAGTATTCCGACTGCGGCTTCGTTCCAATGAACGGGGACAAGCGCAAGCATAACGAGCTCTAAGGTCCATGCGGGCTGGAACGGTTAGGGCAAGCCTTCCAGCCTGTTCGGTGTCAGGTCTCGGCGGCCGGCCATGCATGGTCCCGGGACGGCCGGATGACGCGTTTGCACGCTTGACCTTTCCACCATGGGAAGGTCTACATTGAGTTCTGTGTACGGTCATGGGACGTCGGCAGAGATCCAAGGTTCCCTTGATTGTGCGACGGAGCGACCAGACGAGACCACCTGGGCCCAGGGTTATTTGGCGCGAAGAACATACCTGTATCTTTGTCGGAGCCACTATGAAACACGAGTTGCATAAGCATCCTGACCACCAGCACGGAAACCATGGTCACCATTCCCGTTCTGGACACACGGCCGGGACAATGAAGTCAGGTGATGCATCGGGCGACCTGGCGTCCGTGTTAGCTGAGAAACCACACACCGACCCGGTATGCGGGATGAAAGTGGCGGATAAGGAAGATCGGCGGATCGAGCACGAGGGTAGCGTTTATCACTTCTGTAGCCCGAAGTGTATGGACAAATTCCGCGCCAACCCGGCAGCCTATCTGCAGGAAAATGACACGCCTGTGCCTGCTGAAGCACCTGCGGGAACGATCTATACCTGCCCGATGCACCCCGAGATCCAACAGCCCACGCCCGGAAACTGCCCGAAGTGCGGTATGGCGTTGGAGCCCATGATGCCGACGCTTGAGGACGAAGATCATCCGGAGCTCGCCGACTTCCGGCGCCGGTTTCGCTGGACCTTGCCGTTGACGATCACAGTCACCCTGCTTGCCATGGCAGGGCACCGCATCTTCAGCGGTGGCCTGGCGTATCAAAGCTGGATTGAGCTCGTCCTCAGTACACCGGTCGTGCTTTGGGCCGGGGGGCCATTCTTCCTGCGCGGTGCCCAGTCGATCAGGAACCGCAGCCCCAACATGTGGACTCTGATCAGTCTCGGAGTGAGCGCCGCCTACGGGTACAGCGTCGTCGCGACCCTCGCGCCCGGATTGTTCCCTGCGACGTTCGCCGAGCACGGCCGTATTGGCGTCTACTACGAGGCGGCCGCAGTGATCGTATCGTTGACCCTGCTAGGCCAGATCCTGGAGCTGCGCGCCCGCTCACAGACCTCGGCAGCCATCAAATCCCTGCTTGGCCTCGCGCCTAAAACAGCCCGCCGTATACGAGCGGACGGAACCGAGGAGGATGTCGAGCTTTCGCATGTCCATATCGGCGACCTGCTGCGCGTGCGGCCTGGCGAGAAGGTGCCGGCCGACGGCACCGTTGTCGAGGGCGAAAGCGCGGTGGACGAAGCGATGCTTACCGGCGAACCGCTACCGGTGACGAAGCGGCCGGGGGACAAGGTCATCGGTGCGACGATCAATGCCAGCGGCAGCCTGATCATTCGCTCCGAACGAGTAGGATCGCAGACGATGCTCTCCCAGATTGTTCAAATGGTGGCTCAGGCTCAGCGCTCCCGGGCCCCCATGCAGCGGCTGGCGGACGTCGTGGCCGGCTATTTCGTGGTCGTGGTCGTCGTTATCGCACTGCTTACCTTGTTCGGTTGGGGTCTATTCGGGCCCGAACCCAGCTGGGTCTACGGATTCGTCAATGCCGTCGCGGTCCTGATCATCGCGTGTCCCTGTGCGCTCGGCCTGGCGACGCCGATGTCGATCATGGCGGCGACAGGCCGTGCTGCTACCCAGGGGGTCCTGTTCCGGGATGCCGCAGCGATCGAAGCGATGCGCAAGGTCGATACCATCATCGTCGACAAGACAGGCACGCTCACGGAAGGCAAGCCAGCCTTTGACCGCGCCATTCCTGCCGCCGGATTCCAGGAGGAAGATGTTCTTCAGGTTGCAGCCAGTATCGACCAGGGTAGCGAACATCCGCTGGCCCATGCGATCGTCGCCGAGGCCCGCCGGCGCAACCTCGCCTTGGACAAGCCTGAAACCTTCGAGTCCTCAAGCGGTATTGGCGTGCGAGGAAAGTTGAAGGGGCAGCAGGTAGCCCTGGGCAATACGGCACTCATGGATATCGAGAAGGTCGATTGGCGACCCTTGCAGCCTGCCGCGGAAGACCTTCGGCAAGTGGGCGCAAGCGTCATGTATCTGGCGTTGCAAGGCAAGCTCGTCGGACTCATCGCCGTGTCCGACCCAATCAAGCAGACTACTCCCGAAGCTTTGGCAACGCTTCGTGACGCGGGAATGACGGTCGTGATGGCAACCGGTGACGGTGTCACCACTGCGAAAGCAGTCGCGGCGAAGCTGGGAATCGCTGAGGTCCATGGCGAGGTCAAGCCTCGGGATAAACTGGCCCTGGTAGAGCGACTGCAGCAGCAGGGACGGGTGGTGGCAATGGCTGGCGATGGCATTAACGACGCACCTGCGCTGGCGAAAGCCAACGTCGGCATCGCAATGGGGACGGGTACGGATGTCGCCATCAACTCTGCGCACGTTACCCTGATCAAAGGCGACCTGAGGACGATTGCAAGCTCCCGCCTGCTGTCGCTCGAGACCGTGCGCAACATGCGGCAGAACCTCGGCTTTGCATTCGTCTACAACGCGCTTGGGATTCCGCTCGCCGCGGGCGTTCTTTATCCTTTCACCGGGCAACTGCTGTCGCCGATGATCGCCGCCCTGGCGATGAGCCTCAGTTCAGTATCGGTGATCGGGAACGCATTGCGGTTGCGTGGGACGGCTGGCGGAACGAAGGAAACAGGATAAGTCTGGCAGGGCAGGTCTCTGGTCTGTCCCCGAGGTATGCGAAAATGCGTGGCTCCGCAAACAGAAGCTCTTCGCGATTGCAGGCTGCTCTTGCTTTGTTCGTGACGAACTGCGCTGCGGGGCTCATCTTATTCTTCGCACATAGACCATGAATGTTGTCGTCACACGTGAAACGCTCGACCTTGTCGCCTTTGTCGGCGCCATTTTTGCCCTCGTCGCGCTCGGCTGTGTCGTGTATTGGGAAGTGCAGCGGCGGCGGCAACGGAGGCGTCAGATTGCACGCGCGGAATCCGCAGGCCGAAGAAGCAAGAAACGGGCGCGAGCCAAGAGGTAAGCAGGGCTCCGGATGCGACACGAGTTCCAGGGACCCGTGGTCCGGAGCGCCACAGGCGCCGGCGCCTGGCTCGTCTGGCGAAGGTCAGGGAGATGCATGTCGACCGTCGCGGCCGCCTGATCATCGACCAAATTATCCGACTGCCTTGGTGAGGTGTTCGTAAAGGATAAGCGAGCCAACAACGATCAGCACCAGGCCGCCAAGCAGCTCCGCGCGCTTGCCGATCACCGATCCGATGCCGCGACCGACCATGACGCCGATCGTGACCATCGTAAAGGTTGCTAGACCGATCGCCGAAGCGACAATCCAGATATTGGCATCGATGAAGGCCAGGCCGACGCCGACTGCCATGGCATCGATGCTGGTGGCGAAACCGGTAATCGCCAGCACCCAGAATGTGTGCGACTCAGGCCTGGTTTCTTCTGCCTCGGGCGCCGACAGGCCCTCGCGGACCATTTTCAAACCCAACACCAGAAGCAGGACGAAGGCGATCCAGTGGTCCCAAGCGGACACGTAGGGCGCCGCCACCGTCCCGAGGGCCCAGCCGGCCACGGGAGTCAGGCATTCGATCACGCCGAAAATGAGGCCGGTCCGGAGGGCTTCCTTGATTTGTACGCGTTGGAGCGCAGCCCCCTTGCCGACGGCGGCCGCGAAAGCGTCGGTGGACATGGCGAGGGCGAGGGCAGCGATAGCAGCGGAATTCATGAGTACTTTCAGGTCGGGCTAACGCAAAGGCATAGCTGCGCGGCCCGACGTGGCGCGCAGGTATGCCAATGGTCTTGCCAACCGAAACGGCTGCCCGTACCACGGCGACTGCGCCGAGTATGTTGATACGGGAACTTCCAGGGCGGAAGAAGGCTGTTCCCAAAGGACGGCGGGACTATACCTGACCCAGGGGCGAAACTCAACTGTCGACCACATATGCTTGAGGATTCATCCATGGTCAGTAGAACATGCCGGCATGTCTAACCATGAATCCGGTGCGCCGAGACTTCACAGCTGCTCTCGGTGCCGAGCGCACGCAAGATTGCGCATGAGCTCGTCGTATCAGCGACTACACAGCGGCCCCTCAGCTCGCGCAACTGCGCTTCCAGGGCCGTCAGCGCCTGGATCCGCTCGACGACGTGACCGATGTGCTTGTCAAGGAGGTCGTTCACCCCGACACACTCGACTTCCGGGTCGTCCCGAAAGTCGAGCAAGGTCCGGATTTCATCCAAAGTCATGTCCAGCGCCCGGCAATGACGTATGAACAGCAGACGCTCGCTGTGCCGTTCGTTATAGGTCCGGTAATTATTCGATGCGCGCTCAGGCGGCATAAGCAGACCGACTCGCTCGTAATAGCGGATGGTCTCCACCAGGCAGCCGGATCGCTCCGCGAGTTCACCAATTTTCATCGAGATTGTCCTGTTTCGGTCGCTAAACGCTTGACCCTGCACCAGCTACAGGGTTTTAAATGCGAACTATACACAGTTTGCAGGGGGATCGACATGTCGGAATGCCAGAGCAAGTCCTGTTGCGCAAAGTCGGGCGCGGTGCGTCCGGCCGCCGCGAGTGTGGCCATGGGCACAAGCGCACTCGAGCTGAGCATTGCGCAGATGGACTGCCCAACCGAAGAGGGGCTGCTGCGCCAGGCGCTGGGCCGGGTGGCCGGCGTCGGGCAGCTGGACTTCAATCTCGTTCAGCGGAAGCTGCGGGTCTCGCACAGTCTGCCTGATCCGGCTCCCATCATCGCCGCCATTCGGTCCGTTGGCATGGAGCCGGTCGTCGAGGGCGACGTCGTCGTCGGGGTGAATGCCGCACATACCGTGTTCCGGATCGAGAACATGGATTGCCCGACCGAGGAAGCCCTCATTCGCAGCAAGCTCGCCGGCGTACCCCGAGTCGAGAAGCTGGAGTTCAACCTGGTACAGCGACGCCTGGCTGTCTGGCACAGTGGCCCTGTTTCCCAGATCGAAAAAGCCCTGGAGTCGATCGGGATGCAGGCGACGACAGTTGCAAATGCGACGGGCGAGCGTGCTGCGACGACGGCGCCGCCGACCCAGAAAAAGCAGTTCATAAGCCTTTTACTCGGCCTGGCCGCGGCTATCGGCGCCGAGCTCGTCGCCTGGAGCACCGGCGTGGAAAATTCGGTGCCGGTCATTCTCCTGGCGGTGGCCGCCATCGCCGCTTCCGGCCTAGGCGTCTACAAGAAGGGCTGGATAGCGCTCAAAAACCGCAACCTCAACATCAACGCCTTGATGTCGATTGCCGTCACCGGGGCGGTACTGATCGGCCAATGGCCGGAAGCGGCGATGGTCATGGTCCTGTTTGCGCTTGCCGAATTGATCGAGGCGCGTTCGCTCGACAGGGCAAGAAACGCAATCCAGGGCCTGGTTGCCCTGACGCCGGACACCGCACACGTGCGCCTGGAGGACGGTACCTGGGCCGAACGCGAAGCCGCAAGCGTCACGGTTGGCACCACTGCGCGCGTTGGGCCCGGAGAAAGGATTGCCCTGGATGGTACGCTGACGACCGGTCAATCTGCGGTGAACCAGGCCTCGATCACGGGCGAAAGCATTCCGGTTTCGAAATCAGTGGGCGACATGGTGTTCGCCGGCACGGTCAACGAGACCGGGTCGTTCGAATACCGTGTCACGGCTGCCCACAGCAATTCGACGCTCTCGCGCATCATCCGCGCAGTCGAAGAGGCGCAGGGCAGCCGCGCACCTACCCAGCGCTTTGTCGACAAGTTCTCCAAGGTCTATACGCCGATCGTGTTCGCGCTGGCACTTGCGGTCGCCATCTTCCCGCCGCTAGTGTTGGGGGCGGAGTGGATGCCATGGATCTACAAGGCGCTCGTACTGCTCGTGATCGCCTGTCCCTGCGCACTCGTGATTTCGACCCCGGTGACGGTCGTGAGCGGCCTTGCCGCCGCAGCCAGAATGGGAATCCTGATCAAGGGTGGCGTCTATCTTGAAGAGGGCGGCAAAGTGCGTTCGCTGGCACTGGACAAGACCGGCACCATCACGCAGGGCAAACCAGTCGTGACCGATGTATCCGCGCTGCGGGGGGATGCGGGCAGCGCGCTGCAACTGGCGGCATCGCTAGCCGACCGCTCGGACCACCCGGTGTCGACCGCGGTGAGCCGCCACTGGTCGGATCAGGCAGGTTCTGCCCCAGTGTCGACCGTAACAGACTTCGAAGCGCTGACTGGCCGTGGCACGAAAGGCAAAATCGACGGCAAGTGGTACTACCTAGGCAACCACCGGCTGGTGGAGGAGCTAGGTATCTGCAACGACGCAACCGAGGCGGTGCTCGCGAAACTCGAAGGCGAGGGCAAGACCGCAGTGGTGTTATGTGACGAGGCGGCGCCGCTCTTGATCATTGGTGTGGCCGATACCATTCGTGAAACCAGCCGTGAAGCGATTGTCCAGCTTCACAAGCTAGGCGTTCGTACCGTCATGCTCACAGGCGACAACAGAGTCACCGCGGCCGCCATCGCCCGCCAGGTCGGCATCGATGATGCCCGAGGCAACCTGCTGCCGGAGGACAAGCTGGCGGCGGTCGATGAAGAGATCGCGCGGCACGGGGTTGTTGGCATGGTCGGTGACGGGATCAACGATGCCCCGGCGCTGGCCAAAGCAAACATCGGCTTCGCGATGGGCGCGGCCGGTACCGATACCGCTATCGAGACGGCCGACGTCGCACTGATGGATGACGATTTACGCAAGATCCCTCAGTTCATTCGCCTGAGCAAACAGGTGAGCTCGATCCTCAAGCAGAATATCTTTGCTGCGCTGGCGATCAAGGCCGTGTTTCTCCTGCTGGCCATTGCCGGTTCGGCTACACTATGGATGGCTGTGTTCGCCGACATGGGCGCGAGCTTGCTTGTTGTCTTCAATGGCCTGCGCTTGCTGCGCCCAAAAACCTGATGAAACGCTACTTCCTGATTTTCCTGCTCGTGCTCCTGCCGCTCCAGTTCTCCTGGGCGATTGCAGGTACGTATTGCGCGCACGAGGAAGCGGCCGCTCCCCACTTCGGTCACCACGTACACAAGCACGACGAAACCAGGGACGACGAAACCACGGACGACGGCAAGCACGAGACAAAGAAGGTCCAGGCTGATACCGACTGCGAGTATTGCCATCACGTCCCATCGAATGCGATTGCGCCCGCCGCCCCCGCGTTGGCGCAGCCAGGCCTGAGCACTCACATCCGGACTGAATCTTCCCGCTATTCTTCGCACATCCCCGACTTGATTCCCCGGCCCGACTGGTCATTCCGCGCTTGACACTGCGGATTCGCTCGAATCCGGAACGCTCGACCTAACGGGCGGTACGGATACGTCGACGCCGAATGGAAACCTTGTTCGGAGAAAAAATGAAGAAAGCAATTCTATCGCTTGCGATAGCGGGGATGGGCTGTGTGCCGTTCCTTGCGCAAGCCCAGCCGGGAGCTGCCGCTCCAACTGAATCGA
Organism: Massilia sp. UMI-21; assembly: GCA_015277795.1. Taxonomy (NCBI): domain Bacteria; kingdom Pseudomonadati; phylum Pseudomonadota; class Betaproteobacteria; order Burkholderiales; family Oxalobacteraceae; genus Massilia; species Massilia sp. UMI-21. The sequence continues at coordinate 3,494,270 of CP063848.1, read as the reverse complement.
GGCAAATCGCGACAATCCCGCTGACGGTTGACGCGGCCGTGGAGCGAGCGATGCGGGTGCATCCGGAGATCCGCGCCGCACTCAACGAAGTGGCTGCACAGGCAGGTGCAGTGAAGCAGGCAGGGATCATTCCCAATCCAGAACTTGAACTGTTGCGTGAAGGTTCCGACGAGCCGAACCGTACTTCGACGGTCCAGGTGAATATTCCACTCGAACTTGGCGGCAAACGTTCGTCACGCATTCGTGCGGCCGAGCGCGAGCAGCATGTTGCCTCCCTGGATGCCGGCGCTGTTCGCGCGCGCGTGCGCGGCGAGACCATCGCGGCCTTTTACGAAGTGGTCGCAGCAATGGAGCGCAGCCGCCTGGCCGACGAGATTGCGTCGATCGCCGCGAAGGCGACCGACGTGGCCGGCAAACGGGTTCTCGCGGGGAAGGTGTCGCCGGTCGAGGAGACCCGGGCCAGGGTCGCACAGGCAAGCGTGCGCATCGACGCGGTGCAGGCCAGGCGCGAGCTTGCGCGCGCCAAGGGCAAGCTGGCGGCAATGGTAGGCGAAGACCCGCACAACATCGAAGTTGCGCGCCCGGATGCGATCGAGCTGCCGCGCCTTGCAGCGTTGCCGGCGCTGCTCGCGCAGCTAGAGCGTGCGCCTGGCGTAGAGCGTGCACGCGCACTTATCGAGCACCGCCAGGCCGTGGTCGACGTCGAGCGTACAAGACGCATGCCGGATGTAACGGTCGCGGTAGGCACCAAGCGTGAGGATGGCCACAGGCAGACCGTGGTGGGATTGTCGGTCCCGCTGCCATTGTTCAACCGTAACCAGGGCAGCCTGCTTGAATCCTTGCGCCGCACCGACAAGGCGCGCGACGAGCTGGCGGCCGAATCACTGCGCCTGCGCGCCGAGCTGTACGACGCCCATGCGCGCATGGCTGTGGCCCTCGAGGAAGCGGCCTTGATCTCGACGGACATGCTTCCCGGAGCCGAGAGTACCTACCAGGCCGCCAGCCGCGGGTTCGAGCTTGGCAAATTCAGCTTCCTGGAAGTGCTCGACGCGCAGCGCACCCTGTTCCAATCGAAAAACCAATATCTGCTGGCGGTGGCGGAGAGCTACCGGGCATCGGCCGAGATCGATCGACTCGTCGGCGCGACAGGCCCGCTCAGCGGCACCACCCAGGCACAGGAGCAACAATGAACAAGAATCAGTTGCAGGTCATCGCGATCATGGTGGCCCTGGCCATCGCGTTTGGCGGGTTCGTCGTATTCAAGGGCCGCAATGGCGGCGCACAAGAGGCTGAACACAGCGAGGTCGCCGAGCACGGCGAAAAAGACGAACACAAGGAGGCAAAAGGGGAAGGAGACGCGGGTAAGGGCGACGAACATGCCGGCGAAAAGCACAGTGAGCAGCAGGAAGGCGAAGGCGCGATCCGTTTCACGGACGACCAGATCAAGCTCGCCGGCATCACGATGCAGACCGCGGCCGCGGCGCATCTCGACACTTTCATCCGGATGCCTGGCCAGATCGCCCTCAACGAGGATCGCACCGCCCACGTCACTGCACGTGCGCCTGGTGCGGTGGAGCGGGTTGCCGCAACGCTGGGCCAGAACGTCAGAAAAGGCGATGTCCTCGTCCTCATCGCCAGTGCCGATATCGCCGGTCAGCGTGCGGATCTGGCTGCGGCCGAGAAACGCGTCACCTACGCGCGCAGCGTGTACGCATCGGAAAAGACGCTTTGGGAGGAGAAGATCTCCGCCCGCCAGGACTATCTCAAGGCGGAAAGCGATCTGAGAGAAGCTGAAATCGCCCTGCAGGGCGCACGGCAGAAACTGGCGGCACTCGGCGGTCAGGGCGGCAGCGCAGGTGGCGTTTCCTGGGCAAGCAACCGCCTGCAGGTGCGTGCACCGTTTGGCGGGACGATCGTGGAAAAGCATGTGGCCCAGGGCGAAGTCGTCGGCGCTGACACGCGCATCTTCACCGTGTCGGACCTGTCGACCGTGTGGGCTGACGTCGTCGTGCCGGCCAAGGACCTGGAAATCGTTCGCGTCGGTACCGAAGCGGTCATCCGCTCGGTCGCGTCAAGCACGACGGCGCCAGGCAAGGTCAGTTTCGTCAGCAGCCTGATTGGCGAAGAGTCGCGCTCGGCCAAGGCCCGGGTCGTCCTGGACAATCCAAAGACCGCGTGGCGGCCGGGACTCTTTGTCAATGTGGACATCGTCACCGGCTCGGCGGAGGTGCCTGTGGCTGTCGCCAAGGAGGCGCTCCAGACGGTCGAGGGACGCCAGGTCGTGTTCAAGCGCGTGGGCGAGGGCTTCATGGCCCAGCCCGTGTCGGTTGGCCGCTCGGACGGGCGCCTGGTCGAGATTATCAAAGGCATGAAGGCGGGTGAGCAGTACGCCGGCGCTGGCAGCTTCGCCATCAAGGCCGAGCAAGCCAAGGGCGACGCCGAGCACGAGCATTGAACGGGGACCACGACCATGTTTAATCGAATTATTCGTGCTTCCATCGAGCACCGCTGGATCGTCATGTTCCTCGTCCTGGTCATGGCGGTGGCCGGTGTCTACAACTACCAGCGACTCCCCATCGATGCCGTACCGGACGTGACCAACGTGCAGGTGCAGATCAATACGGCCGCTCCGGGCTTTTCGCCGCTCGAGACGGAGCAGCGCATCACGTTCCCAATCGAGTCCCTGATGTCGGGATTGCCGCAACTCGAGTCGTTCCGCTCACTGTCGCGCTACGGCCTGTCGCAAGTGACCGTCGTCTTCAAGGACGGCACCGACATCCACTTCGCCCGCCAGCTGGTCAGCCAGCGGCTGCAGGACGCACGCGAGGAACTGCCAGCCGGCGTCACCCCCGAGATGGGGCCGATCGCCACGGGACTGAGTGAAATCTACCTCTGGACTGTCGAGACCGTTCCAGGAGCGAAGAAGGCGGATGGCTCGCCCTATACGCCAACGGACCTGCGCGAAGTGCAGGACTGGATCATCAAACCACAGCTGCGCAACGTGCCGGGCGTCACCGAGATCAATTCCATCGGCGGCTTCAACAAGGAGTTCCTGGTCGCGCCCAACCCCAACCTCCTGTCGTCGTACGGCTTGAGCCTTGCGGACGTCGTCACTGCGCTGGAACGCAACAACAGCAACGTCGGCGCCGGATACATCGAACGGGCAGGGGAGCAATACCTGATCCGCGCGCCAGGCCAGGTCGAATCGATCGCCGATCTCGGAAGCGTCGTCGTGTCGAGCAGCCACGGCACGCCGGTGCGGGTGCGCGACGTGGCCGAGGTGTCGATCGGCCGCGAGCTGCGCACCGGTGCCGCCACCGAGAACGGACAGGAGGTCGTGCTGGGGACCGTGTTCATGCTGATCGGCGAGAACAGCCGGGCGGTATCGACCGCGGTCGACAAGAAGATGGCCGAGATCAATCGCACCCTGCCGCCCGGGGTCAGGGCCGTCACGGTGTACGACCGCACTGTCCTGGTCGAGAAAGCAATCAATACGGTCAAGAACAATCTGCTCGAAGGGGCCGTGCTGGTGATCGCAGTGCTCTTCCTGTTCCTTGGGAATATGCGAGCGGCGCTCCTGACCGCGATGGTCATTCCGCTCTCGATGCTGTTCACCTTCTCCGGCATGGTGGGCAACAACATCAGCGCGAACCTGCTCAGCCTGGGTGCACTCGACTTCGGCATCATCGTCGACGGCGCGGTCGTCATCGTCGAGAACTGCGTCCGGCGCCTCGCCCACGCGCAGGCGCGTCACGGCCGCACCCTGACCATGCAGGAGCGGTTCGATGAGGTATTCCTGGCTGCGCAGGAAGCCAGGCGTCCGCTGCTGTTTGGCCAGTTGATCATCATGATTGTCTATCTCCCGATCTTCGTGCTCACGGGCATCGAAGGGAAAATGTTCCATCCGATGGCGTTCACGGTGGTGGTCGCCCTGTTGGGCGCGATGATCCTCTCGGTTACCTTCGTTCCTGCAGCCGTTGCCCTGTTCATGAACAAGCATATCGAGGAAAAGGAAAGCCGCCTGATGCACGCAGCGCGGCGCTATTACGAGCCGGCCCTGCGGTATGTGATGGCGAACAGGCCGGTTGCCCTGGCCTTCGCCGGCATCGTGCTCGCCCTCTCGGCACTGCTGGCGACCAGGCTCGGAACGGAGTTCGTACCCACTATGAACGAGGGCGATCTCGCCGTGCTGACCGTGCGGGTGCCGGGGACGAGCCTGACGCAGTCGGTCAAGATGCAGCAGCAGATCGAAACCACCTTGATGAAGAAGTTTCCGGAAATTGCGCGCGTATTTGCCCGCATCGGCACCGCGGAGGTTGCCTCCGACCCGATGCCGCCAAGCGTCGCAGACGGCTACATCATGCTCAAACCTGAGAGCGAGTGGCCCAGGCCGAAGAAGACGCGCGACGAGCTCCTCGCAGCCATCCAGGAAACGGTCGAAACCCTGCCGGGCAATAGTTACGAGTTCAGCCAGCCGATCCAGCTCAGGGTCAACGAGCTCATTTCAGGAGTGCGCAGTGACGTCGCGGTAAAGGTGTTCGGCGACGACCTCGATACCCTCAACACGACGGCTGCCCGTATCGGCGAAGTTCTTGAGAAAGTTCCGGGTGCCAGCGAAGTTGCGGTCGAGCAGACCACCGGCCTGCCGATGCTCCAGATCCGGGTCGACCGGGAGCGGGCCGCGAGGATGGGCCTGAACATTGCCGACGTGCAGGACATGATTGCGACGGCAACCGCCGGTCGTGAAGCAGGCACGCTGTTCGAGGGGGATCGGCGCTTCGACATCGTGGTGCGACTGCCCGAGGCGGTGCGTAGCGATATCGACGCCTTGAAGCGGCTTCCGGTTCCACTGCCGGCGGGAACTGCCGAAGGTGCGCAGCACTTCATCACGCTCGGGGAGATCGCGTCGTTCGAGATGGCGCCCGGCCCCAACCAGATGAGCCGGGAGCAGGGCAAGCGTCGCGTTGTTGTCACGGCGAATGTGCGTGGCCGTGATATCGGTTCGTTCGTCGCAGACGCGCAGCAGCGCATCCAGGCAGACGTGAAAGTGCCGACCGGTTACTGGACGACGTGGGGCGGACAGTTCGAAAACCTGCAGGCGGCAGCCAAGCGGCTTCAGGTCGTCATACCCGCGTCGCTCATGCTGGTCTTTGCCTTGCTGTTTGTCATGTTCAACACCGTGAAGGATGGCCTGCTCGTCTTTACAGGCATACCGTTCGCACTTACCGGCGGCATTTTCGCGCTCTGGCTGCGTGACATTCCGATGTCGATCTCCGCCGCCGTGGGTTTCATCGCGCTTTCGGGTGTGGCGGTGCTGAACGGCCTGGTGATGATCTCCTTTATCCGCAACCTGCGGGATGAAGGACGGCCGCTGATCGACGCTGTGAATGAAGGAGCAGTGACGAGGCTGCGTCCGGTCCTGATGACGGCGCTTGTTGCATCGCTTGGGTTCGTGCCGATGGCAATCGCGACCGGGACCGGTGCCGAAGTCCAGCGGCCGTTGGCAACCGTGGTCATCGGCGGCGTCCTGTCGTCGACCGCGCTTACCCTGTTGTTGCTGCCGTTGATGTACTACACAATGCACTGTAAGGCGGAGAAGAACAAGATGGCTTAGCGATTAACCGTCGTCTCAACCCTTCTATACAGAAGGGTGACCACACTGTCCCTATCGCCTTACACGAAACTTTTTAGTTCGACCATACCAGGACGATGTAGGATGACAGCAGAACCAGGGCAGCGGAACCATCGAGCATAATTTCTCTACAGGATCCTAGCAATGGCATCGTGATCGTCACACCGAAACGTTGAATTATGCAACTTGAACTCTTAGATAAACCAGATGGACGCACATCTATTTTGCTACCATCAGGCTATGTCCTTGACTTGCTCGCTCCAGACGCAACTGGTTTACCGATTACTGACATCGCCTTATGTCTTGCATCGCAACCCCGGTGGGGGGGGGCTGCAAGACCATGGTATTCAGTCGCCGAACATTCAGTTATGGTATCCCATCTCGTACCAGAGCCTCTGGCATATGCTGCGCTGATGCACGACTGCGAAGAGTTTCTCGGGGACTGGCCATCGCCTGTAAAGGTAATGTTAGGTCGTGACTACGTCAAATCACACCTTAAGCCCGTGAAAGATGCACTACGCCGCCGATTCGGATTCAACGATGAACATCCTGCAGTAAAACACGCTGATCTCATAAGCATGGCCACTGAGCTGCGAGACTTGCTTCCGCCAGCGTGGGTTGAGTGGGGCCATCTTCCGGAAGCCCATGCGGTCAAGATTGTTCCAGTCGGTCCGGATCGTGCCTACAGTTTATTTCTCAGGCGATTTGATGAGTTAAAGCATCTCGCACAAGTTGTTTAAGTCAAAACAATCAGTCAGCTGCACAAAACCATCCATTCCGGGCGCGGCGGCCGGTTTTGCGCATTCGCAAGTTGGAACTCTGCGCAACTTTCCAACGACGGTCGACACTTATTAGGCAGCCATCGCGCAGAAGCTGACTGCAGAGTGGTTTGTTCAATTTTCACAAAATTCATTCAGAATTTTGGCGATGCCGGTTATGAAGCCAGGACTAAATATGGTTAGCGGACCTTTTTTCACGGCCCCACTGTTTGCATCGCCCGCCCAACCGTTCCTTTGCATCGTTTCTGCACTGATTGCACTCTTCAATGCGAAAATTTCCTGTTCTAAAAGAAGATTCTTTGAGGCGAACGCATCGAATGTACAGCTACATCCACCTTGGGTTCCAGAAAGATCGATTACAACTCTGTCCTTGGCAGCGACTTTCAGCAACTGATTCTCGTTCCGAAGCTTGGTGTTTTCTGAAATATATTTTTGTACCAGAATCCGTGCCACTGAATCATTTATCAACGAGAGTACATCATTTTGCAGATTAGAAGGCCGCTGCGGGGGCATGGTGCGCGCTCCCGAATCTGAAAACCGCGCCCAGGTATCGATAAGTGTGCGATAAGCCGCGCCAGTAGCATTACGGATGGGTTGGGCCGTAGGCCCGCCGCGCTCCCCCGACAATGTACCAATCATACTGTAGCTATAGTTGTAACTTTTGCGGTTGAACTGTTCTTTGCAGACCAGATGGATGATTTCCAATGAGTCTATTGTGCGCTTTGACTTCGCCCCCGCTTTCAACTGTTGCAACACCTCTTCCGGATTGAGAGTAACATCATTTCCCATTGTTTTTTCCTCGCATTACTGCAGTCCGTAATGGCCGGGGCAGGGGCGCACTATCCCCGAAAGTGATAGATATTACCTTACTCGGCTTGATAGAGTTCAAGTTGAACGATTTTCCTGCAGCTGCGAGCTTGACGATTTCGTTGCTTTCTCCGTTCAAGCCGAGGGCAGAAAGTCGTTCTATGCCTTCAATAAAAGGTACAGCTCCTCCAGTGCTGCCTGTATATGCCTGGAGCAGACTTGTCATGTGTAGAACGACTGATGGTAATTCTTTTTCACTCAGCTTGAAAAAAACAGGTTCCTTGCCGTTCATCATTAACATCCGATCAAAGGCGTTGCCGGCTTTGAGCACAGCTTTTTGAGCATCCTCATCGACATAGACGGTTGAGCCAACAGCCACTGTCAAAATCTGCTCTAATTCAGAGCATTCGCTAACATTAATTTTAACCTCATCCATACCTCCCACTGCGAGAAGGACCACATCGCTATCAGGATCAGCTGCCGCATCGATGATGTGTTTGCATCGTACAATTAGCTTCATCGTGGCCAAAGAGTCTTCAGCGATCTTCTCGTTCCCGTCATAAATGGCACTTAATGAGTGCCGAAGCTGTTCCAATCTTGCATGATGCTCAAACGTCATATTCAATTTTTGGCATTCAAGCATCGCCGCCTCAAGCGACGTGATTTCAGAGGACATCTCTAAATAACGACGGCCTGAGTCCCCTAGATTGAAGTGAAGAAGATTCCAATGGTGAACGAGAGCTTGAAGGAAAGCGGGGCCTGTCATAAACCACCTGCACCTTACACAATTTTTCTGTTGAGGATAGCCAGGAGTGGGGCCATAGGTGACGGCCCCTGTATCCTCATCAATGACTTTCCCTCCGTTACTGCATCCCATTCCACCTTTTGCACATAATCCAAGATTCGTCCTGATTAACGACGAGCCTCCTTGGTTGAAAGCTTCCTTTATAGCTTGCGTTACTGACACATCTACGACTGCAGAGTTCACTTCAAGTTGTCTGAGACTTGCATCTTTTACCCAGCGAATCCAATTTCTCTGTTCTGTCGTTTCATCCCTAATTCGCTCTGACGCACTTTCCATAACGTCGCTAACATACGCAATACCAGATTTTTTGTAATAAAGAGTCATTAGAATACGCGCATGTCCGGCAATACATTCGGACAAAATCTGCATCTCAACACCGCCCTCGGTCGCAAGATGTGTAATCAGCGAAACGCGAAGTGAATGCAAAGAATATAAGCCACAGTTCCGCTCTGCATCGTCCTTGTGTATAAAACGTAGCCGCGAACCATCGACAGCGGAATGCCCGTTCTTTGCGCAAATATCTTCGAGTTCTTCTAGAATCTTGGTCCACAAGACCACTAACTTCCCATTCGCAATTGGCCATCCCCGCTTAGCCTGGGCAGCACAAGGATCCCGGAAGAGAAAACACATGCTTCCCATCTGTTGTTTTTGCAACTCAGTTTTCGGTCCAAGTACCTTGTCTGGCAAGACTGAGCAATGAACCGGTTCGCTAATTGGATTATATTTTCTTTGCCAATCTCGCAAACGCTCGCACCAATACAGAACTTTTCCGTGTTGCCAAGGTACTACGTAGCCACGATCCCACTGTTCCTGGCCCCTATCTTGAGTCTTGTTCGTGTTTATAAATAACCCCGCGAAAACCTTTCCGGAAATGCTGTCGGGCATGCGACGAAATACGCCTGCGTGTCTTTCCATATTACCGACATGGGAGGCCATATCAGAATCATTTTTTCGGAACTGTCCAGCACAATAAACCGGTTCATCTCTCGCGTTCCTGGCGCATGTACTTCCCTCAAACCACCAAGTGTCGGCCTCACCACTATCCAGCATCCTCACCTGATAAGTGCGGAGTGGGAGTTCCAGTTTAAGTAGCATGGCAATCGTACGCCCGGGATACCAAATTTCGTAAACTCGTTTAGACTTTGTCAGTTGCTTGCGCGCTCCTTTGGCGAAGATAGTCCGAATCCGCCATACGCAATCTGGGTCATCCTTGTCGATTTTTTCGGACGTAACTTGAAACCAGTCACCATTCGAAACTGCATCTTGTGCCCAGAGCAAATCGCTAAAGTTCTTCGCTTCAGTTGGGCATATGAGGTCACGGATGTATCTAATGTATCGGCTGGGAAGGACTTCTTTATTCGAGTGTGCACCCTGGCCTTTCCCAGACGGGATGTCGGCGCTTTGTTCGATAAGGAAGTTTCGGAAGTCCCCAGATACAATTCGTCGCCCGTAGTCGTCTTCAGCAGAATAATAATTTTCCAGCACATAATCGATAAACTCATTAGCTTTAACGAAGTGCGCGCGCGCGTGTCTGCTTCCTATTGTTTTAAGCGCCGTTTCGCGATAGGACGGAATGGGATTTTCGCGCTGCCATTCAGAAGAAAGTAATGTTGATGGGTCAGAAGGAAGACGCTCAGCCGCAATGTAGTCAACAAAGATTTCCCTGATTGCGCTTTTGGCGGCGCCTAAATTTACTTTTGTAGACGCCAGCCAGCCGACCGCATACACCCGCCATTGCTCAAAATTCGGATTTAGCTGCGTAAGATAAGATAGCTGGAGATCCTGAAGTGCGCCCACGGCAACCCTGCGGTTGACGGTATTGTTAGAGCGCTTAATAGGAGTCGTGGAATTTGTGTTAGAGAAATTGTGATCTTGCCCCGCTATTCCCGGACACAGCCTGATGCTTAGTTAGCTGTTCAGTATCGTGCGATCATATTCCTCGCCGTAGCTGGCCTTTGTTTCGTGCAAAAGCTATGCTGGGCGACTTGATTGCTGGGTTCAGCAGTCCCGGCATTCAATCGCACCAGGAGCAGTTGGCAGCATGAGTTCACGCATTCATCCACAGGCCCGTACCACACCGAAGATCCGCCAGGAGATCAAGGATTCGGGCCTGTCTTCCAGAGAAGCTGCCAAGGTTTTCAACATCACGCGAGCCACTGCACAGAAGTGGCTTGGACGCGATGACGTACACGATCGCTCGCACCGCGCTCACACACTGCATACAACCTTGAGCCAGGCCCAGGAAGCCATTGTTCTGTCTCTGCGCCAGTCACTCTACCTGCCGCTCGACGATCTTCTGTTCATTACCAAGCAGTACATCAATCCGGCCGTCTCGCGCGCGGGCATTGCGCGCCTGCTAAAGCGTGAAGGCATGTCGCGCCTGACGGACTTGATTGCGACGGCAGAGGGAGAGAAGATCACGCCGAAGAAGACCTTCAAGGACTACGAACCCGGCTTCATCCACATCGATATCAAGTACCTGCCGCAGATGCCGGACGAGACCTCACGCCGCTATCTGTTCGTCGCTATCGATCGCGCCACGCGCTGGGTCTTCATGCACATCTACAGCGACATGACGGAGAAAAGTAGCGTCGATTTTCTGCGCCGTTTGAAGTTGGCTTCGCCGATCAAGATCAGCAAAATCCTGACCGACAACGGCTCGCAATTCACCGACCGTTTCACCACCAAGGACAAGAAGCCCAGCGGCAAACACGCATTCGACGTCGCCTGCGCAGCCCTGCCTGCAGAACATCGCCTGGCGCCGCCACGCCATCCGCAAACCAATGGCATGGTCGAGCGCTTCAACGGGCGCATCAACGAATTGCTGCAGCAGACCCGTTTCGATAGCCGGGCCGATCTGCAGGCCACTTTGCTGAACTATCTGAAGCTGTACAACCACCACATTCCACAACGCGCCATCGGCAGTAAAACCCCCATCCTCGCTCTCAAGGAATGGCAACAAAAGCGGCCGGAGTTATTCGTTAAACGCGTTTATGATCAAACGGGACTCGACAGTTAGCGTCAGTTTCCAGAGCCTGACGCGGTCGCTCTTTTCTAAACATGCGCGGCGATTTATAGCGCAGCGCCGAGTGAGGATGCACCTCGTTGAAATGCCTGAAGGCGTCGGGCAGCTGGGCCAGCACGACGGCGCCGTCACGCCGGTCCATGTCGCCGACGTAATCGCGTTTAAACGTGTTCACGAAGCTCTCGGCCATGCCGTTCGATTGCGGGCTGTTGACAGGCGTGTGCACCGGCTTGATGCCCAGTTCATGTGCCAAGGCGTGCGTTTCAATTGCCCGGAAAGCGCCGCCGTTGTCGCTCAAGAATTCAAGCGTAATCGCCCGCTCGTTTGTGCTTCCGAAGCGTGCCTCTACCGCCTCGATCATCATGTCGCGCACCGGTTCTCCTGGCAGGCCGCGGCCAATCCAGGCACGCCAGGCGATGATCTCGCGGTCACAGCAATCCTTCATGAATACGCCCGTCACGACATCGCCGTTGTCGCAGGCGATCTCGAAGCCGTCCGAACACCAGCGCTGGTTCGATTCCTCGACGGCTACCTTGCCATCATGAGCGCGGCCGCTGTCCCGGCGCTTGGGCGACTTTGGCAGCAGCAAACCCTCTGCTTTCATCACACGGTACATGCGCTTGTGATTGACGGGCCGCAGGCCCATCAGGCTGCGCGTGCGGTTCACCAGGGCGCCGGCGCGGCGATAGCCGTAAGTCGGCAATGCCGTGATCTCGGCACGTACGGCGTCCGCAATCATCGCGTCAGCAACCGGGTTAAGCCTGATCAAGGTGCGACCGTCGATCCAGTCCGCAGGACGCGCAAGGCGATCAATCACGTTCGAGCGCGCTACACCAAGGACAGCGCAGACCGGCTTCACTGGCCGTCCTTGTCCAATAAGGGTGAGCGCGCAATCCACTTTTTTTCGCGCGCTACCTCGACCGCTTCGCGCAGGATTTCCGCCTCCATCGTCTTCTTGCCGAGCATGCGCTGCAGTTGTGCGATCTGGGCGCGCGCGGCAGCCAGTTCGCTTGCCGGCACCACCGACTCGCCTGACTGGACGGCCACCAGGGCGCCCGCGCGTTCCAGCTTGCGCCAATTGAACAGCTGGCTGGCACTGATGCCGTGCTTGCGAGCGACCAGCGATACGCTCATCCCCAGCTCGTACGTTTCCTTGACCAGTGCAGCTTTCTCCTGCACTGACCAGCGACGGCGCCGCTCCTCGGACACTGTCACTACTTCGATGGTTTGGTTGTTCCTAGTCATATTCACAGTCGTATTCCTATCCGTAAGGATACCGCACCGACCGTGTCTGGTGAATCAGGGGGCTATCTCAATTGTTCCTGTACTGTGCTTTGCGTACTCGGTGGCCGTGAGCATCAATATCGATGAAATCGCTTCCTCGGTCAAGTACGTAATCAATGAAAGCATTAATCGCGGCGCGTTCGTGTTTTCTGCCTACAGTTCCAGGCTCTTTTGTGGAATAGTCAGAAAAATCGGGAGGCAGATAATCTTCAGCCAGGAAAGACTTCGGCGTGAGCTTTAAATTACCGTCTAGCAGATATTTTGAAAAAAAAGCGTGTAAGGCCAAGTTCAAATTTTTTCGGTGTGTTGGTCGCGAGTTTAGGTAGGCGACCACGAGTTCACGCCACTGCCCCAGTTCCGGGTGAAGTACCAGCCATAAAAAACACGTCTCGTCAGTGGTTGGCGCGAAAATCCACATGTCCATAGCGAAACGGTACCTCCGCCAACAGTCGACTTCTGTAAAGAGCGCGCTGTCTTCTTTTGGATGAGTGACGTCAAGAATCCCTTGAACTTCCTGAACGGTTGGAATCTTTTCTAGTCGTACGAAAAGCTGATCACATACAGCGCTCACCTCCGGCGATACATTCTTTGTCCAACTTTGGCGCCATAGTTCCATCGAGCTAATGATGCGGTTTGTCTGTGCACTCTGAGATTTTCCAGGGCCAAGAAATTTTTTCATCCCTTCCTTCTTGATCATTTCATAACTTGGCAACCGATCGGTACGTTGAAAGTAATTTTCGATATAGTCAACCGTCTCTTTTCGATCCTGCTCTCTCAACAGTTGAGGCGGCGTTCGCGTGTACCCATTAGCGAACTGAGCCCACGATTCAATTAAAGTACGACTTGTCGGCCGGTAGATTGACTTATCCTGAAAAGTCGGTCCCCCTAAGGGAGCCGAAATAGCACCAAGGCTGCGCATCGAAAAATCTCTGCTACCCATTGCATATTGTTTTTTACAGACGTCATGCAGGATATTGAGACGCAGGATAGCCTTTACGATTACTGGTTCTTTCGAATTTGGGTTAGCTAACATCTTACTCAACAGATCCGCGTGCGTTTCGTCCGGATGCGCGAAAATCGCACGTCTGTCATTTTCCAGGGACGTTTCTGTCACGCTGACTTTTTTTACAGATGTTTTCTCATCCCGTGTCGTCCCACCGGCATATTTGGCCCATGCCTTTATAAGTTCGCGATGGCGCGGCTTATATATCGATTGATCTGTGAGGATCGGGCCGCCACATGGGGCGCAGTGATGAGAGACGTTTCTTTTTGAAAAATCTTTAGACCCAGCTTCAAACAGTTCGCGACACACGGAATTTAGGATCTCGAGCCATTCGATGGCGCGAACAGCATATTGACTGGATCGGTTATTATTATTCTTGATTTTTTTAATTAAGCCTTCGAATACCACATCAGGATGAGTATGCTCGGAAAGGGACGTGGATTCGCTGCGTTGTTCAGTCAACTTATTTTCCTATATTTTTTCGTTGTAAAACACTCATCATTTGGGTGCGATTATGCTGCATCGAATCTTCCCAAACGTCGATCAGATTAATTTGGCTGTTCGCTGTCGTGTTGACGCCGGCCGTGAGGATTTCTTCATTCAAAATTCTTTGTGTTGCAGCATCTAGCGATTCAGTAACGTGCTCTGTTGTGGGAACCCTGTAGACGTCTTGCGACTCCAATGAGCTATGTCCAAACATTTCTCTCGCGTCGTATCTATTGATGCCAGCTCTATTAGCACGTATTCCAACACTGTGCCTGCCCCCGTGTGGAGTAGTTCCGTAAAGTTTCGCGTGAGGTAGCCCAATGCGTGTCACCGCGCGCTTCCAAGCTGCAGAAAAGGAACTGATCGTGTACGGTTCACCTTTATGTTTGCCTTTGTGCGATACAAAAGCAAATGGATGGCGTGAACTATCAATACCAAGGAGTGCGCGTTGCTCCATATAATTGTGATAGGCATACAAAAACGATTCAGCCATATTAGAGGGGAGCCAGTGAACATGAAGGTACTGTGCTTTTTGGTCGGTAAAAGAGCGCCCTTTGAATCCTGCATGGTAGTTGCCGTGAGCCCAGTTCCGAGGCACATATCTTGGATAAAAAGTTTGAAGGTATGCCTGACGGTTAGCAGCCCTTCGGCCGTTGATCTTTGGATTCTCTGGCGCTTGTCCTTCTACTGGATGATAGATGCGAACCAGGGCTTCGCCTGGCCGCGTGGGGTTCTCCATTACGTCGCCAGTCCAGAGTTGGAATGGTTCCGATAACCTTCTTGCCCCATACATGAGCAACATTGCAATGCAGATTCCCCGCCAATCAAATTTTTCCAGTATGTCTGATTGGTTTTCCTTGCCGTGTCGCACAAAGCCGTCGCGGAATAGAGCAGCTTCAAAATCTGTCGGAAATGCTTTCGCGGCGTTAGCCTTGCCCAAGGGCTGCCGCCTCAATTTAATATCTCTGGCCTTGGCTAACTCGGGGGACTTCTTGCCGGCGATTCCTAAGTGACCCAAGAAAGAAAATTGGTTTTGACGATACCACGCAATCCACGCGAACCGCTGCTCTGAAGCAGTAGCGGCGGTCCACGGATTTAGCGAGCTAGGAATATAGTTTTTTCGCACCATCCAGTCAGAAAATTCCTCGAGCATACGTAGCTTTGGATTTACTGTTCTTGCATTAGATGAGAACCAGCACAGAAAGCTTGGGTCCTCTCCTTTTTCGCTGATGGTGCCGTTGTATTGAGCATTGATAAAACCACGAAAAAGATCAACTGGCTTTAGAACCTGAGGGTTGGCGTTGATGTAATCGATAAGCTGCCCAACAATCTGGCAAAGCTTGATCATCCAAGAATGGCTACGCTCGTTGTGGCGAGAAAGAAAATAGTTAAGTAGCGGCTCCAAGACGCTTATTTTTTCTGAAGCCATTATGACAAGCACCGGAAGGCGGATGGAACTTCCACTAGCGTCTAATTTCACTTTGGCCCAGACACGCACGTGCTTCATTTCGACCTCCTGTTGCGGTTAATATTTTTAACACAAAACCTTGCCGGTGATCCTTTGCTAAGGCGGCTGTGTACTACTTTGCACGTGGTAAGAAATACGGGGCTAGCGCGGTTCAGCGCCTTTGTTAGCTTTTCATTGAGGGTACGAGGTCACAGGTTGTAGACGGCAGTGGGCGCTACTAGTCAACACGGACAAACAGCCGCGTGAAGAATTGTTAATGTTACGTTTATTGTAGGGTAGAACGTCGTTGACCGGAGAAAACAATCTCTCCAAGCAAGTGACTCGAACGAGCACCTGATGACAAAATTTCGTAATTATTATAGATAAGTTTGGGCCTATAACAGCGGCCATGCCGAATGGCCGCCCCAGCGGTAGGTGCGCGCCAGGCCCAGCGCCAGGTCGGCATCGTCCCAGTCGAAGGGGGTTGGGTTGAGCAGGTCCAGGCGCTTACCGGAAGGCATGCGGACCCAGGCGCGCGCCGCGGCGCTCGATGAGTTGTGCATGCGGCGATTTTACACACGGACGGCGGCATTCTCAGCATAATTGATGCAGGCAAAGACGCTCCGCCGGCAGGTCCCTACACTGGGCCGGCCAGGCGGGCCCGTCCCGCGCACAGGAGGTGACATGAGCGATGCGGATCGAACGGCAGACGGCCTGCTGGAATGCGAGGTGCTGGTCGTGGGCGGCGGCATCAATGGCGCGGGCATCGCCCGCGACCTGGCCGGGCGCGGCCTGCGGGTGCTCCTGTGCGACAAGGACGACCTTGGCGCGCATACGTCCTCGGCCTCGAGCAAGCTGATTCACGGAGGCCTGCGCTACCTCGAACACCGCGCATTCGGCCTGGTGCGCAAGGCGCTGGCCGAGCGTGAGGTGCTGCTGTGCAGCGCGCCGCACATCATGCATCCGCTGCGCTTCGTGATGCCGCACGACGGCGCCCAGCGCCCGGCCTGGATGATCCGCGCCGGCCTGTTCCTCTACGACCGCCTGGCGCCACGCGCCTTCCTGCCCGCATCCAGCGCGGTCGAACTGGCCGGGCACCTTGCCGGCGGCCCGCTCAAGCCGGCCTTTACGCGCGGCTTCGTCTACTCCGACGGCTGGGTCGACGACGCCCGCCTGGTGGTGCTCAACGCGCTCGACGCGCACGAGCGCGGCGCCACCGTACTCACCCACACGCGCTGCACGGCCTTCGAACGCCATCCGGACCATTGGATGGCGACCCTGGTGCACGGCGAGCGCAGCCGGCGCGTGAAGGCGCGCCTGCTGGTCAACGCAGCCGGTCCGTGGGCGGCACGCGTGTCCCATCTCGCCACCGGCCAGGCGCCCGGGCGGCGGCTGCGCCTGGTGAAGGGCAGCCACATCGTGGTGCCGCGCCTGTTCGACCACCCCTACGCCTACATCTTCCAGCACCCCGATGGCCGCATCGTGTTCGCGATGCCCTACGAGGGCGTGTTCACGCTCATCGGGACCACCGACGTCGAGTTCCAGGGCGACCCGGACGAGGTCGCGATCGCCGCCACCGAGACGGCTTACCTGTGCGAACTCGCCAACCGCTACTTCCGGCGGCAACTCGGGCCCGCGGACGTGGTGTGGAGCTATTCCGGGGTGCGGCCGCTACTCGAAGACGCGGCGGCCAGCGCCAGCGCCGCCACGCGCGACTACCTGCTCGGCCACGACACGGCGGGCGCGCCGCTGCTGTCCGTCTTCGGCGGCAAGATCACCACCTACCGCAGGCTGGCCGAGGAAGCGGGCGCCTGGATCGCCGGCAGGCTCGGCCGGGCGGAGCCGGGGTGGACGGCGCGGGCCGTGCTGCCTGGCGGCGACCTGTTCGGCAGTACGCCTGACAGCCGCGGTGTGCGCGAGTTCGACCGCTGGGTGGCGGCGCTCGAACGCCGCCACCCGTGGCTTCCGGCCAGCCTGGCACTACGCTGGGCGCGTGCCTACGGCACCCGGGTCGAGATCTTGCTGGCGGGCGCCGCGCGCATCGAGGACCTGGGCGAAGAGGTCGCGCCCGGTCTGTTTGCCGCCGAGCTGCGCTACCTGATGCGGCACGAGTGGGCCGCTTGCGCCGAAGACGTGTTGTGGCGGCGGACCAAGCTCGGTTTGCACCTGCCGCCGGGCTGCGTGGACGCGGTCGCGGCCTGGATGGCGGCCGCGCATCCCCGGGCCGGACCGGTGGCGCTGACCGAGCCGGCCTGAAAACCGGCTATGATGGGTCCTTCTTCATGATCGAAGGATAGCAATGCGTCTCTATACCAGCCCCCGTGCGCCGAACCCGCGGCGCGTCGCGATGTTCATGGCCGCGAAAGGCATCGACGGCATCGAACTGGTCGACATCGACCTGAATGCCGGCGTCCATCGCAGCGAGGACTTCCTGGCCCTCAACCCGCTGGCGCGGGTGCCGGTGCTGGTGCTCGACGACGGCCGCGCGCTCAGCGAAACCCGGGCGATCTGCACCTACCTCGAAGGCCTGCACCCGGAGCCGAACCTGATGGGCGTCGACGCCACCGAGCGCGCCTTCATCGAGATGGCCGACCGCCGCATGGAACTGCACCTGATGCTGGAAACCGCGCTGTGCGTGCGCCATACCCATCCCGGGTTGGCGGTGCTGGAGCAGCCGCAGTTTCCGGACTTCGGCGCGGCGCAGGGCCTGAAGATGCGCGCCACGGCGCGCTGGCTGGACGGGGAGCTGGCCAGGCAGCCTTATGTCGCTGGCGCGCGCTTCACGATTGCCGACATCACGGCCTTCTGCGCGCTGGAGTTTGCCCGCGGCCTGCTGAAATTCCGGCCCGCGGAGGAAGGGATGCCGCACCTGCAGGCGTGGCGCGACCGCATCGCGCAGCGCTAGGGGCGCCCGCTCGCCCCCCCCAGCCTAGCGGATGCGCTTGTACCAGCCGCCATCCGCGAACAAGGCCTGGTAATCGCCGGCCGCCACATCGGTGGCGCCCAGCTCGCGGTCCAGGCCCAGCACCCCGAACAAGGACAGGCTGTCGCGGAACAGGCGCAGCACGCGCTGGCGCAGCACCGGCCCGAAGTCGGGCAGGGCTTGACGGCAGACGATGCCGTGGAACTCCTGGAACGAGGCGTCCGTCACCAGGCTGTATTGGGCCCAGGTGATGCGCTCGCGCAGGCGCGGCAGCAGGCGCGCTTCGCCGCCCGCCACCTCGAAGTAGTCGCTGAGCCGGCCGCTGCCGCCGCTGGCCTCGTACCGGGCCTGCGCGTGCAGCAAGCCGTCCGCCGGCAAGCTGGCGCTGCGCGCTTCGAACAGCAACTCGTCGCTGGCCAGGGTTGCGAACACCTCGGTGCGGCCATACAGCTTTTCTTCCGCCAGCACGATCGCCAGCGTCCAGGCTTCGGCCACGCCGGCCGGCTCGGCCAGCCAGACCTTGGGCAGGGCGGTCGGACGCAGGCTGTCGCCGAGCGCGCTGCGCAGGCGGCGCGCGTCCTCGGGCAGGTCGAACAGCGCTGCCTTCGGCACCGCCAGCGCGCGCACCACGGCCTGCGCCACGCCCGCTTCGTGCAGCACCCGTTCCTGCAGGCTGGAGATGGTCCCCAGGCCGCGCGCCCGCAGCAGGGCCAGCAGCCGCTCGCGCACCCTTGGACGCGCATATCCACGGAAGTCGAACCCGAAGCGCTGGTACACGGCTTCCAGCAGCAGTTCGAGTTCGAGTTCCTCGGTCGCCTGAAGCTCGCCCGGTCCGGCGAACCCGAAGCAGGCGCCCGACGCTTCCATCGATGCAGCCATCGATGCCGCCATCGACCGCGCCATCAATGGAGCCAGACCCGCATCATCGACAGCAGCTGGGCCACATCGACCGGCTTGGTGATGTAGTCCGAGGCGCCGGCGGCGATGCACTTGTCGCGGTCGCCCTTCATTGCCTTGGCGGTCAGGGTGATGATCGGCAGCGAACGGAACTTCGGAATGCGTCGGATCGCCCGCATCGTGTCGTAGCCGTCCATCTCCGGCATCATGATGTCCATCAGGACGATCTCGATGCTCGGATCCTTCTCCAGCACCTCGATGCCGTCGCGGCCGTTCTCGGCGAACAGCACCTGCATCTGCTGGCGCTCGAGCAGGGTGGACAGCGCGAAGATGTTGCGCAGGTCGTCGTCGACGATCAGGACCTTGCGTCCGGCCAGGCCGCCGTCGAGCGCGTGGATTTCTTCCAGCATGCGGCGCTGCTGCTCCGGCAGGCTGGCCTGCGAACGGTGCAGGAACAGCGCGGTTTCGTCCAGCAGGCGCTCCGGCGAACGCGCGTCCTTCATGACGATGGTCTTGGCATAGCGCTTGAGCTTGGTGACTTCCTTGCGCGACAGCTCCTTGGCGGTATAGATCACCACCGGCAGGTCGCGCAGGCGCTCGTTGGCGCCGATGCGATCCAGCAGGTCGAAGCCCGACACGTCCGGCAGGGTCAGGTCCAGCACCATGCAGTCGAAGCGCGCGCTTTCCAGCGCCTCCATCGCCGCGGCGCCGGTATCCACGGTCACCATGTGGATGTCGGTGTTGCCGATCAGGGCCACGATCGACTCACGCTGGGCCATGTCGTCTTCCACCACCAGCAGCGAACGCTTGCCGCCCAGCAGGAACTTCTGGATGCGCTTGAATTCTTCCTGCAGCGCTTCGCGGCTGACCGGCTTGTTGATGTACGAGATCGCACCCTGGCGCAGCGCGCGCTCGCGCTCGCGTAGCGAGGACATCACGTGTACCGGGATATGACGGGTGCTCGGATCGCGCTTGAGGCGGTCGAGCACCGTGAAGCCGTCGATGTCGGGCAGGTCGATGTCGAGCAGGATCGCGGACGGCAGGTAGTCGCGCGCCAGCGACAGCGCCGAATCGCCGCGCTGGGTGACGATGCCCTTGAAATTCTTTTCGCGGGCGAAGTCGAGCAGCACCTTGGCGAAGCGCTCGTCGTCTTCCACGATCAGCACCGACGGGTCGCCCGGCGTGACCAGGCCGCGGTCGTCCAGTACCGAGGAGTATTCGATCAGCGAACCGGCTTCCACCGCATCGACCGTGGACAGGTCGGCGCTTGCCTGCGGCGCGGGCTGGTAGGCCACCTGGGGCGGGACGACCGGCGGCGCCAGGCGGGCCGGTTGCGGCTGGCGCGCCTGTTCGTAGTTGATGAAGCCGGCCCGGTTGTACGGCAGGTACAGGGTGAAGGTCGAGCCGACGTTGACGGTCGACTCGACGCGGATTTCGCCGCCCAGCAGGCGCGCCAGTTCGCGCGAGATCGACAGACCCAGGCCGGTGCCGCCGTATTTGCGCGCGGTCGAGCCGTCGGCCTGCTGGAAGGCTTCGAAGATCAGCTGCAGCTTGTCGGACGGGATGCCGACGCCGGTATCGTGCACCGAGAAGGCCAGCACCGCATCGGCGTGGACCAGGTTCGGGTGGTCGTGGGTCCAGCCGCTGCCCACCAGGCTGATGCTCAGCGACACCTGGCCATGGCTGGTGAACTTGAAGGCGTTCGACAGCAGGTTCTTCAGGACCTGCTGCAGGCGCGTGGTGTCGGTCATCACCGCGGTCGGCAGGTTCTCCGCCAGCGCCACCTCGAAGCCGAGGTGCTTGGCCTCGGCCATGTGGCGGAAGGTGCGGTCCACGTAGTTGCGCAGGTTCGAGAAGCGGTACTCCGACACGTCCAGCGTGACGGTGCCGGACTCGATCTTCGACAGGTCGAGAATGTCGTTGATCAGGGTCAGCAGGTCGGAGCCGGAACCGTGGATGGTCTTGGCGAATTCCACCTGCTTGCCCGACAGGTTGCCCTCGGGGTTGTCAGATAATTGCTGCGCCAGGATCAATAACGAGTTCAGTGGCGTCCTGAGTTCGTGCGACATATTCGCCAGGAACTCGGACTTGTACTTGGACGACAGGGCCAGCTGGGTCGCCTTCTCTTCCAGCGCCAGCTTGGCCTGTTCCACCTCGCGGTTCTTGCGTTCCACCTCGATGTTCTGCTCGGACAGCAGGCGCGCCTTCTCCGCCAGCTCCTGGTTGGTCTGCTGCAGTTCCTGCGCCAGCGACTGCGACTGGGTCAGCAGCGACTCGGTACGGCTGTTCGCCTCGATCGTGTTCAGGACCACGCCGATCGATTCCATCAGCTGGTCGAGGAAGGACAGGTGGGTTTCGGTGAAGCGATCCAGCGAGGCGATCTCGATCACCGCCTTGACCTGCTGCTCGAACAGGATCGGCAGCACCACGATGTTGTTCGGCGGCGCCGAGCCCAGGCCCGACGAGACCACGATGTAGTCGCGCGGCACGTCGGTCAGCCAGATGCGGTTCTTCTCCAGCGCGCACTGGCCCACCAGGCCTTCGCCCGGCAGGAACGAGGTCGGCAGCTTGCGGCTGGAACGGTAGCCGTAGGACGCGATCATGCGCAGGCGTGCATCGCTCTCCTGCGAGTCCATCATGTAGAACACGCCGTGGTGGGCCGACACCAGCGGCGCCAGCTCGGACAGGATCAGCTTGGTCACGGCCTGCAGGTCGCGCTGGCCCTGCAAGAGGCGCGTGAAGCGCGCCAGGTTGGTCTTCAGCCAGTCCTGCTGCGCGTTCTTCTGGGTGGTCTCCTTCAGGTTGCGGATCATCTCGTTGATGTTGTCCTTCAGGTAGGACACCTCGCCGCGCGCTTCCACCTGGATCGAACGCGACAGGTCGCCGCGGGTCACCGCGGTCGCCACCTCGCCGATCGCGCGCATCTGGTTGGTCAGGTTCGCCGCCAGCTGGTTGACGTTCTCGGTCAGGTCCTTCCAGGTGCCCGCCACGCCGGACACGTTCGCCTGTCCACCGAGCTTGCCTTCGGTGCCCACCTCACGGGCGACGCGGGTCACCTCGGATGCGAACGAGGACAGCTGGTCGACCATGACGTTGATGGTGTCCTTCAGTTCGAGAATCTCGCCCTTCACGTCCACGGTGATCTTCTTGGACAGGTCGCCGCGCGCCACCGCGGTCGTCACCGCCGCGATGTTGCGCACCTGGCCGGTCAGGTTCGAGGCCATGAAGTTCACGTTGTCGGTCAGGTCTTTCCAGGTGCCGCCGACGCCCGGCACGTAGGCCTGGCCGCCGAGTTTACCCTCGGTGCCCACTTCGCGCGCCACGCGGGTCACCTCGGATGCGAACGAGGACAGCTGGTCCACCATCACGTTGATGGTGTTCTTCAGTTCGAGAATCTCGCCCTTGACGTCCACCGTGATCTTCTTGGACAGGTCGCCGTTCGCCACGGCGGTGGTCACCTCGGCGATGTTACGCACCTGGCCGGTCAGGTTGCCCGCCATCGAGTTCACGCCGTCGGTCAGGTCCTTCCAGGTGCCCGCCACGCCCGGCACGTTGGCCTGGCCGCCCAGGCGGCCCTCGGTACCGACCTCGCGCGCCACCCGGGTCACCTCCGATGCGAAGGAGTTCAGCTGGTCGACCATCACGTTGATGGTGTTCTTCAGCTCGAGGATCTCGCCCTTCACGTCCACCGTGATCTTCTTGGACAGGTCGCCGTTCGCCACCGCAGTGGTCACGTCCGCGATGTTACGCACCTGGCCGGTCAGGTTGCCCGCCATGGAGTTGACCGAGTCGGTCAAGTCCTTCCAGGTGCCCGCGACGCCCTTCACGACCGCCTGGCCGCCGAGTTTACCTTCGGTACCCACCTCGCGCGCCACCCGGGTGACTTCGGAGGCGAACGAGGACAGCTGGTCCACCATCACGTTGATGGTGTTCTTCAGTTCGAGAATCTCGCCCTTGACGTCCACCGTGATCTTCTTGGACAGGTCGCCGTTCGCCACCGCGGTGGTCACCGCCGCGATGTTACGCACCTGGCCGGTCAGGTTCGAGGCCATGAAGTTCACGTTGTCGGTCAAGTCCTTCCAGGTGCCCGCCACGCCCGGCACGTAGGCCTGGCCGCCGAGTTTACCCTCGGTGCCCACCTCGCGCGCCACCCGGGTCACCTCGGATGCGAAGGAGCGCAGCTGGTCCACCATGACGTTGATGGTGTCCTTCAGCTGCAGGATCTCGCCGCGCACGTCCACCGTGATCTTCTTGGACAAGTCGCCGTTCGCCACCGCGGTGGTCACTTCCGCGATGTTACGCACCTGCGAAGTCAGGTTGCCCGCCATCGAGTTCACCGAGTCGGTCAGGTCCTTCCAGGTGCCCGCCACGCCCTTGACCTGCGCCTGGCCGCCGAGTTTACCCTCGGTGCCCACCTCGCGCGCCACCCGGGTCACCTCCGACGAGAACGAGGACAGCTGCTCCACCATGGTGTTGGCGGTCATCGCCGCGCGCAGGTACTGGCCCTTGAGCGGGTGGCCGTCCACTTCCAGCGCCATGGTCTGCGACAGGTCGCCCTTCGCCACCGCGCCGATGACGCGCGCCATCTCGGTGGTCGGGCGCACCAGGTCGTCGATCAGGGTGTTGACCGAGCTGATGATGGTGGCCCAGCCGCCCACCACGCCCGGCAGGTCGGCGCGCTGCGTCAGGTGGCCTTCGCGGCCCACCACGCGCGATACGTCGGTCACCGTCTCCACCATTTTCTGCTTGGTCTCGATGATGTCGTTGAGGGTGTCGGCGATCTTGCCCGATACACCGGTCCAGTCCGAGGGCATGCGCACCGAGAAGTCGCCTTTCTTCAGCGCCATCAAGGTGGTCAACAATAGTTTGACGTCCAACTGTTCGCCCATGTCGGTCATGTTGTTCATCGACTAGATCCTCGTTTCGGTGGTGATAGGGTGGGGCGCCGCAGGCTGGGCGTGCGACCGTAAACTGTAAAATGCTGAGAAGATACTCTCGAATAGACTCGCGTCAAGCATTTGCAATGCTGGCCTCAAGAAACATTGCTATTAAGAAAATTCCGGAAGGGCATCCGGCGGAGGGTAGCGGAATCTGAACAAGCCTAGCGCACGATTGGGAGTATTGTTGTATTGGTACTACAGTTGTGCATGTGGTGTCCCCTGCATTGGGCGAAGGTGTGGCAATTGGTGAGTATTTACTGAACAAACTCATTTAGCATGAAGAGATTGCGACCCGCCCTTGTCCCATGATTGACACTGCGCTATTACTAGAGTTGCTAGAGGCTGAAGACGAACGTACCTGGACTGAACGCATGTTCAGACTGGCGCGCAGCCAGGGCTTTGACCAGATGATCTTTGGCGTTTTGCCGTCGCGCCATGTGCGCTTCGAAAATGCATTTACGCGCAGCAATTATTCTTCTGAATGGCGTGATCGCTACGATGCCAACGGCTTTCACTACGTCGACCCGACGGTTGTTCATTGCGTGTCGAGCACGCTGCCGCTGATCTGGGCCCCCTCGACCTTCGGCAGCGGGGAGCCCGGCGCCCTGTACGAAGAAGCCAGCGCGCATGGCATCCGTAGCGGCGTGACGCTGCCGATCCATGGCCCGCAGGGCGAACTCGGCATGATCAGCTTCGCGTCCGACACACGGCCCGATGCGCCCTTCGAGCGCTCCCTGCTGCAGGCGCTGCCGGTTTTGTCCCTGATCCGTGACTACGCATTCGCATCGTCCGCGCGCTTTCGCGAGACCAGGACCGAGCCCGAGCTGCCGCGCCTGACGCGCCGCGAGCTCGAGGTCCTGCAATGGGTCATGGTCGGCAAGTCTTCATGGGAGGTCGCCCGGATCACCAACTGCTCCGAGGCGACCGTCAACTTCCATCTGGCGAACGTGCGCCAGAAATTCGGCGTCAACACACGTCAGCAGGCGGTCGTCAAGGCGATCGCCATGGGCCTGATCACACCTGAAGATCACCATCGCTGACCCGCCCGTTGACGTACAGGCGCAACAGGATGGCGACCGGGGGAGGAACCGCCAGGCCGGTCTCGAAACGGCTTCCGCTCGACTGGGTCACGCCGAAGCGGCTCCAGAATTTCTCCTGACTTTCGCGCTTGGCGATACGCAGGCGTCGCAGCTCGTGCGGCGCGGCGCGCTTCGGGCCGCCCTCCTGCGCCGCTTGCTGGGCTTCCAGTTCCGCCGCCAATGCTTCGCACATCACTTCGTTACCCATCTGTCTGCTCCTTTCCGTGGTTGGCTATGCAAACTGCAAGTATTCCACCGCACGTCCACATAGCCACCTAGCAGACCTGATAGTTCCAGTTTTGCCCTGCATGCATGAATCTTGTATGCGAAGTGCATAGCTTTGAACCACCACAACTAGGGGCCTGAAAATGACGATGCAAATCAAAATCGCAGCACGCCGTGAATTCAAATCGAAAGATCTGTGGGAAATGCATACCCTGCGCGCCAAGGTGTTCAGCGGACGGCTGGGTTGGGAGGTGCCGGTGATGTCGGGCATGGAAATCGATGGCTACGACGCGCTCGATCCGGCCTACATGGTGATGCGCGCGCCGAGCGGCCCGCTGCTCGGGTGCTGGCGCCTGCTGCCGACCGAAGGCCCGTACATGCTCAAGGATTCCTTCGCCCAGCTGCTCGAGGGCCGCGCCGCGCCGAGCGACCCGCGCATCTGGGAGCTGTCGCGCTTCGCCCTCGAAACCGACAAGGAGAACCGCTACGGCTTCTCGGACATGACGATGCAATGCTTCGAGGCCGTGGTCCGCTACGGCATGGAGAACGGCCTGACGCACTACGTGACCGTGACCACCACCGCCATGGAGCGACTGACGCGCCGTGCCGGCGTGGTCACCAGCCGCCTCGGCGAGCCGCAGCGGATCGGCATCGAAAACGCGGTGGCCTTCTATGTCGACGTGCAGGCCACCTGGGAAGCGCTGTATGCGCGGCGCATGGCTTCCCAGGCGGCGTAGCGCCTAGGTGTTGGAGCTCGGCCGGTCTCGAAGCTGCGTTTGCAGGAAGGTCCAGGTCAACGCCCACATGCGCGCGGTCTGCGCATTGTCGGCGGCGCCCGCATGGCCGCCTTCGGTGTTTTCCCAGTACAGCACATCCTGCCCCAGTTCGAGCATGCGCGCGGCCATCTTGCGCGCATGGCCCGGGTGGACCCGGTCGTCGCGGGTCGAGGTGGTGAACAGCACGCGCGGGTAGCGCACGCCTGCCCGCAACTGGTGGTAAGGCGACCAGCGTCCGATCCAGGCCCATTCGGTCGGGTCGTCCGGATCGCCGTATTCGCCCATCCAGGAGGCGCCGGCCAGCAACTGGTGATAGCGGCGCATGTCCAGCAGCGGCACCTGGCATACCACGGCGTTGAACAGCTCGGGACGCTGGGTGAGCACGGCGCCGACCAGCAGGCCGCCGTTGCTGCCGCCCATGATGCCGAGCCGGCGCGGGCTGCTGATCTTCCTGGCGATCAGGTCCTCTGCCACGGCGATGAAGTCGTCGAAGGCGCGCTGGCGGTTTGCCTTCAGCGCCGCCTGGTGCCAGCGCGGGCCGAACTCGCCGCCGCCGCGGATGTTGGCGACCACGTAGACGCCCCCGCTCTCCAGCCAGGCGGCGCCGCTGATCGCGCCGTAGGAGGGCTTGAGCGACACTTCGAAGCCGCCGTAGCCGTACAGGACCGTCGGGTTGTCGCCGTCGAGCCGGGTGTCGCGGCGCATGACGACAAAATAGGGGACGCGGGTGCCGTCGCTCGACAGTGCCTCGAACTGGTCGACCTGCAGGGCATCCGCCTCGAAGAAGGCGGGCATCGCCTTCAGGAGCTCGCGCCCCTCGCTGCGTCCGGCGGCTTGGTGATCGCCGCAGCACTCCATCAGGTAGAGGGTGGACGGTGCGGTGAAGCCGGTCGCCGTGAGGAAGTAGCGGTTCGAGGCGACGGCGTCGAAGGCCCAGGTGTCGAGGGCGCCGATTGCGGGCGCCGCGACGTCGCCCGCCTGCCAGCCGCCGTCCGTGCGGCGCAGTTCGACGATGCGGTTCTTCACCTTGTCGAGCACCTTGAGCAGCAAGGCGTCGCGCGTGACCGTGAGGCCGTCGAGCGAGGCGGTCGGCGAAGGCGCGAACAGCAGTTCGCACGAGGCGTCGCCGCGCAGGAAGCCTTCGAAGTCCACGGCCAGCAGCGCACCTTGCGGGTAGTTGCGCCCGCCGAACTCCTGGCTTGACCTCAGCTCGATCACCAGTTGGTCGCGTACCGCGAAGGCGTTCGCGTCCTCAGGCTTGGGTATCTTGACCAGGCCGCCGTCGCGCCGCAGGAACAGTTCGCTGCTGTAGAAGCCGATCTGGCGCTGCACGAATTCGCGCTCGAAACCGGGCGTCGCATCACGCCATGCCGAGGCCGACAGGTCGTCGAGTCCGGCCTCGTAGACGCTGACGGCGGCGTCGAGCGACGTGCCGCGCCGCCACCGCCTGACGATGCGCGGGTAGCCCGATTCGGTCAGCGAGCCGGGGCCGAAGTCGGTCGCCACGAACAGGGTGTCGCGGTCGATCCAGGCGCAGTCGCTCTTGGCCTCGGGCAGGACGAACCCCTGCTCGCCGGTCACGAAGCAGCGCGCCGCAGCATCGAACTCGCGCACCACGTGGGCGTCGCCGCCGCCGCGCGAGAGCGACACCAGGCAACGGTCGCCATCGGGCTCGAGCCAGGTGACGCCGCCCCACACCCAGTTCTCGCCTTCGTCGCGGGCAAGCTGGTCGAGGTCGATCAGGGTTTCCCAATCGGGCGCATCCTTGCGATACTCGTCCAGCGTGGTGCGGCGCCAGATGCCGCGCGCATGAACGGCGTCGCGCCAGAAGTTGTACAGCAGGCCGGCATGGCAGCCGGCGTAGGGGATCCTGCCGGTGGAGTCGAGGATGGCGCGCAGCCGCTCGCGCATGGCGGGGTGCTGCGGCGCCGCCTCGAGTTCGCGTTCGGTCGCCGCATTGCGCTGCACGACCCAGGCGCGGGCCCGGGCGCCGTCGACTTCCTCGAGCCAGAGGTAGGGGTCGTCGGGGGCGGGCGGAGGCATATCCGGGTGGCCTGGAGGCGTCATGGGAGCGGGGTCGGGATGATGTCGATGCATATTGTTGAGCAGTTTGTCCTGCCGATTGCCTATACTAGCAATATCGAGCAGGCAGAACCGCACGTCAGGAGCCCATGGATTCTTCGTCCGCCGGCAGTTCAGGAGTGAACGCCGCAGCCAACACGGCAAGCAGCGCCCCGCAGCAGGGGGCGAGCGCCGCCCCCTGGGTGGCCGGGCTCGCGCTGTCGCTGGTGGTCGGGGCGCTGTGTTACCGGGTCGCGGCCGGCACCGTCGAGGACGACGCGCGGCGCCGTTTCGAGACCGTGGCCCGCCTGGCCCAGGAGCGGGTGTCGAGCGCGATCGCGTCCTATGCCCGGGTGGTGCGCGGCATGTCGGCGCTGCATGCCGCGGGAGAGGGCCCGCTGACGCGGCTGCGGCTGCACCGCTACGTGGCCGCGCTCGACCTGCCGGAGCAGTTCCCGGCGATCGACGCCGTCTCCTTCATCGCCTACGTGCCCGACGCCGAGCGCGAGGCCTTCGTCGCCGGGGTGCGCAATGACCGCAGCGTGAACCCGGCCGGCTATCCGGGCTTCGACATCCGCCCCGCCGGGCGCCGGCCATGGTACGCGGTGATCACCTGGGTCGAGCCGGCCAGCGAGCCGAACGACCGCTTCGGCGTCGACATCGCCGTCCAGCCCCACATCGCCGCGGTGCTGGAGGAGGCGCGCGACCGCGGGACCATGGGCGCTTCCGGCAATCCGGTACACCTCCAGTACCCCACGCCGCACACGGCGCTCGGCATGCGCGAGCCGCTCTACCTGGGGGGCGGGGTGCCGGCCACGCTGGAAGAGCGCCGTGCGCGCTACATCGGCAGCATCGGCATTGCGTTCTCGGTCAACGACCTGGTGCGCCGCGCGCTCGGCCCGGAGGGCCGGCCGCCGGTGGCGCTGAGCCTGTACAGCGAGCCCGCGCCGGTCCGCAAGGGCGGGTCCGGCGCCGGCGGCCAACTGGCGCTCGACCCGCGCGACCGCCTGCTGGTCGGCCCCGACGTGCGCGGCCAGTCCGGGCCGGGCGGGCGTTTCACGACCCTGCTCCCGATCGACTACGTCGGCACGCGCTGGAAGGCCCATTTCTCGGCCGAGCGCGCGGCCATGGCGGTGGGCTCCGACCGCTACCTTCCCTTGCTGGCGTTCGGTTCCGGCTTCGGCGTCAGCTTGCTGGGATTCGCGCTGTTCTTCAACCTGGTGCGCTCGCGCCGGGCTGCGCTCGACCAGCGCCTGCTGCTCGACTCGGTGCTGGACAACCTGGACGCCTATGTTTACCTGAAAGACGGCGCGCGCCGCTACCGGTACGTCAACGCCAAGAGCGCCGCGGCGCTGGGCCTGCCGGCATCGGCAGTGGTGGGGCGCCGCGACGTCGATCTCATGCCGCCGGCGCTGGCCGATGCGATCTGGGTGCGCGACCGCGCGGCGCTGGAGACGGGCACGCGCGACGCGCGCCAGGTCGAGATGATGGTCCCGGACGGCTCCAGCCGCCAGATGTGGAGCGTGCGCGTGCCCCTGCATCCGGAGGGCGAGATGCCGGCGGTGCTGTGCATCTCGACCGACGTCACGACCCTGCACGCGCTCAAGGCGCGCGCCGACGCCGCCAACCAGGCCAAGAGCGACTTCCTGTCGAACATGAGCCACGAGATCCGTACGCCGATGAACAGCATCATCGGCATGACCCACCTGGCGCTGCAGGCGCATCCGGACCCGCAGCTGCGCGGCTACCTGGACCGGATCTACCACTCCGGCCAGCACCTGCTGGGCATCATCAACGACATCCTCGATTTTTCCAAGATCGAGGCAGGCAAGCTCGAACTCGACACCCGCGGCTTCATGCTGGAGACCGTGATGCGCAACGTCGAGCAGCAGCTGGGGCCGGCCGCGGGCGCCAAGGGATTGGGTTTCGACGTCGATATCGCTCCCGAGCTGATGCGCCCCCTGCGCGGCGATCCGCTGCGCCTCGAACAAGTGCTGCTCAATTTCGCCGGCAACGCCGTCAAGTTCTCGGAGCACGGCCGGATCCTGCTGCGCGCCCGGCTCGACCATGCCTTCGGCCCCGAGCTGCTGGTGCGCTTCGATGTCCGGGACAGCGGCATCGGTATCGCGCCCGACAAGCTGGACGGCCTGTTCACGCCCTTCCACCAGACCGATCCGTCGGCCACGCGGCGCCATGGCGGCACCGGCCTGGGCCTGGTAATCAGCAAGCAACTTGCCGAGCTCATGCACGGAGAAGTCGGCGTCGACAGCGTGCCGGGGCAGGGCAGCACCTTCTGGTTCACGGCGCGCCTGGAGCTGAACCTTGCGCGCGAAGACGGCGCCGCCGGCGCGGGCGCCGGCCTGGGGGCGGGGCCGGACGGGGCGCGCGCCACGCGCCTGGACGGCTGCGCGGTCCTGCTGGTCGAGGACAATCCGTTCAACCAGCAGGTCGGCCGCGAGCTCCTGCAGCGCGCCGGCGCCGACGTGCGCGTGGCCGCCAACGGCCAGGAGGCGCTGGAGGCGATGGCGCGCGAACGCTTCGACTGCGTCCTGATGGACGTGCAGATGCCGGTCATGGACGGCCTGGAAGCCACGCGCCGGATCCGCCAGGATCCCCTGCTGGCCACGACCCTGGTGATTGCGATGACCGCCAACGCCGGGATCGAGGACCGCGCCCGCTGCCTGCAGGCCGGCATGGACGAATTCCTGAGCAAGCCGGTGGTGCCGGAGTTGCTGGCGGCAACCATCGCGCGCTGCCTCGGCCGCAGCGCGGCCGCGGTGCCCGACGTGGTGGCGCCGCGCCCGTCCGAGGGCGGCCCGGTCGCGGGCCTGGTCGCGGGCCTGCTCGACCTGGCGCTGCTGGAAAGCAACTTCGGCGGCGACCGCGAGCGGATGCGCAAGTTCGCCTTCCTGTTCGTGTCCACGGCGCGTACCGCCCTTGCGGAGATCGACGCCGCACTCGGGGCCGGCGACCTGGCGCAGGTGTCGGCGGTGGCGCACCGGGTCAAGTCTTCCGCGCGCGCGGTGGGTGCGCTGGCCTTCGCCGACCTGTGCGAAGAGCTCGAGGGCCAGGCCGGGCGCCCGGCCCAGGCACGCGCCCTGGCGGCCCGCCTGCGCGCCCAGTTGGGACGCATCGAACGCGAGCTCGGCAACCGGCTCGGCACCCGCACCCAGGACGGAAATTGACGCCCTTCCGGCGGACCGCAGCGAGGGTTGTCGAAGAGCTACTGAGCGGAGCCAAGCCTTCCGCGCAGCGTCCAAACCGGGTATCCTTTGCCCCTTGAGCAACCCGACCGTTCCGATGTCTTCCCCGATCACCCCAGGCTTGTTAATCCTGCACGGCAACCAGATGGAATTGCTGCGCAGCGCCATGTTCGACTGGCTGCGCATGCACCCGCTGGGGCCGCTCGAGCAGGAGACCATCCTGGTGCAGTCGAACGGGGTGGCCGAGTGGCTCAAGATCGCGCTGGCCGAGGAAATGGGGGTGTGCGCCGCCACCCGGGTGGCGCTGCCGGCGCGCTTCCTGTGGGAGGCCTACCGCGGCATGCTGGGGCGCGAACGCGTGCCCAGCCGTGCGCCCTTCGACAAGGACCCGCTCACCTGGCGCCTGATGCGCCTGCTGCCGGCGCTGCTCGAAGACGCCAGCTATGCGCCGCTCAGGCAATTCCTGGGCGACGGTTGCCCCGAGCGCCGCCTGCAGCTGGCCGAGCGCCTGGCCGACCTGTACGACCAGTACCAGGTCTACCGCGCCGACTGGCTGGCCGACTGGGAAGCCGGTCGCGACCAGCTGCGGCGCGCGGTCGGCGATCCTGTGCCGCTGGGGGCGGACCTGAAATGGCAGGCCTGCCTGTGGCGCGAAGTTCACGCCAGCCTGCCCCCGGCGCAGCGCGTCAGCGGGCGCGCCAGCATCCATGCGCAATTCCTGGCCGCGGTGGAGGCGGGCAGGGAGCCGGCCTCGCGCCTGCCGCGCCGGGTGATCCTGTTCGGCATGTCGACCCTGCCATACCAGACCCTGCAGGCAATCGCCGCGCTGTCGCGCCACACCCAGGTACTGTTCGCGGTGCCGAACCCATGCCGGTTCTATTGGGGCGACATTATCGAGGGCCGCGAACTCCTGAAGGCCGCGCGCCGCCGCCAGCAGCCGCGCGGCGGGGCCGACCTGTCCGGCGTGCCGGTCGAGGAACTGCACCTGCACAGCCATCCGCTGCTGGCGAGCTGGGGCCGGCAGGGGCGCGACTTCGTGCGCATGCTCGACGAATTCGACGGGGGCGAGGGCGGCCGCTACGAGAATCTGCGGGTCGACCTGTTCGACGAATCCGACGGCGATACCCTGCTCGGCCAGGTGCAGGCCGCGGTGCGCGACCTGCTGCCGCCCGGCGAGCACCCCGGGCCGCAACTTCAGACGCCGCCGCCCCGCGACGACCGCTCGATCGAATTCCACATCACCCACAGCGTCCAGCGCGAGGTCGAGGTGCTGCACGACCAGCTGCTGTCCTGGTTCGCCCAGGACCCGCGCCTGCGCCCGCGCGACGTGGTCGTGATGGTGCCGGACATCGACGTGTTCTCGGCCGCGATCCATGCGGTGTTCGACCAGCACCGCCGCCACGACCCGCGCCACATTCCGTTCGAGATCGGCGACGTGCGCGACCGCAGCGTGAACCCGTTGCTGGTGGCGCTCGAATGGCTGCTGCGCCTGCCCCAGCAGCGCTGCCGCCAGAGCGAGGTGCGCGACCTGCTCGACGTTCCCGGCGTGGCCGGGCGCTTCGGCCTGGACGCCGAGGACCTGCCGATCCTCGGCCGCTGGATCGAGGGCTCGGGCGTGCGCTGGGGCCTCGACCGCGAGCACCGCGCCGGCCTCGGGCTGGCCTCGGTGGGCGAGCAGAACGCCTGGATCTTCGGCGTGCGCCGCATGCTGCTCGGCTATGCGAGCGGCGCCGGCGCCAGCTTCGGCGACATCGAGCCCTATGCCGAAGTGGGCGGGCTGGACGCCGCGCTGGCCGGCTCGCTGGCCCAGTTCATCGAGAGCCTGCTCTACTGGCGCGCCGAGTTGGCGCAGTCGCGCACGCCGGCCGAGTGGGGCGCGGCGGCGCGCGCGCTGCTGGCGGCCTTCTTCCAGGCGGCCGACGAGAAAGACCGCCTGACCCTGGCCCAGCTGAACGAAGCCCTGCAGTGCTGGCTCGAGACCTGCGACAGTGCCGAATTCGCCGAGCCGGTGCCGCTTGCGGTCATGCGCGAATCCTGGCTCGGCCAGCTCGACCAGCCGACCCTGAACCACCAGTTCGTGTCCGGCGGCGTGACCTTCTGCACCCTGATGCCGATGCGCGCCGTGCCGTTTCGCGTGGTCTGCCTGCTCGGCATGAACGATGGCGACTTTCCACGCCGCACCCAACAGGCCGACTTCGACCTGCTCGCGATGCCCGGCATGGCCCGCCCCGGCGACCGCTCGCGCCGCGACGACGACCGCTACCTGATGCTCGAAGCCCTGCTGTCGGCGCGCGACAAGCTGTACCTGAGCTGGGTCGGCCGCAACGTGCGCGACAACAGCGAGCAGCCGCCTTCGGTGCTGGTGGCCCAGTTGCGCGACTATCTGCAAAACGGGTGGAATCTGAAGCTCGACGAACGCACCACCGAACACGCCCTGCAGCCCTTCAGCCGGCGCTACTTCGAGCGCGGCGGCCTGCTGACCTATGCCGGAGAGTGGCGCACCGCCCACGGACACGAGGAACTCGACGCCGCCAGCGGGGTGGAAAGCCTGCCGCCTTACGAGATGGAGCCGGGCTTCGTGCTCAAGCTGGGCGAGCTGGCGGCCTTCCTGCGCCAGCCGGCGCGCTACTTCTTCCGGCGCCGCCTGGGCGTGGTGTTCGCCGACGCGGCGGTGGTGGGCGAGGACGAGGAGCCCTTCGCGCTCGACGCCCTCGAACGTTACTTCGTCGAAGACCACCTGCTCGACGACTCCGGGCCCGCCGAGGGCGCGCACGAGGTACGCACGGTGCTGAACGCGCGCGCCGAACGGCTGGCGCGCGAAGGCGTGCTGCCGATCGGCCTGCTCGGCCGCCAGTGGCAGCAGGAGCTGGTCGACGGCCTGGTGCCGGTACGCAGCGCCTGGCTGGCACTGGGCGCGCGCTTCCCGCACGGCGCCCCCAAGCGCGCGGTCAGCCTGCGCCTGGAAGATGCGCACGGCACGCACCTGGTGCTGGACGACTGGATCGACCGCCTGCGCACCGACGGCGTCGAGACCGCCTGGTTGTTGCAGGTGTCCTCCAAGGTGCTGGACCGGCAGGGGCGCCCGCGCGGCGACAAGCTGATCGGCGCCTGGCTGCGCCAGCTGGCCGCCGCCGCGGCCGACGCGCCGGTGGCCGGCCACCTGGTGGCGCGCGACGCGATCCTGACCATGCCGGCCCTGGACCCGCTCGAGGCGGCGGCCACCCTGCGCGACCTGGCCACGCTGTGGCGCACCAATCTCGACCGGCCGCTGGGCGTGGCCTGCAAGACTGCGCTGGCGCTGCTGCACGAGGGCGCAGTCGAGGCCGACGCACGGCTGGTCTACGACGGCAGCTACGAGTTCTCGGGCGAGGTCGAGGAACTGTGCCTGGCGCGCCTGTGGCCGGATTTCGCCTCGCTGGTGGCGGCCGGCGACTGGCCGCACGTGGCGCGCGACCTGTACGGCGCGCTCGCCGAATGGATCGAGACGGGCGTGCAGGTGGCGCCGCTGGGCGGCGGCGCGGCGGGGGAGGCCGCATGAGCCAGCTCCTCGAACCCTTGGTGTTCCCGCTGCACGGGTCGCGCCTGATCGAGGCCTCGGCCGGCACCGGCAAGACCTGGACCATCGCCGCGCTCTACCTGCGGCTGGTGCTCGGCCACGGCGGCCAGGACGGCCAGGGCGGGTTCGCGCGCCCGCTGCTGCCGAGCGAGATCCTGGTGATGACCTTCACCCGCGCCGCCACGCGCGAACTGGCCAACCGGGTGCGCGAGCGCCTGGTGGAAGCGGCCGCCTACTTCCGCGGCCAGCTGGAGATCGATGATCCCTACCTGTGCGCACTGCTCGAGGCCTATCCGCTCGACGCCGAGCGCAGCGTCGCCGCCCACCGCCTGGTGCTGGCTGCCGAGACCATGGACGAGGCGGCGATCTTCACCATCGACGCCTGGTGCCAGCGCATGCTGCGCGAGCACGCCTTCGACTCCGGCAGCCTGTTCGACGAAGAGCTGGTGAGCGACGAGCGCGCCCTGTTCGAGGATGCCGCCCACGATTACTGGCGCCAGCACATCTACCCGCTCGGCGCCGCCGCCCTGGCATCGGTGCGCGAATGCTGGACCGACGTCGCGGCCCTGAAGGCCGGGGTGCGCGAGCTGGTGCCGCGCACCCGCCTGCTGGGTGCGTCCCCGCCGGAACCGCTCGCGACCCTGGTGACGCGGGTGCAGGCGGCGCAGCGCGCCGAACTGGCCGGCCTGAAGGATGGCTGGGCTGCGCGCGCCGACGAGATGGAGCGCTGGATCGCCGGCCAGCGCGAGCGCAACCCGAAGTGCTTCAACGGGAACAAGATGCGCGCCGATTCGCTGGCCAAGTGGTTCGAGGCCTTGCGCGCCTGGGCGCTCGATCCGGCCCGCGTGCTACCCGACCTCAATGAGACGGCCTGGCGCCGCCTGTGCCCGGACGGCATCAACGACGCTTTCAGCAAGGATTTCACGGCCGAGGTGCCGGCCTGCTTCGGCTTCACCGCGCCGCTGCAGGAAGCGCTAGGGCGGCTGCAGCCGCTGTCGCATGCGCTGCTGCGTCATGCCGCCGGCCACATCGCCGCGCGCATGCGCGAGCTGAAGGCGCGCAACCGCCAGTTCGGCTTTGCCGACATGCTGGAACGCCTGAAAGATGCGCTCGAGGGACCGAATGGCGAGGCACTGCGGCGCCGCATCGTGCTGCAGTTCCCGGTGGCGATGGTCGACGAATTCCAGGACACCTCGCCCGACCAGTACCGCATCTTCGACCTGCTGTACCGGGTGGCGGAGAATGACCCGGAACAGGGCCTGTTCCTGATCGGCGACCCGAAGCAGTCGATCTACGGCTTCCGCGGCGC
This sequence comes from Massilia sp. UMI-21, assembly GCA_015277795.1. Classification (NCBI taxonomy): domain Bacteria; kingdom Pseudomonadati; phylum Pseudomonadota; class Betaproteobacteria; order Burkholderiales; family Oxalobacteraceae; genus Massilia; species Massilia sp. UMI-21. The sequence goes on along the minus strand of CP063848.1, from coordinate 3,458,033 downwards.
CGACATCCACAGTTACCTGGCGGCGCGGCGCGCCACCGCCGGGCGCCACTACCAGCTCGGCGTCAACTACCGCTCCAGCCGCCAGCTGGTGGACGCGGTCAACCAGCTGTTCCGCCATGCCGAGGGTGATCCGGGGCTGGCCGGCTACCCCGGCGGCGCCTTCCGCTTCCGGCGCGGCGATGACAATCCGCTGCCGTTCGAGCCGGTGCTGGCCAAGGGCCACCGCGAGCGCCTGGTCGGGGCCGATGGTCCGCAGCATGCGATGTCGGTGTGCTGCGCCGGCCCGATGAACCAGGACGCCTACCGCGACTATTTCGCCCACCACTGCGCCGAGCACATCGTCGGCCTGCTGGGCGACGAGCGGGTCGGCTTCTCGGACGGCGAACGCTTCCGCCGCCTGATGCCGGCCGATATCGCGATCCTGGTGCGCGACCGGCGCGAGGCCGCCGCCGTGCGCCGCGCCCTGGTCGAGCGCAAGGTGGCCAGCGTGTACCTGTCCGACAAGGATTCGGTGGTCGAGAGCGAGGAGGCGGCCGACGTGTTGCGCTGGCTGTACGCGGTCGCCAATCCGCTCGACGGCCTGCTTGCGCGCGCCGCCTTCGCCACCCGCACCGCCGGCCTGCCGCTGGGCGAGCTGGCCCGGCTCTCGAGCGATGAAGTGGCCTGGGAGGCGCGCGTGGAACAGCTGAAAAGCCTGCACGCGGCCTGGCAGCGCCAGGGCGTGCTGGCCATGCTGCGCCGCTTCGTTCACGAGCTGGGACTGCCGGCGCGCCTGCTGCGCCAGCCCGGAGGCGAACGGCGCCTGACCAACCTGCTGCACCTGGCCGAACTGCTGCAGGAGGCCAGCAGCCAGCTGGAAGGCGAGCAGGCCCTGATCCGCTGGCTGGCCGAGCAGCTCGAGGGCCTGGGCGAGGGTGGCGACGAACGGGTGCTGCGACTGGAAAGCGATGCCGAGCTGGTGAAAGTCGTCACGGTGCACAAGTCCAAGGGCCTGGAATACCCGCTGGTCTACCTGCCGTTCGCGGTGACCGCGCGCCGTACCGATCGTCGCAACCGCGCTTTCTTCGAGTTTGTCGACGGCGACGGTGCGCGCCACCTCGACCTGGGCATGGGCGAGGAGGCATTGGAAGCGGTCGACCGCGCGCGCCTGGAAGAAGACCTGCGCCTGCTGTACGTGGCCCTGACCCGCGCCCGCCACTACCTGTGGCTGGGGGTCGCCCCGATCAGCGGACGCGGCAAGCATGAGAACCGGCTGCACGAGTCGGCGCTGGGCTACCTGCTGGGTGGCGGCGAGAAGATCGCCGCGGAACGGCTGGGCGAGCGCCTGGAGCGCCTGCGCGGCGGCGTCGAGGGCATCGTGCTGCGCGAGCTCGCCGAAGCGCAAGGCCGTACCCTGCTGGCGCGCGAGGACGTGCGCCCGGACCTGCTGGCGGTGCCGCGCTACGAGGCCTCGTTCGAGCGCGACTGGTCGATCGGCTCCTTCACCTCGCTGGTGCGGCATGCGGTCGCCGTCGCCGCGCCGCCGGCGCCGATGCGTGCGCAAGAAGAGACCCTGCTCGAGGAAGAACCGCAGGTCGTCACCCCGCCGCGCATCGAGGACGCCCCCTGGCACCGATTCCCGCGCGGCTCGGTGCCCGGCAACTTCATGCACGAGCAGCTCGAGTGGATGGCGGGCGAGGGTTTCCACCGCGCCGACGAGCCGGAATTCCTGCTGCGCCTCGGCCAGCGCATCGAGCGCGCCGGCTGGGGCCACCGCCAGGACGACGCACTGGCCTGGCTGCACGCGGTCGTCACGACCGCCTTGCCGCCGCTGGGCGCGGCCCTGGCCGACCTGCGGGGCGACGGCGCGCTCGTGCCGGAACTGGAATTCTGGTTCCCCAGCGAGCGCCTCGACGCGGCGGCGCTCGACCGCCTGTGCCGCACGCGCGTCATGCAGGGCCTGGACCGGCCGACCTTGCCGGAGCGGGTGCTGCACGGGATGCTCAAGGGTTTCGCCGACCTGGTGTTCGAGCACGAGGGACGTTACTGGGTGCTCGACTACAAGACCAATGCGCTGGGGCCGGGCGATGCCGCCTACACCCGGGCCGCGATGGAACTGGGCATGGTGGAGCATCGCTACGATATCCAGGCCAGCATCTACATGCTGGCGCTGCACCGCCTGCTGCGCAGCCGGCTGGGCGATGCCTACGAGCCGCGCCGCCAGCTGGGCGGAGCGGTGTTCCTGTTCCTGCGCGGGATCGCCAACGCGGATACGCGCGGCTGCTGCGTGCTCGGTCCAGACCTGGCGCTCCTGGATGGACTCGAGCAATTGCTGGACAAGCGGGAGGCAGACCATGGCCAGGCATGAAGCCGACATCGGATTGCTGTGGAGCGAACTGGCGCGCCTGAGCGAGGCCGGCGAGCTGCGCCGCCTGTCCTGCGCCTTTGCCCGCTTCATCGCGTCGCTCGCGAATGGTAGACCCGCGCCGCCGGCGCTGGTGCTGGCCGCGAGCGTGCTGTCCGAAGTGGAAGGGCAGGGCCACAGCTGCCTGCTGCTGGCCGACCTGGCCGACGGCGCCGCCGCGCTGCTCGGCTGGGAAGACGAACAGTGGCAACTGCTGGCGCGCGCCGCCGGCCCCTTGCCCAAGACCGCACAGGCCTGGGCCCGCGAACTGGCCGGCTGCGAGCAGGTGTGGGAGGTAAGCGCCTTCGACTACGACCAGCCGCTGGTGCTCGACGGCGACCGCCTTTACCTGCGCCGCTACTGGCGCGACGAGATGCTGGTGGCGCAGGCGGTACGCGAACGCGCGACCCAGCGGCGCCAGGTCGACCAGGAAGCGGTGCGCGGCTGGCTGGATATCCTGTTCGGCTCGCAGCGCAGCGTCGAAGGCCCTGACTGGCAGAAGCTGGCCTGCGCCATCGCCCTGCGCGGCTCGGTGGCGATCATCACCGGCGGTCCCGGCACCGGCAAGACCTATACCGTGGCGCGCCTGCTGGCGCTGTTGTTCGCCACCGCGCCGGAGGCGGGCAGCCAGCGCATCGCCCTGGCCGCGCCGACCGGCAAGGCGGCGGCGCGCCTGAAGCAGTCGATCGACAAGGCGCTGGGCGAACTGGCCGACAAGGTGGGCGCGCAACTGCCGCTGCGCGAACTTACCCTGCGCATGGGCGCCGCGCGTACCCTGCACAGCCTGCTGGGGGCGCGTCCCGACACCCGTGCCTTCGCCCACCACCGCGGCAACCCGCTCGACGTCGACGTGCTGATCGTCGACGAAGCCTCGATGGTCCACCTGGAGATGATGGCATCGCTGCTCGATGCGCTGCCGCCGGGCGCGACCCTGATCCTGCTGGGCGACAAGGACCAGCTGGCGTCGGTGGAGGCGGGCGCCGTGCTCGGCGACCTGTGCCACAACGCCGGCGCCGGCGGCTATACCGACGCCACCCGCGACTATGTGCTGGCCGCCAGCGGCGAAACGCTGCCGGCCGAATTCCTGGGCGACGCCGGCGCACTGGCCCAGCAGACCGTGATGCTGCGCCACAGCCGCCGCTTCGGCGGACCGATCGGCCGGCTGGCGCTGGCCGTCAACGCCGGCGATACGCTGGGAGCCGAAGCGGTGCTGCGGGCGGGGGAGCCGGGCGTGCGCTGGATCGAGAACGCCCAGCAGCAGCAGGTGCTGCAGCTGGCGCAATCCGGCTATGGCGCTTACCTGGACGTGCTGAATACGGGCTGGCAGACCGGATTGAACACGCAGCACGACGAATGGGTGCGCCAGGTCCTGCAGCGCTTCGAGTCCTTCCGCATCCTGTGCGCGGTGCGCGACGGCGAATGGGGCGTGGCCGGCCTGAACGGGGCGGTGGCCGCGCGCCTGGCCCAGGCCGGGCTGCTGCGCCCGAACGGCGAGTGGTATGTCGGCCGTCCGGTGATGGTCACCCGCAACGACTACGGCACCGGCGTGTACAACGGCGACATCGGCCTCACCCTGCCGGATCCGGCCCGCCCCGGCGCGCTGCGCGTCTATTTCCTGGAAGGCGACACGGTGCGCAGCGTGCTGGCGACCCGCCTGCGCAACGTCGAGACGGCGTTCGCGATGACGGTGCATAAATCGCAGGGTTCGGAATTCCGCCATACCGTGCTGGCGCTGCCGCGCGAGCGCGGCGCGGTGCTGACCCGCGAGCTGGTCTATACCGGCATCACCCGCGCCAGCGAGCTGTTCACCCTGGTCTCACCGCCGGGCACGGTGCTGCTCGAGGCCATCGGCCAGCGTACCCACCGCACCAGCGGCCTGCGCGGCATGATCGCGCCGACCTCGCGCTAGCACCTCGCCCTGGCACCGCGGCCTGGCACCGCGGCCTGGCACCGCGCGGCTCCTGCCGGAACATTTCCTTCTGCACGGGCCGCTTTCCGGAACCTTGATCCGGCCCAAGGATGGGCTTCGCGCACGCGCCGCCCTCCGAACTCGACTGTTCGCCCGCGGTCTCACCTTGCGAGAACAAACACGCAGGGCTAACTTTGGTGTAAATAAACAATATCCACCTCGAAATATCTATCTCGGGCGTCCAGGTGCCATGAAGCCAATCGATGAGCAGACGGTCCTGCTTTTCCACGACGCCGCCAAGCGGGCGGCGTCGCCGGTCGCGTACGTGGAGCCGTTCGCGCTGTCGGACGACGAAGCCGCCGGCGCCTGGGCGCGCTGGTTCGCCCGCAGTTTCGACGTCTGGTGGCAGACCGCGCTGGTGGCCGGGGTGCTCGGCTACATCCTCGGCCAGAGCTCGCCGGCCTTCCTGCGCTGGCTCGAGACCCCATTCGGCTGGAAGCTGTTCGGGCTTGCCTGCATCCCGGGGGCGCTGCTGGTGGATGCTGCGCTACATGCGCTGGCCGGCAACACGCCCGGCAAGGCCCTGCTCGGGCTGCACCTGGTGGGGGTAGACCGGCGCGCACCGGGCTTGCGCGAACTGGTCGGACGCAATCTGCGGCTCTGGCGTAGCGGCCTGGCGCTTGGTCTTCCGGCAATCAGCCTGCTCGCCATGGCGCGCCAGGGGCTGCGGCTGCGCAAGGGGCTGCAGGCCAGCTACGACCGCAACGCCTTCCTGGTGCGCGCCAGGCCGGTCGGACGCTTGGCCAAGGGTGTGTTCGCCATGGCGTTTACCGGGATGTTGGCCGCGATCATCGCCTTCGACGCCATCGACCGCCAGGACAGCCAGCAAGCGGCCGCCATGCTGGAGGCGCCGCCGTATGCCTGGGACAACCCGGTGACCGGCCGTGCGGCGCCCGTCTCGGCGCAATGGAAGCACGAGATGCGCGCCGGGCCGGATGGGGCGCCGCAGCACCTGTTTACCCAGCACAGCGGCCAAGCGGTGGTGCTGTTCGCCCATGACCGGGTGCGCGGTTCGGCCTTGCGCCAGGATGCGGCGGCACTCGAAGAGCGTCTGGCCGACCGCTTCGAGCTTACCGAAAGCTATTTCGCCGACTTTCGCGGCAGGCACTCCTGGGTCGGCAGGGGCCAGCACAAGAAGGGGCCCGAATGGGTACAGCTGCGCATAGTCGAGGTGGACGGCAAGGCCTGGCGGCTCGTCGCCATGCAGTCGCCGCCGGCGGCCTATACCGACGACCTGGTGCGCGAGCTGAGCGGCGCGCTCTGGGATACCGTCCTGCGGCCGGTACCGCAGACCGGGCCGGCGCCGAGCCCATGAACGTCGTTTCGTCGGACGAAAACACCGAAGGGGCCTTGCGGCCCCTTCGGTAATGACATGGAATGGCTTACTTCTTGCGCCGCTTCGGCACCACCTTTACCTTGGTGCGCTTCCTGACCGACTTGGCCTTGCCGGAACCGGCGCGGGCGCGGGCCTTGATGCGAGCCCGGCTCGAGGCTTTCGCGACACGGACCGGCGCTTTTTCGCCGGTAATGAAACGGCGAATGTTCAGGGCATCGAGGATGCGCGCCGACGAGGCATTCGCGTTCAGCAGGATCATGGTCGCGTTCTTGCCGGCGGCCTTGATATTCATGATCAGGCAGCGTCCGGCTTCCGAGGTGTAGCCGGTCTTGGACAGCCCGATGTCCCAGCCTTTGGCGCCCACCAGGCGATTGGTATTGCGGTACTCGACCTCACGGCCGTTGATCTTGATCAGGTCCTTGGTATCGGTGGTGGCGGCGGTGATGTCCGGATAACGCGATGCGGCGGCCGCCATCTTGACCAGGTCGCCCGCATTCGAACGATTGTGCGGCGACAGGCCGGTCGGCTCTTCGATCACGGTCTGGCTCATGCCCAGCGTGGCGATCTTGCGCTTCACCGCGGCTTTGAACCCGGCGTCGCCACCGGGGTAGGTGCGCGCGAGCGCGGCGGCTGCGCGATTGTCCGAGGACATCAGGGCCAGTTGCAGCACGTCGCGGCGCGAGATCAGGGCGCCCACAGGCACCCGCGAGCTGCTGTGCTTGAGCGTGTCGACATCGCTGCGGTCGATTTCGATCAACTCGTCCATGTCCTGCTTCGCGTCGAGCACGACCATCGCGGTCATCAATTTGGTGAGCGACGCGATCGGCACGACACGGTCGGCGTTCTTTTCCAGCAAAATCTTGCCGGTGTCATCTTCTACCACGAGCACCGATTGCGAGCCGAACGGCACCGCGAATGCGGCAGCCGAAAACGACAACAATACAGTGGCAAGCAATTTTTTTAGCATTGTCGGGTTCAGGTTTGGGTTGCGTTGAGCGGGGGCGCGGCTCGCGAATCGGCGCGCAGTCAACTTTCTGGCTGTAGGGCAACTACAGTAGTTGGAAGATAGCATCTAGCATGATGCATGTCTATGGCGCACAGGAAAAAACAGGCTTGTGAACAGGAATTTTTATGAAGATTAACGATTCTCGTGCTAACCCGTCCATGAGAATTGTCAGTCTGCCCCCGATATCGCCACGATATCGCCCCTGAAAACAACAAGCCCTGCGCTGGGCAGGGCCTGGGTGGCTGACAAGACTTCCATGGTGCTGGAGGCATTGTCGAGCGATCTCGATCGACGCGCTTACTTCGACTGGTAGATCTTGTCGAACTCACCGCCGTCGTTGAAGTGGACTTGCTGGGCCTTGCGCCAGCCGCCGAACAGCTCATCCACGGTGAACAGCTGGATCGGCTTGTAGTTGGCGGCATACTTTTTCATCACGGTATCGGAACGCACCCGCAGGAAGTGCCTGGCGCCGATCTCCTGGCCGGCGGGCGAATACAGGAAGTTCAGGTAGGCGGTGGCTTCCTTGCGCTGCTTGCGGCGGTCGACCACCTTGTCGACCACGGCCACCGGCGACTCGGCCAGGATCGACACGCTCGGGTAGACCACCTCGAAGTTGTCGCCGAATTCCTTGCGCACCATGCTCACCTCGTTCTCGAAGGTCACCAGGACGTCGCCGATCTGGCGCTGGGTGAAGGTGGTGGTGGCGGCGCGGCCGCCGGCATCGAGGATCGGCACGTTCTTGAAGATGCGCGCCACGAGCTTGCGCGCCTCGGCTTCGTTGCCGCCTTTCTTCTTCAGTGCCGCGCCCCAGGCCGCCAGGTAGGTATAGCGGCCGTTGCCCGCGGTCTTCGGGTTCGGGATGATCACCTGCACCCCCGGGCGCGCCAGGTCGTCCCAGTCGCGGATGTTCTTCGGGTTACCCTTGCGCACCAGGTAAACCATGGTCGAGTAATAGGGCGCCGCATTGTTCGGGAATTTCCTGGCCCAGTCCTTGGCCACCAGGCCACGGTCGGCCAGCATGTCGATGTCGTTGGCCTGGTTCATGGTCACGACCGAGGCCTCCAGGCCGTCGGCGACGGCGCGCGCCTGCTTGCTCGAGCCGCCGTGCGACTGCTTGACGCTGACGGTCTGGCCGGTCTGCTGCTTGTAAGCCGCGATGAAGGCCGGGTTGATGTCCTTGTATAACTCGCGCGCGACGTCATAGGAAACGTTCAGCAGCTCGGTGTCGGCGGCACTGGCCGACAGCGGCAACGCGGCGCCCAGCGACAGGGCCAGCAACAGGCGGCGGAGCGGGGAAATCAGGGTCATATGGTCTCGCTTTTCAGAATCTGGTGGTGACAGGGTGAATCATCCGTCGATTGCTCAAAATACGGAACAATAGTTTTGTCATATGCTTAGTACTGCAGAGCGAAGCTGGTCCGCTGCGCCCCGTGCCTTGCGCGGCCCGGGTGCGGACAGGGATGCGCACAGCAAGGTCGGGGGCTTTCGGTGTATAGTCGTGCCCAGCCATTGCGCCTCCGGCGCGGGTTTGACCCGTTATTTATGCATAGTGATTGATGTTTGATGTCCATGGTTTTTGACATACGCAAGGCGCTGCCCGGTGATGCTTCCCCCGCCTGCGCGCTGCTGCGCCGTTCGATCGAGCTCGGCTGCCAGGCCGATCACCAGGACCGGCCCGCCGTGCTGGAGGCCTGGCTCGGCAACAAGACGGCGGCCAACGTCGCCACCTGGTTTGCCAATGCCAGCAACCACGCCCTGGTCGCCGTGCGGGAGGGCGGCAAACCGGGCGAACTGCTCGGCCTGTGCCTGCTGAACCAGGCCGGCAAGCTCGCGCTGTGCTACGTGGCGCCGGAAGCGCTGCGCAGCGGCATCGGCCGTGCGCTGCTGGCCGCGGCCGAAGAGCAAGCCCGCAGCTGGAGCATCAAGAAGCTGCACCTGCACAGTCCGGCGAGCGCGAGCGCCTTCTTCGAGCGCCAGGGCTACGTCAATGCCGGCAAGGACACCTCCTGCTTCGGCCTCGAATGCGACCTGCTGTGGAAGCAGCTCGATGCCGCCTGTGACCTCGAACCCGGGGCGGCGGCGCGCAAGCGGTTCTGCAACTGTAGCGCTTGAGGGGCTGGCAAGCAGCGTTTGCTTGCAACGCAATCACGAACACTCCTTTTGTCCCCGGGAAGCTTGCGATATAGTAAGCGCCCCGATTGGATGAGTTAGAGTTTCTTGATGGCTTCACGTAGAGATTTCCTGCAACACGGAGCCCGGCTGTGCGCCCTGGGCCTCGGCGCCCAGATTGTGGCGCCGGCCGGCGCGGCGCCCCAGGACGCCGACCTGCAACCCCCACCCGACCTGTTCGACGCGCAACTGCTCGACATCGATTTCTGGGTCAAGCCGCGCACGCTCTCCGTGGTGCGCCCGCAAAGCGGCGAGCGCGCCAAGCTGCTGTACTGGAAAGATGGCGAGGTCATCGATTCCGCCTACCAGGAGCTGTGCCACATCCTGCGCGACGTGAACGGCCGGGCGACGGCGCCGATCGATCCCAAGCTGTTCGAAGTGCTGTGGGGCACCCAGGCCTTCATCGCGCGCTACGGCATGACCCAGCCGCTCGAGATCCTGTCGGGCTACCGCACCGAGGCGTCGAACAAGCGCCTGGTCGAGGAGGGCGTGCCGGCGGCGCGCAAGTCCCTGCACATGGTCGGCAAGGCGGCCGACATCCGCATCGCCAGCCTGAACGAGGAAGTTCTTGGCGGACTGATCCGGAGCTTCCGCCAGGGTGGCGTCGGCTACTACTACCGGTCCGGCCCCCGGGGCGGCTGGATCCATGCGGACACCGGGCTGAAACGCACCTGGAAGGGCTGAGGGGAGCGCGTCCTACCCGTGCGTGCGGGCCATCGAACTTCCGTTAATATAAGCCCGTCATGGTCAGGGCGGCTGCCTTGGTCGATCAGTGTGCTTTTTCAAGGAGGCAATGATGGCAACGATGAATACCCCAACGATGGACCGCAGGACGATGGGTGAGCGGCGTACGTCGATGCGTGCCCATCAGCGTTCGGCCATGTCGGCGCTCGACTACCTGGCGATGGCGCTCCTGATTATCGGCGGCCTCAACTGGGCGATGGTGGGCCTGTTCGACGTCGATATGGTCGCTACCCTGTTCGGTCCGGGCAGCCCGGCGACCCGCATCGTCTACGTGGTGGTGGGCCTGGCGGCGCTGTACTCGATCTATACCACGGCCAAGATGGCCGGCAGCAAGCGCTCGACCTGAGCGGCATGCGCGTCGGACTGATTTCCGACACGCACGGGTTGCTGCGCCCGCAGGCGCTCGACTTCCTGCGGGGCAGTGACCACATCATCCATGCCGGTGACATTACCGGCCCCGACATCCTCGCGCCGCTCGCGGCCATCGCGCCGCTGACGGTCGTGCGCGGCAATAACGACCGCGGCGACTGGGCCGACAGCATCCCCGAGACCGCCATCCTGCGGCTTGGAGAGGTCGGCATCTACGTCATCCACGACATCAAGGAACTGCCGATCGATCCGGCCGGGGCGGGCGTGCGCGTGGTCGTGTCGGGCCATTCGCACAAGCCTTCGGCGCAGGAGCGTGAAGGCGTGCTCTACGTGAACCCCGGCAGCGCCGGCCGCCGCCGCTTCTCTCTGCCGATCTCGGTAGGTGAACTTCTGCTGGACCGGGGGCAGGTACGGGCGCGGTTGGTGAGTCTCGAGGTGGCGTAGCGAAAAAAACGCTCCCGGACCCTGCTCCGGGAGCGAAACGGGATGCCTTACTTCATGGTATGGCTCTGCCAAGCGGTATCGACCGCGTGCTTGCCGGCCTGGTCCCCGTAGGTGAAGCTGTAGCGCACCACGTCACCGATCTTCAGGCCGCCGGCATGGTAGGCATTGCGCTTGCCGTCGAGCCGCATGCGCACGTTTTGCTGGGCGCCATTGTTGACCGTGTAGTGGACGTCCGCCCAGCTGCCGGTATCGGCGCTGAACTGCAGGGTGGTGGCCGAATCCTGCGAGACCGAGGCGATCCCCGCCATGGCTTGGTTGCCGATGCCGACCTGGCCCTTGCCGTCGAGCTGGTAGACGCGCACATAGTCGACGTACATGGTGCCGGGCAGCGGCGCGGTGACCTGGCGCGCGGTGGCGGCGTCGGTGAAGTTGCCGCCGACGGCGAGGTTCAGCAGCAGGTAGAAGGGCGCCTGGAGCGCGCTGGAGTTCACTGCCAAGGGCGCGTCGTACATGTCGCGCTCGACGCCGTTGTCGGTCACGGTGAAACGCATCTGGCTTTCGTCCCAGTACAGGCGGTAGGTGACGAAGCGGTTGACCAGCGGGGTGGTGGCGACATACCAGTTCCTGGTCTGCCAGGCGGTCGAGGCGGCGCAGCTTTCGTTGCCCGGCACGCAGGCGGCGTCCTGGTAGGTGATGACGTTCGAACCGACGAAATTGTTGGCCGAGGGCGAACCGGCCGCCGCCCGCACCTCCGCCTTGTGCCCCATCTCCATGATGTCGATCTCGCCGTTGCGCGGCCAGGTCTGGGAACTCACGCCCAGCATCCAGGCGGCCGGCCACAGGCCGGTCTCGACCGCCGGCGTGCTCATCCGCACCTCGACCATCCCGTACTTCACCTGCACCTTGCCCTTGGTGTCGATCTTGCCCGAGGTGAAGGCGTTGCTGCCGGCCCGCTGGCGACGGGCCTCGATCGCCAGTGCCCGGGTGCCGGATTCGAAAGGCACATTCACGATCGACAGGTTGTTCCGGCTGTAGTATTGCAGCTCGGCGTTGCCATAGCCGCACAGGCCGATCTGGCAGCCGTTGCCATCCGAGGCGCTCCATATGGCGGTGTTCAGGCCGGTGCCGTTGAATTCCTCGGACCACAACAGCTGGCCGATGACCGGGTTGGTGACGCCGGCCGTGGCCTGGGCGCCGACAGCCAGCAGCACGCTGCCGGCCACTGTTTGGAAAGCTTTCCACTTCGAGCGGGTTTTTTGGGCTTGGTGATGCACGTCGACTCCTTGTCTCACTCCGATTGAAAGACGCGCCAGGATAGCGCGCCCATGTCGCCAACTTTCGCGTTGGTCTGATCCGATCTTGCCGGCATGGATGGAAACGTTTCCAACCGGCATGGAAAAATATATGCGCATTTGGTATTGACGTCAAATGCAATCGTGCGCAGGGTTTGATCTTTCGCAGCGCTCGCTGTGACGTCGATTCGGCGATAATGCGGCAAACCGTGGAGACCGCATGACTGAGCACACAGACGCATCCATCATTGCCGCATGGTCGCGCAATACCGATCCCTGGACCGCAGCCGTGCGCAGCGGCGAGATCGCATCGCGGGTGCTGGTCACGAATGCCGCCATCGTGGAGACGGTGCGGGCGCGCGCACCCCGCAGCGGCGTCGACCTCGGGTGCGGAGAAGGCTGGCTGGTGCGGGCGCTGCCCGGGATCGACATGGTCGGCGTCGACGCGATTGCCGGCCTGGTGGCGCAGGCGAGGCAAGCCGGCGGCGGGGAATTCCGCCAGCTGCGCTACGAGGACATCGCGGCCGGAGGGCTGCGGATGGCCGCCGACGTGGCGGTTTGTAATTTCTCGCTGATCGGCGATGCGGCGGTGCGCGGCCTGTTCGGCGCCGCACCCACCTACCTGCGGCCGGGCGGGCACCTGATCGTGCAGACCGTCCATCCGCTCATGGCCTGCGGCGACCAGCCCTATGCCGACGGCTGGCGTGACGGCAGTTGGTCCGGCTTCAGCACTGCGTTCGCCGACCCGGCTCCCTGGTACTTCCGCACGGTCGCAAGCTGGCTGGCGCTGTTCGAAGCGCATGGCCTGCGGGTGGTCGAGATGCGCGAGCCGCTGCACCCGCATACCGGCAAGCCGGTGTCGCTGATCCTGGTCGGCCGCCTGCCAGGATCGGCAGCGGAATGAACCCGCGCCCCGTGGCCCGGGACGGCGGAAATGCAGCGGGTCTGCATACTGCCAGGTGAAAATCCCGTAAGATACGGCTCGTTCCGCTTTTCGCTGCATCACATGAATCTGCCACCCGAAACACCGCCGCCACGCTTTCGCCCCCGTCCCTGGACCGCGCTCGAGACTCCGCAGGACGTCGAACTCTGGATCGACGAGCACAATCGCGCGCTGCAGGAGCTGGTCAGGCCGACCGAAACCGGCGTCGGCATCTGCTTCACGCTGGCCGAGGGTGGCGCGCTCTACATGCAGACCACCGGCGACGCCGTGCTGCTCGAGGTCGAGCCCGAAGCCGACTGGATCGCTCCGTTGATCGTGGCGGCGACCGGGGCCGAGCCGCCGCGCGGCCAGCTCTGGGTGCTGCCCGACGACAGGCTGGTGCAGTTGATCCTCGGCCTGTCTACCCTGGTCGCCAGCACGACCCTCGTCACCGGCCATCCGTTCGGCTCGCGTGGGCGCCGCGCCGGCTACTGAGCGTCGGACACCCCGGCACTTCCCGCCCGCGCGATATTCAGTTATAAAGTCAGCGCTGAGGAAGTCAGCGCAACCTGGGAGGGAGACAATTTGATGGGCAAGCATTCGAACATCGCGGCACGCCGCAGGCTGCTCGGCCTGGCGCTGGCCCTGGCCGCATCGGCGGCGGCGCTGCCGGCACAGGCGGCCGACCTGCTCGCCGAGGCCAAGGCGCGTGGCACCCTGCGCATCGCCATGGAAGGCACCTACCCGCCATTCAACTTCAAGGACCCGAAGAGCGGCCAGTTGACCGGCTACGATGTCGACGTGGCGCGCCTGGTCGCCGGCAGACTGGGCTTGAGGCCGGAATTCGTCGCCACCGAGTGGGCCGCGATCCTGGCCGGCCTGGCCGCCCGCAGGTATGACGTGATCGTCAGCCAGGTCGGCATCACGCCCCGGCGCGAGCAGGCCTTCGACTTTTCCCGTCCCTACACCTATTCGTTCCCGCAACTTATCGTGCGCAAGAACGACCGCGCCAGCTACGCCAGCCTGAACGACCTCAAGGGCCGCAAGGTCGGCGTCGGGCAGGGCAGCGTGTTCGAGCAGCAGGCCAAGGCGGTGCCCGGCATCGAGGTCAAGAGCTATCCGGCCGCGCCCGAGAACCTGCAGGACCTGGCCTTCGGCCGCATCGACGCGGCGCTGAACGACAGCCTGATGGTGGCCTACCTGCTGAAGAATTCCCCGCTGCCGATCAAGGCCGGGGCCCGCGTCGGCGCTCCCGAGCGCATGGGCATCGCCTTCCGCAAGGGCAATCCGCAATTCAAGGCGGCGGTCGACAAGATCCTGCAGGACGCCGGCAGCGACGGCAGCCTGAAGGCGCTGTCGCTCAAGTGGTTCGGCACCGACGCCAGCCGGCCGGCGCCATGATGGCGGCCGCGCCTATGACAGCGACGAGGGCGGCGGGCAAGGCGGCTACGTGGAGCTGATCGCGCTGCTGCGCGACGCGGCCCCGGTCCTGCTCACCGGGGCGGGCTACACCCTGCTGTTCGCGGTGGCCTCGATGATCGGCGGCCTGGCGATCGGCGTGCCGGTGGCCTTGATGCGTATTTCGCCATGGGCGGCGATCCGCCTGCCGGCCAGCCTGTATGTGAGCCTCATGCGCGGCACGCCGCTGCTGGTGCAGATCTTCGTCATCTATTATGGCTTGCCGAGCGTGGGAATCGAATTCACGCCGGTGACCGCGGGCGTACTGGCGCTGTCGCTGAATGCGGGCGCCTATCTGTCCGAAAGCCTGCGTGGTGCGATTCGGGCGGTGAGCGCAGGGCAGTGGCGCGCCAGTTTCAGCCTGGGCCTGGGCTATTGGCAGACCCTGCACCACATCGTCCTGCCGCAGGCGCTGCGCATCGCCGTGCCTTCGATGAGCAATACGCTCATCAGCCTGATCAAGGATACCTCGCTGGTGTCGGTGATCACGATGACCGAGCTGATGCTGGCGACCAAGGAAGTGATCGCGGTAAGCTTCCAGCCGCTGCCCTTGTACCTCGCGGCGGCCGCCATCTACTGGCTGCTCAGCCTGTTTTTCGAGGCGATCCAGCGGCGCGCGGAGCGCCGCCTGAACCGGGCGCACGCCGCGTCCTGAGCGGCGCGGCGCCTGGCCGTCAGCGGCTCGGGCTCGACTAGCGCTTGCCGCCCTGGTCGTCCTGCTGCTTGAAGGCTTCCGATGCTTGCCGGGCGCTTTCGCCCCGCTGCTGGTGATCCAGGTCGTCCAGTGCCGGCGTGCCACCGGAAGCGTGCTGGCCACCGTGCTGCTGGCTACCTTGCTGCTGGCCTTGTTGCTGGCTGCCGGATCGCTGGCCCGATTGCTGTCCGGATTGCTGGCTGCCCGATTGCTGGCTGCCCGACTGGCGGCTGCCCGACTGCTGGTTACCCTCGCGCTGGCCCTGGCCGGCGGCAGGGACCAGCTCCTGGCCCTGGTCGGCCTGCGAATTGTCCGCTTTCGACTGCTTCTGGTTCGGCTGCTTGTTCATTATCGTCTCCTCGTCGAAGATTGGTGAGCCACCATCTTAGTCCTCCTGCTGACCGCGGCAATCGGAATCCGTGCGGCGCGGACGTAGGACGGCTCGCACGAGATTGCACCAAGGAAGGAAGCGGTTCGTGCGGCGCAAGGAAAACGCGCACCGCGGCAAGCCTGCTGGCTGCCCCGGTGCGCGCCGATGCCGCTTGAACACTAACGATTGCCGCGCCCCTGGTCGCCGTCGTTTTGGCTCCAGGCCTGCGAAGCATCCTGGGCGGACTCGCCCTGGCGCGCACCCAGGCCGTCGAGCGCCGGGGTGCCGCCGGAAGCGTGTTGCCCTCCCGATTGCTTGTTACCTTGTTGCTGCTGTCCCGCCTGCGGCCTGTCGCCCTGGGCGCTCTTGCCGCTCGCGGTGTTGGTGGTGTTCGTGGTGTATATGCCGAACTCGTCTACGTCATTGTCGTGACGCGGACCCTTGATGCCATGTCCCTTGTTTTCACCCATACCTGTCTCCTTGCGCAAGTGTCGATGGTCCGATGATAGACCTCCCGCCGCAAGCGGCAATCGGAATCGGCGCGGAGCTGCCGTAGGACGGCTCGTACAAAGTCATCGGTAAAAACCGGGAGACGGCTAGTAATGCCGTTCAGTTAAGCGTAGGGTGGCCGGGTTTCCCGGCCGCGCGTTCAACTACATTGTGCTCTGCCACAGTGCATTGGTGACTTGAATGCGCGGTCGGCGAAGCCGACCACCCTACATTTTTACGCTAACTGAACGGCATTAGGAGTCGGCTAGTGCTTTTCTTGCTTCTGCGATGGCTCAGCGGATTGTTGCGAGCCGGTCTGCCGGTCCGATTGCAGGTGGTCCGGCCGGCTGTGTTCCAGCCGGTCGCGCTGGCGCTTGACGTCGAAGTCGTCGAGCTGGATGTCGCTCAGGCTTTTGTCCCCGGAATCCTTGTTTTCGGGCATGACTGCCTCCTTGCGTCGAAAGTGATGGAAACCACATCTTAGGCGCTTCGAACGAAAGGCGGCGCGGCTGCCGGCGTGCGCCGGCAGCCTTCAGTGGATCAGGGCTGGACCGGTGCGATGCCGAGACCGCGCAGGAAGCCGTGCACCGCTTCATAGGCGCCCACGTGCTGCTCGGCGGTGAATCCGCCATGGCCGCCGCCCCTGACGGTATGAAGCACGTTGTTGACCCCGGCCTTGTCGAGTGCGGACTGCAGGCGCAGGCCGTGTGCGTAGGGAACCAGGGGATCGGCATCACCGTGGATCGTCAACACGGCCGGCCCGCCGGGGCGCACGTGGTTCAGCGGCGAGACCGAGCGCGCGAGCGCGAGTCGGTCCGGGTCGCGCATGCCGCCGAACCAGGCCACTGCATACGAGCGGATGTTCGGGCCCTGCAGCATGTCGGCCACGTCGGTGATGCCGTACCAGTTGACCACGGCGGCCACCTTCGGCGCCGCGTTCCGGTACGGACCGCTCCAGCCGGGCTCGTTGGCCGCGCACTGATGGGTGAGCGGCGAATCGGCGGGGACCATGGCCGTCGCCAGCGCCAGGTGGCCACCCGCCGAATCGCCGGTCGTCACGACCTTCGACAGGTCGAAGTTGTATTTCTTCGCATTGCGGCCGATCCACTGCAGTGCGCACAGCGTGTCCTCGAGCGCCGCGGGGGCGGGCGCCACCTTGGCCAGGCGGTAGCTGACGTTGACGAACGCAAAGCCCATTTCCATGTAAGGCATGGCGGACAGCGCTGCGCCCTCGCGGCTCCCCGCCACCCAGCCGCCGCCGTGGAAGTACATCACCACCGGCAGCGGCTGAGCGCTCTTTTTCACCGGCAGGTAGACATCGAGCTTGAGGTCCTGGCCGCTGGCGGTCAGGTAGGTGACGTTCGCGTCGATCCACCAGCCATGGTCGAGCAGGGCGGCACTGCGCAGGCCCGCGTCGGCCGCGGCCGCGGCGAACGGCAGGGCGAGGGCAGCGCCCACGGCGCAGGACATCGCGGCGGCGCGCAGCCGCCAGGCAAGGGGCCGCATCCCGATCACATGTTCGGGTAGTTGGGTCCGCCGCCACCTTCCGGCGTCACCCAGACGATGTTCTGGGTCGGGTCCTTGATGTCGCAGGTCTTGCAGTGCACGCAGTTCTGCGCGTTGATCTGCAGGCGATCCTGGCCTTCGTCGGTCTTGACGAACTCGTACACGCCGGCCGGGCAGTAGCGCTGTTCCGGGCCCGCGTACTTGGCCAGGTTGACCTCCACCGGGATGGCCGGATTCTTCAGCGTCAGGTGCACCGGCTGGTCTTCGGTGTGGTTGGTGTTCGAGATGAACACCGAGGACAGGCGGTCGAAGGTCAGCTTGCCGTCCGGTTTCGGGTAGGCGATCGGCTTGAACTGCGCGGCCGGTTTCAGGCACTCGTGGTCGGCGTGCTTGTGGTGCAGCGTCCACGGCGCCTTGCCGCGGAAGATCATCTGGTCGATACCGGTCATGATGGTGCCGAGATACAGGCCCTTGCTCATCCACGGCTTGAAGTTACGGGCCACGTGCAGTTCCTCGTGCAGCCAGGACTGTTCGAAAGCGGCCGGGTAGGCCGCCAGTTCGTCGTGCTGGCGGCCTTCGCCCAGCGCCGCAAAGGCGGCGTCCGCGGCCAGCATGCCGGTCTTGATCGCGGCGTGGCTGCCCTTGATGCGGCTGGTGTTCAGGAAGCCGGCGTCGCAGCCGATCAGGGCGCCGCCCGGGAACACGGTCTTCGGCAAGGATTGCAGGCCGCCCGCGGTAATCGCGCGCGCGCCGTAGGAAATGCGCTTGCCGCCTTCGAAGAACTTGCGGATTTCCGGGTGCGTCTTGTAGCGCTGGAATTCCTCGTAGGGCGACAGGTAGGGGTTCTGGTAGGCCAGGCCCACCACGAAGCCGACCGCGACCTGGTTGTTCTCCAGGTGGTACAGGAAGGAGCCGCCGTAGGTGTCCTTGTCCAGCGGCCAGCCGGCGGTGTGGATCACCAGGCCCGGCTTGTGCAGGGCCGGGTCGATCTCCCACAGTTCCTTGATGCCGATGCCGTAGGTTTGCGGGTCCTTGCCCTTGTTCAGGTCGTACTTGGCCATCAGCTCCTTGCCGAGATGGCCGCGCGAGCCTTCCGCGAAGAAGGTGTACTTGGCATGCAATTCCATGCCGAGCTGGAAATCGCCGCCCGCCTCGCCGTCGCGCTTGACGCCCATGTTGCCGGTGGCGACACCCTTGACCGAGCCGTCCTCGTGGTACAGCACTTCGGCGGCCGGGAAGCCCGGGAAGATCTCGACGCCCAGGCTTTCGGCCTGCGTACCCATCCAGCGCACCACGTTGGCCAGCGAGACGATGTAGTTGCCGTGGTTGGTCAGCATCTTCGGAACCATGAAGTTCGGCGTGGCCATGGCCTTTGTCTCAGTCAGGAACAGCACGCGGTCTTCCGTCACGGGCGTGTTCAGCGGCGCGCCTTTTTCCTTCCAGTCCGGCATCAGCTCGTCGAGGGCGATCGGGTCCATGACCGCGCCGGACAGGATGTGCGCACCCAGCTCGCCGCCTTTTTCGAGCACGCAGACCGACACTTCCCGGCCTTTTTCCGTGGCCAGCTGCTTGAGCCGGATCGCTGCCGCCAGGCCGGCAGGGCCGCCGCCGACGATGACCACGTCGTACTCCATGGCTTCACGCGGTCCGTATTGTTCGAGAAGTTTGCTTGGCTCAGTCATGGTTTTTTTAATATAGTTGGAAAATTTAAGCACGAGTGTGCACTTTTTCACTGCCGAATGCAATGTTGGCCGCCATTTTACGGACATTATTAGATGGGGCAATCTAATACTGGTGATTTGTGTAATCATGCACACTTCGCAATTGGACAAGGAAGGGGAGCCGCGTGGGCATCGAAGTCAATTACGAAGGAAAAATCGCCATGGTCACCGGCGCGTCCAGCGGGCTCGGCGCGCGCTTCGCCAAGGCGCTGGCCGGCGCCGGCGCCCAGGTGGTGCTGGCCTCGCGCCGGGTCGAACGGCTCAAGGAGCTGCGCGCCGAGATCGAGGCCGACGGCGGCGCCGCCCATGTGGTGCGGCTGGACGTCACCGACCTGGGGTCGATCAAGGCAGCCATCGCGCACGCCGAGACCGAGGCCGGCCCGATCGACATCCTGGTCAACAACTCGGGCGTCTCGAATACCCAGCGCCTGCTGGACGTCACCGAGGACGACTACAACTACATCATGGACACCAACCTGCGCGGCGCCTTCTTCGTCGCGCAGCAGACCGCCAAGCGCATGATCCAGCGCGCCAAGGGCGACCCGCGCAAGCAGCACCGCATCATCAACATCGCCTCGGTCGCCGGCCTGCGCGTGCTGCCCCAGATCGCCGTGTATTGCATGAGCAAGGCCGGCGTGATCCAGATGACCAAGGCGATGGCGGTGGAGTGGGGCAAGTACGGCATCAACGTCAATGCCATCTGCCCGGGCTACATCGCCACCGAAATGAACGAGGACTATTTCGACACCGAGCAGGGGCGCAAGCTGATCGACATGCTGCCTCGCAAGCGTCCGGGCCGCCCGGAAGACCTCGACGGCCTGCTCCTGCTGCTGGCGGCGGAGGAAGCCCATTTCATCAACGGCGCCATCATCACGGCCGACGACGGCATGACGGCGCAGTAGTGTTTTTGTTTGTCACAGTAAGGAAGCAATGAGCAGCAAGCAGTCGATCCCGCAACCGGTCC
Organism: Massilia sp. UMI-21; assembly: GCA_015277795.1. NCBI lineage: Bacteria > Pseudomonadati > Pseudomonadota > Betaproteobacteria > Burkholderiales > Oxalobacteraceae > Massilia > Massilia sp. UMI-21. Next base: position 3,438,197 of record CP063848.1, on the reverse strand, counting down.
ATACGATGAGAATTCCCATCCGCTGGGGCGACATGGACGCGATGGGACACGTCAACAACACCGTCTATTTCCGCTACATCGAGTCGGCCCGCATCGCCTGGCTGGAGCAGGCCGGCGCGCTGCCCGACCCGGATCTTCCCGGCGAAGGGCCGGTCGTCGTCAACGCCTATTGCAGCTTTCTCAAGCAGCTGACCTATCCAGGCGAGATCGAAGTCACGACCTTCGTCGGTCCGCCGGGGCGCTCGAGCATCGAGGTCACGCACCAGATCCGCCTGGTCGACCCGGACGGGCAGGCCGGCGCGCTGCATGCCGAAGGCGGCGCGAAGGTAGTTTGGATCGATTTCAAGGCCGAGAAGTCGCGGCCGCTGCCGGCCAAGTTGCGCGCGCTGTTGCCCGCGGCAAGCTGATCCCGGTGCGGCTTCAGCCCGCCCCCACCAGCTTGTGCACCAGTTCCGACGAGGTCGACGCGGCGAACTTGCGCATCAGGCTGGCCCGGTGCATCTCCACGGTGCGCGGACTCAGGCCGGTGTCGCGCGCGATCATCTTGCTGGTCTTGCCCTCGACCAGCAGGGCGGCGATCTCGCGCTCGCGCGGGGTCAGTTGGGCCGACACCGGCCGCTTCTCGCTGACGTCCTCGAAGGTCCATACGCCGGCCCCCAGCGGTTGCGATGGATCGAGCGCGCGCCCGGTCACGTGGCACCAGAACAGCTCGCCGTCGGCGCGGCGCATGATGCGTTCGTCCGAATAACGTCCCCTGGCGTTCATGATCGGCACGATGCGGTCGCCGGTGCGCAGGAATTCGTCCATGGTCGGGTAGAGTACGCTGAACGACTGCCCGTTCAGCGCGCCTTCGGCATGGCCGAACATCGCCGCCAGCGCCCGGTTGCAGGACCGGATCACGCGATCCGAGGACACGCACATTCCCACCGGCGCCTGCTGGAATATCATTTCGTAGTCGATGGCGGGGGCTGGCACTGCGCTTGGGCTCACTTGACTTGGATCGACTGCTCGGTTCATGGACGGGCCGGCCCGTATTTCTACGGTATTGTTATTCGGTTCAGCGTATTTTATGCTGAGAATCGACTCTTGGAGGAAACATCGGCGCCGCTGCGGCAGCGCGCCGGTTCTGGAAGTGAAAAAAGCTTTTCGGCTTAACCTATAAAAGGGACGGGTATGAACAAAGTGTATCCTGATGCGAAGTCGGCGCTGGCCGGCATCGTGGCAGATGGCCAGACCATCGCGGTGGGCGGCTTCGGCCTGTGCGGCATTCCGGAGGCGCTGATCGCGGCGCTGCGCGATTCCGGCGTCAAGAACCTGACGGCCATTTCGAACAATGCGGGCGTGGACGGCTTCGGCCTGGGCCAGTTGCTGGAAACCCGCCAGATCAAGAAGATGATCTCGTCCTACGTCGGCGAAAACAAGGAATTCGCGCGCCAGTTCCTGGCCGGCGAACTCGAACTCGAATTCACCCCGCAGGGCACGCTGGCCGAGAAGCTGCGCGCCGGCGGCGCCGGCATCCCGGCCTTCTACACCAAGACCGGTTACGGCACCATCGTCGCCGAGGGCAAGGAAACCCGCGAATTCGACGGCGAGCACTACGTGATGGAACACGCGCTGCTGCCCGACGTCTCCCTGGTCAAGGCGTGGAAGGCCGACCGGGCCGGCAACCTCCTGTACCGCAAGACCGCGCGCAACTTCAACCCGAACGTCGCCACCGCCGGCAAGATCTGCATCGTGGAAGTCGAAGAGCTGGTCGAGATCGGCGAGATCGATCCCGACCAGGTGCATACCCCGAGCATCTTCGTGCACCGCATCGTCCACAACCCGACGCCGGAAAAGCGCATCGAGCAGCGCACCGTGCGCGCCAATTAAGATCAGACCGGAGACAGAACATGGCATGGACTCGTGATGAAATGGCCGCGCGTGCGGCGAAGGAACTGCAGGACGGTTTCTATGTGAACCTGGGCATCGGCCTGCCGACCCTGGTGGCGAACTACGTCCCGAACGATATCGAGGTCTTCCTGCAGTCCGAAAACGGCCTGCTGGGCATCGGCCCGTTCCCGACGGACGACGCGGTGGACGCAGACCTGATCAACGCCGGCAAGCAGACCGTGACCGCGCTGCCGGGCGCGGCCTACTTCAGCTCGGCCGATTCCTTCGGCATGATCCGCGGCGGCAAGATCAACCTGGCGATCCTGGGCGCGATGCAGGTGTCGCAGCAGGGCGACCTGGCCAACTGGATGATTCCGGGCAAGATGGTCAAGGGCATGGGCGGCGCGATGGACCTGGTGGCCGGCGTCAAGCGCGTGGTCGTGGTGATGGAACATGTCGCCACCGCCAAGGACGGCACGACCAGCCACAAGATCCTGAAGAAATGCGACCTGCCGCTGACCGGCGTGGGCGTGGTCGACCGCATCATCACCGACCTGGGCGTCATGGACGTGACCGACACCGGTCTGAAGCTGGTGGAGCTGGCGCCGGGTGCGAGCGTCGAGCAGGTCTTGAGCGCGACTGGCTGCGAGCTGGACGTCTCGGCGGTGTAAGAAACGCGGGGCGGCGTTCCTGCCCCGCGTTGTACACAAAGGCCCGCAGATCGTCTGTGGGCTTTTTTATTTCAGCGCGGCCAGGCGCTTGCGCAGCACTTGCGCATGCTCGTCGTCGCGCGGCGACTTCAGCAACGCCGTCAGGGCCAGGCGCTCGGCGGTGCGCAGCGCATGCGCCGCCTTTACCCGCACGTCGGGCACGACGCCGCTACCTTCCCAGTTGGTCTTGCTGACCGGGTTGATTGCCCTGCCGGCCGGGACGAACACCTGCAATTGAGGATGGATCCGGTGAGGCTGGCCGGGATGGGCACCGCCGCCAGTGATCTCGCCGACGATGACGCCGCGCCGCAATTGCTGCAGTTCGTAGCTGAATCCCTCGGCGCCCGAAAAAGTGTCCTTGCTGGTCAGGACGTAGACGTTCTTTTCGCCGCCGAATTTTTTTCCGGGGACCTCCTCTTCGGTCCAGAATGCTTCCGTACGATCGCCCTTGCGCCAAACCATGTCGTTGACGTGGGTGCGTTTGTCGAACAGGTAGCTCTCCAGGTAGGCGACGGTGTAAGGGTCGCCACCACCATTGTTGCGCAGGTCGACGATGAGCGCATCGGTATCGGCAACCAGTGTCATCAGCGCGTCGAGCGCCGGTTTGGAAAACCGGGCGGAAGGGAAGCTGCGCAAGTCGATGTAGCCGATATTCCCAGGCAGGGTTTCCACTTTGCGAATGCCGTAATTGTTCGACTTGAGATAATTGACGATCATGCGATCCATCTCGGGCGACTGCACCGGGCCGCCGGCGGGCTCCGGCTCCGGCTTTGCGCTGTACCAGATGCCGAGATGCTTGTCCCCGGTCGGCTGGCGAAGGTCGGCCGTGAGCATGGTGGCGAACTGCTGGAGGTCTTTTGCCTTCCGGTAGGCGCCACGTTTTTCCTGTGCATTCAGGCGCTCGACGATCAATTTGGCCTTGTCCGGGAAGACGTATGCTTCGCTGACTTTTGCGCTGAGTTCGGTGAGCACCTGTTGACGTGTCGCTTCGTCGAGCCCGCCCTGGTCGCCCGCGCTGGCGTCGAAGGCCAGGACGGCGAGCATGGCTGGTGCAAACAGCAGAGTCTGAAGAATGTTCATTGTTATCCGTGCTGGTGGAATACAGGGCAGCGAGAGGACGTCTCCACCCGCCGCCCGACATGGGGTCCGGTCAGCTTACTCGAGCGTCCAGACGTACTGGACGGCGGTCCAGGCCTCGACCGGTTTGCCCTTGGTGGTGGCCGGCTTGAACGTGCACTTCGCCAGCGCCGTGCGGGCCGCTTCGTCGAGCGCGACGTGGCCGGACGAGTTTGTGATCTTGGTGTTCTTCACCTCGCCGTTCTTCGCCACCAGGAAGCCGAGGCTGACGGTGCCAGTATGATGTTGCTTGAGCGATTCGGCCGGGTAGTGGGGGCGCTTGCAGGTCTCGAAATTGGCAATGGCAGGTTTTTCGGGTTTCACCAGCGCGGCAGCCGGCGCCGCATGCGCGAATGCCGCGGCGCCGATGGCGGCCAGTCCCAGGACGGGAATCGCCGCCTTCCAGTTCAAGGTTTGTGTGTCAGGGCGAATCAAGCGTTTGATGCGTGACATAAGATCTCCTCCGTTGGCCGCCTGGGCCAGGTGGTGGTTGGAAAACTGGCGTTTCTCCAGCTCGGAAAGGGCCAGGGCCAGGCGCCGCGGTTCGCCTAGTATCCGTGCCGCGAAATCGTCGGCGATCTGTTCCCGTTCGACGCGGACGCGTCGCGAGATCCACCAGACCGCCGGGTGGTAGAAGAACAGGGTCTCGACCAGGTTCTGGCCGAGGTTCACCACATAGTCGTGACGCTTGATGTGGGCCAGTTCATGGGCCAGCAGCGCCTCCAGCAGCTGGGCCGGCATCCCCGCGACCAGCGCGGCCGGCACCAGCACTACGGGACGCCACCAGCCGGCCGTGACCGGGCTGCCGAGGCGTTCCACCACACGCAGGCGCACGCTGCGGTCGATGCCGAACCGGGCGGCCAGGCCGTCGACGCGTGCCTGCCAGGCCGGATCGATGCGTTCCTGCGCGGCGGCGCGGCCGATCCAGAGCAGGCCGAGCACCATGCGCCCGGCCATCGCCAGTGCGCAGACGGCCCAGGTGGCGACGATCGGCGTCAGCTGGTCGGCGAGCAGGGCGCCCCAGCTCTCGTCTACCGGCGTACCGGCCACCAGGCCGGCGGCGAACAGCATCATCGCGTCGCCGCCGGTGCCGCTGCCGTCCATCAGGCGCAAGCACAGTTCGGTTGCCGGCCAGGCCAGGCACAGGAACAGTCCGGAACAGGCGACCAGGTAGCGCGCTTCCGGCCGCGCATTGCGCAGTATCGTCAGCAGCACGGCGGTGGCGCAGCCGATCAGCGCACCCTGCCACAGGAAATGCACCAGGGTCCAGCCGATGCTGGCGATCAGGTCGGCGGCGTTCATTGTTTCCCTCCGTGCTTGTCCGCAGGCGTGTCCTCGCGCAGGAGCTGCTCGATCTCTTCGCGTTCCTTCTTCGAGATGCCGCTCTTGAGCGCGGCCAGCACCAGCGCCTTGGCGGAGCCGGCGAAGGCACGCTGCATCAGGTCCTTGAGCAGATTGGTCTCGACCGAATCCTGGGCGTGGGCCGGGGCGTAGACATGCGAACGCTCGCTCTCGTCGCGCACCAGCAAACCTTTGCCGTGCATGATCTGCATCAGGCGCAGCACGGTGGCGTAGGTGACCTCCGGCTTGATCTTCTGCATTTCCTGGTGCACCTGCTTGGCGGTGCCGGAGGCCAGCGGCCACAGGACCTGCAGCAGTTCGAGTTCGGCCGGGGTCGGCTTGGGGGTATCGGGTTTGCGCGGCATGAGCGTCCTCGAGGTTGGCGATATCGTAGGTCTAGAATAGTATGTCTAGACACGCATGTCTACGGCTTTCGGGTGCAGTGCGTGCTTTATGTGTCCTGGGTAGGGTCTGTGCCGCGCTGGCTGGTGGCGGCAGGTCGAAAAAAAACCGGGCGCGGGGCCCGGTCTTTCAGTACATCCGATCTGCAGCTCAGAGCGTCGGCGCACCATCGAGGCTGGTGCCGACGACCCCGACCAGGCTCACCTTCTCGTTCGATTCGGCGAACTGCAGCAGCACGTCGCCGCGGTCCAGGCTGCCGTTGTCGAGCAGGCCGGTCCAGTACGACACTTCCACATCGCTGCCGCTGCGGTGCATCGACTGCTGGTACAGGGCGGCGGTGAAGGCCCGGTTATCCAGGGCGCCATAGGCCGCCACGGCTTCGTCCGAGGCCAGGAAGTGGTCGGCGATGCGATCGAGCGAGACGCCGGCTTCCGACAGCGACAGCCAGTGGTTGATGCCGGCGCTGTCCGGCGCGCGGTCGAACAGCGTGGCGTACAGGCGCACCAGGGTGCCGATGTCGGTGTCGCCGACCTCGATGTCCAGGCTCACCGGCTTGGCCAGCTTCTCGGCCGATTCGGCAACCAGCAGCGTCAACCCTGCACGGCTGACCGTGCCTGCCGCCAGGGCGTCGGTCCAGTACTGCAGGCCGCCGGCGTCCACGCTGCGCTCCAGGCTGCGGCTGTAGAGCGCCGTCACGAAGTCGGCATCGCCGCCAGCCTGCAACTGCGCTTCGCCGCTGGCCAGCATGTCGGCCGCCACGTCCAGCAGCGAGGCGCCCTTGCCGACCGCGGCCAGCCAGGCGTCCACGCCGGCCGTGTCGGCGTCGCGCCCGAGGACCGCTTCATACAGGCGTTCGATGCTGCCGCGCACGGAGGTGTCGGCCGCCGCGTTGGTGAAGCGCAGCGCTTCGACGTTGGCGACGATATCGGTGCCGTCCGCGCCGCCGCCATCCTTGCCGTGGGCCAGCACCAGGTGGCCATCGACGAAGCGCGCCGTGTAGTCGGCCCGCCCGCTGCCCACCAGCTGCACGGTGTCGAACCCGCTGCCGCCATCGACCAGGTCGTCGCCCAGGCCGCCGAACACGATGTCGTCGCCTTCGTCGCCATAGACCTTGTCGTTGCCGCCGGCGCTGCCGACGCTGTCGTTGCCGGCGCCGCCGTGCAGGACGTCGTCATCCTCGCCCAGCATGATGGTCTGGCTGGCGCCGTCGCCCCACACGGTCTGCGCGCCGGCGCCGCCGGTCACGGTGACGCTGCCCACGATCGCCGCGAAGTCGACGTTCTGCAGCAGGATGGTCGAGCCGGCCGGCAGGCCCTTGGCGTCGATCACCAGGGCCGACAGCGGGCCGCCGGTGCCGGGGACGGCGCCCTGGATCACCAGTGGGCCGGCGGCGCCGGCGCCCGGCGCCACGGTCGGCACCACGGTCTGCACCAGCAGGTTGGCATCCTGCGGGAGGCTCGACAGGAAGCCGGAACCGCCGCCCGTCATCTGGGCCTGGTCATGCGAGCCGGCCGCGGTCACGCCCTTGATCTCGCGGATCAGGTTGGTGATCGCGTCGGCCACGCCGCCCGGCGCCGCCGAACCGCTGACCTGCAGGCCGACGCCGGTCGGCACCTGGGCGCTGAGGACGGTGCCGCCGCCGCTGCTCACCAGCGGGATGTCGGCCACCGTGTTGTTGCCGACGGTCT